>CAMOXU010000056.1 GCA_946629525.1 uncultured Clostridia bacterium
GAAGCATCTCAGGCAGTTGATGCACTTCTTCAGCTCGCTCTCCCTGCCCTGCTGTACCTTAATACCCCACTCCGGATCGGCAAGCCATGTCCTGCCCATGCCTACGAAATCGACGACTCCGCCTTCCAGGAAGGCTTCTGCAACGGCCGGCTCACGGATCGCGGAAACGCCGATGACCGGGATATTCACGTTGTCACGGACCGCCTTGACGAAATCCTTTCTCCAGCCCTGCGGGAAGGAGATCGGCTCGATCGCCATAAGGCCAGTCTCATACAGTGCGCAGCTGACATCGACGAAATCGATTCCCGCCGCTTCCATCGTCTTGACGATCCGGATACCATCCTCGATATGGATGTAATCTTCCGTCACGCCGATCGTGTTCAGGAACTCGTCGACGGATACACGACATCCGAGCACGTAATCCTTGCCGCACTTCTTGCGGATGTCTGCGATGATCTCAAGGACCAGCCTCATACGGTTCTCGAAGCTTCCGCCGTACTCATCGGTCCTCTTGTTGGTATACGGGGATAAGAACTGCTGCAGCAGATAGCCGTGTGCGCAGTGGAGCTCCACGCCGTCGATGCCTGCCTTCTTGCAGCGAAGAGCGGCGTCACCGAACTGCTCTATCAGCTCATGGATCTCATCCAGTGTCATCGGACGTGTCTCCTGTTTGGAGACGTTGCACATGCGGTCCGACGCGGAGACGCAGGGCTGTCCGCCAATCAGAGAGGAAACGCCCTCGCGGCCGGGATGATGCAGCTGAATAAAAATTTTGCTTCCATACTTATGGACAGTTGATGCGAGACGGGCCAGAGACGGAATATGGCGGTCGCTGGTCGCGGCGATCTGGCGGAACATGCCGACGCCGGTCTTCTCGTTGACTTTACAGATCTCAGGCATGATCAGTCCGCATCCGCCTTTTGCCCTCGCCTCGAAATAAGCAAGCATCGCAGGACCGACCGTACCGTCGAGTTCTGCAAGATTCGTTCCCATCGGGGTCATAACGAGACGATTCTTCAGCTCAACGTTCCCGATCCGACCCTTTTCAAAAAGCTTCTCGTACATTGTGTGCCCTCCTTTAACATTGTGATACCTCAGGCGCTTGCGAAACGCTGTGCTCTATGGAAATTGCACGAACAGTTCCATCCCATGCACAGTTTCGCAGTTACCCGTTGTGATATCTGCGCCCCGGGATCCTGCAGATCCGCAGATGTATGCAGCTTTCCGTGCTCTCTGATATCACCTTTTACGAACAAAATACTCTGCTTTTATTGTATATCAGATACAGTCAATGCACTATGGACACGATATATGAATCAGAATTGACATTTTGTGCACCGTGCACTATCCTAGAAACCATAAAGAAGTTTTTCTAAAATACGAAGATATTCTCTGAATTTATCAATAACGCGGGATATAAAATCAGAAAGGAAAGATAAGACTTGACTTTTCAGGATATTGTAAATGAAATAAGCCGACTCGCTCCCGTTCAGATTTTGTCTGCCTCCTCCGGGACGGACATTTCCAAAGTCAGGCTCTGGGCAAATCGTCCGGAATCCGAGGAGGGCAGCACACTGTATTTTGGTTACGATAGCCAACCCGATCCGTGTCCCGAACACTATATTCTTGCATCTGATAGAACAGATCTGTCAGAATCTGTCGTACCCGATCATCCGGCTTCGGTCACGCTGAACAACATCCACCAGGATCCGGCAGGACACTCCGTCGATCTCGCCGTCATTCCGTCCAGATATTTCGCAGCGGTCTTCAATCGAATTCAGGACTTCATGTCTGAGCGGACCGGGAATGACTATCTTCACTATCTCATGGAGACAGCAGACAAGGTGAAAAGTGTCGACACGCTGATCGATCTGGCGTCACAGACATTCAATGCTTCCCTGATCCTGATCGACAGGGATTTCCGGATCCTCAGCCATTCGACCAGGATTCCCGTGACAGACGAACTGTGGACGGATAATATCAAAAAAGGCTACTGCGACTACGACTTCATAACAGAAGTCAGAAAACTGAAATCCGTACAGATGGCCGATCCCGGCACCACACCCTTCGAGGTAACATGCTCTGCCTCTCCATATCGCAAGCTTGCGTGCAAAGTCTACTGCAGAGATGCCTGGATAGGTTCCCTTTTGCTCATAGAAGGCGATCACACATACCGGACAGAGCATGCGGAGATGCTGCGCATCCTTAGCTCCGTTACCGGGTACACGCTGCTCAACTTTTCGCCGGAGCTGCTCTATCGTACGAGCGATTATCAGGGCTTCCTGTACAATCTTCTCATCGGCACACCGCTCGAGAATCTGCCGGAAGCCTACCGAAATATGAAATTTCAGGAGAACATGAAGCTCCTGTATTTCAGGCCTGAAGACTCGGAGCCCGCCCCGTTCAAAGGAAGGCTGCTGCGGGAGGCTTTTCACAAAGAACTCCCCGACTGCCATGTGATCACGTATCGAAAGGCCACGATCGTTGTATGCAGCACAGCCGATGCGGAGAAAGTCGGAGATCTGCTTGCCCTATTCCCGGCCGGGTACAGCGTCAATGTCGGGATCAGCAATCCCTTCCATAAGATCGAGCTTCTCCGCGAGGCGCTCAGCGAGGCGCAGGACGCACTCACGACCGGGAAAGAGATCGATTCGGAGAGACATGTATTTCCGTTTGAAGAGTACAGCATTTCCATCATGCTCCGGCACTTTTCAGAGACGGAGGATCTGACCAGATATATTCACCCTGCAGTCCTGCTCCTGAAAGACTACGATGATAAATATAAGAACAAGCTGCTGCCGACCGTATATGTATATTTATCAAACAGCTGCAATATAAAAAAGACGGCAGAAGCACTCTTCCTTCACAGGAACAGTGTCATCTACCGTCTTCGAAAGGTCGAGGAAATCAGCGGACTCATGCTGAACGATCCCGATACCCAGTTTACGCTGAGGATGTCCTTTCACCTCATGAGAACCGCTTCGCGAACCTCATGATCCTAATTCGGCCTGCTTTGCAGGCCTTTTTGGTCTGTTCTTTCATTCCGCCACTTTCCAGTCACTGAGCTTCCTCGTCTTCGAATCAAAAGACACACCGATCTTATACAACTTTCGCGAATCTGCAGCAAACGGAAGCGCATAGTCTTTGCTTTCAATTTGTTCCAGTGCTGATTCCGCTGACTCATCACGCTTAAACTCAAACAAATATACAAAATCCTTTGTCTCCACTTTGCAGTCAATCCTTCCGGAAAATGTATGCATCTCGCAATTGGCATATTTCCCCAGCAAAGTGAATACCAAATAAATCACGGCTTGAAAATAGTTCTCAAATGGATCCTCTTCTCTGGTATATGTAATATTGGCAAACAATGCTGTCAACACGTCACGGATTCGATCAAGATTTCCGTTCTCTACATATTCATCAAGAGTAAAAATATCCATTCCCGTACCGGCACCTGTCTTTGATACGTAAGCCGGTACCATGCTCTGGAGAAAACCATACTTTACTTCTTCATTCGGAAAACCAAGTGTATATCTCCGCTTCCTTCTTTCATAATCCGTAATCGTCAGATACCCGGTTTGATATAACAATGGGATCGGATCCAGTTGATCTCCCGTATAGTCTTTCAAAACTGCCTCATCAGCATAGATCGTATGGTCAGTGAACTTCCTGACATCGAAACCATTATTTCTAAGACTTTTTACCAGAAAGGTCGGTGTCCCGGTTTCGAACCAATAGGAGCCAAACTCACAATCAGAAAGTGCATTCATCAGGCTATACGGATTATAGACGCCTGCAGAATCCGCATGGAAATGATACCCATCATAGGTCTGCTTAAGAATACCCATACATTCTTTCCCGGAAATCTGATGTTCAGTGCTCATTTCCTGAATCTCTTCTTCGAAATACTGTGAAAGCTCACTTTCGGTTATACCACAGATTGATGCATATTTTTTTGTAAGTGAAATATCCTTAAGTTGATTCAGGTCACTGAAGATGCTCACCTTATGAAATTTTGATACACCTGTAATAAAAATAAACTGAATATACTCGTCAAAGCTTTTCAGTGTGCTGAAAAAGCCCTTAAAAACTTCTTTATTATGTTCCTGCAGTTCTTTATTTTCGATCACATCCAGAAGCGGTTTATCGTACTCATCTACAAGAATGACACAGCGCAGTCCTGTTACAGATCTGGACTTTATGAGCAGGTTTTGAAAATGTTCGCTAAGGGAATCATAATTATCCTCTAACCCGTACTCTTTGCTCCATCTCCTGAGTTGAATCCCCAGAGCTTCTTCCAGTGCCCCGGGCTTTTGATAATTCACGCCGTTAAAATCAAACAAAAAGACCGGATAAGGCGTCCAGGCCTGTGGATTATCCCTTTCCAATTCCTCAATTTTGAGTCCTTCGAACAGCTCTTTCTTCCCTTCCCAATAAGCCTTGAGCGCAGAAATCAGTAAACTCTTCCCGAACCGTCTCGGACGGCTCAAAAAGTAAGGTACATTATTGTGCACCAGCTGATAAATATATTCAGTTTTATCAATATAGAGAAAATTCTCCGATCTGAGTTTTTCAAATCCCTGTATTCCAATAGGAAGTTTTCTGATAGACAATTCTGTTCCCATGTGAAATCATCCTTCCCAACAATTTAAGTACCCGCATATTTCCAGAACGCCTCGGTGTTCTTGCCGCGCCGCGCAAGGTGCGAAGCACTTTCCAACCAGCTCTGACCGGCAATCAATATGCCGGTCAGATCGCTCTTATGCAATTATATCAAACCCAAAAATACAATTGAATGAAAATCAGGAATTCAGCGATCCATATTATGAGAACCGCTTCGCGAACCTCATAATCACAATTCGGCCGATAAATCGGCCTTTTTATCGGGAGTTCCTTGCGGAACTTCCGATAAGATCTATTATGAGAACCGCTTCGCGAACCTCATAATCACAATTCGGCCGATAAATCGGCCTTTTTATCGGGAGTTCCTTGCGGAACTTCCGATAAGATCTATTATGAGAACCGCTTCGCGAACCTCATAATCACAATTCGGCCGATAAATCGGCCTTTACTTGCGATGCCGTCTCTTGTAATCCTCCCGGATCGGCTCAAGAAGAGCATCCTCATCCAGCGCGCTCTCCATCGCCGCTGCGGACGGCGCTCTTCTGGCGAAGCTTACAGCATTGGACATCACCTCATAATTAAGGCGCGTACCCGCCTCATCATGCTCATACGTGACAGCGCGGTCTGCCTTGATTCCAAACTTTCCGGCCACCGAAACAGCGTCAATATTTGCGCCGAGGAACAGAAATTCCCAGTGATATCTTTCCTTCTGATTCTCGATCATCCTGCGGACCTTCTCATAGCTGTAAGCACGGCTGGCATTTTCCATTCCGTCCGTCGTGATGATGAAAAGCGTCTTCTCCGGAACGTCCTCCTCGCGGGCGTACTTATGGACGTTCCCGATGTGATGGATCGCACCGCCGACTGCATCCAGGAGTGCGGTGCACCCCCGCACATAGTACTGCTTATCGTTCATCGGCTCCACTTTGCGAATGTCGACTCTGTCATAGAGGACCTCCGTCCGATCATCGAAGAGCACGACCGAGACATATGCCTCGCCTTCTTCTTTTTTCTGCTTCGTGAGAAGCCCATTGAATCCACCGATCGTATCCGCTTCCAGTCCGGACATCGATCCGCTGCGGTCAAGAATAAATACCAGCTCTGTTAATCCCTTTCTCATGACTGACCTCACTTTCTGCTGCTTTGCAGCTCATGTTCTCTTTTGTGAGTTCAGTATAACAGGCTGTCCGTAAAAGCAGGTCGCCCGCCGGGCGACCTTCGAGAAGGCAGGCATTTACAGAATGCCTTATCCCCGGCGGATGACCGCATTAATCAGCACACAGTCCCTTTCCTCGTGGAGCTCCACGATCACCTGATTGTATCAGGCAATAATACAGGGCAGACCATGCTCTTCCAGCTGAATATCCAGCTCGATCATGTCGTAGATTCCATTTTCTATAAAATAGGAGAAAATAATGTCTGTCTTGTCACAGGGCGAAAGAGCATATCCCGCCCTGGCGAGCAGATCCCTGGATTCATCGATATTCAGTTTCGCGCCGATGCACAGGCAGAGCGCTGTCATCTTTTTGGGATGATAGTCCGGATTGTTCTTGATCTTGGAAAATACCTTCTTGTCAACGATCGCCCTCTTGTATACATCTGCATTTTCCAGACCGTTTTTCTGAATCAGATAGAGGAGATACTCAGGAAATGTGTCGGACATATGCTCCAATCGTTCAGCAAGCCTGCGCTCCAGCTCATGAATCGCATCATCCTCTTCTGCAAAGGGCTCTTCTGCGAGGATCGCTTCCTTCGGTTTTGCTTCCTCAAGATTCGCTTGCTCGTGGACTGCTTCTTTCGGATTTGATGCCCCGAGATACGCCTCCTCCAAATCCTCCGGCTCCGGACGCCGAAGCTCGGGCATTGCATTCTGCTCCCAGGTGTCTTTCCGTTTCGATGCCTTAAGGCTTACGGAATACCCCTGAGGCCGGGCTTCTCTCCCCTCCGCTCGCAAATAGCCAGAGGTTCCGTATTCTTCCGCACGCCTTTCCTGCACATAGTTCCGGTCAATATACGCTTCCAGATCCGGATAGAGACTTCTTCCCATACGGGTCGCATTTTCATCGAACACCACCAGAAAGATCTCCATATCCGATCTGAGCAGAAAGGCATGGATCTCATCGACTGCGATCCGCATTCCCTCTTCCTTCGGATACCCGAAGCTGCCGGTCGCGATCAATGGGAACGCGATTGACCGTATCCCATATCCTGCTGCCAGCGCAAGACTCCTTCGATAGCAGGACCGCAGAAGCTCTTCCTCTCCATGTTTCCCGTCGATGAACCGCGGACTGACAGTATGAATAATATATTTTGCAGGAAGCCGAAATCCCGGAGTGATGAAAGCTTCTCCCACTTTCGCCGAACCGACATATTTCCTGCGCCAGGCAAGAAGCTCCTCATAGCCTGCCGCCTTGTAGACTGCAGTATCACAGCCGTGTCCGACTGCCGGCATACAATTTGCCGTATTGACAATGGCCTCTGTGGTCATCTTCGTGATGTCATTTCGAACTATCTTAAATGGCATTTCAGCTCCTCCCTGCAGGCTTCCGATCTTTCCGCCTTATTATATCATAAGTGGAATGCCCTTCCAGGAGCGTTTTTGTGCAATAGGGAACGAAGTTTCCTATTACATAAAAAAATCCGACCGAAGTCGGATTTTTCCATTATTGCAGAACTCTCTTCAGGGTGCTGTCTTTTCATTCAGCATTTCCCTTCCCTATTCCGGGACCTTCACCGTGATTCCGCCAAATTCAGCGCTTCCCGTCTCGGCGAACAGGCCGATGTGGGCTCCGCCGGTTGAATGCCGGATCCTTGAGCTGAGTGCCTTTGTGTCATCGATGTACAGAATTACGATCTCATTCTCGCATACGAGCTTTATATGATGAACGGATTCTTCCGAAAAGTCGAACTTTGTCCAGGCAGCCGGTTCGAACTGCGCTAGATCCGTGATCTCATAACCCTCGTAATGCAATAACCCCTTCCCGGCATCCAGGCACAGCGCCGTGTAAGTCTCATCGTCTTCGCTTCCTCCGAAGGCAAACCCGACACAGCCGTCCGTATCGATTGTAAGATCGCATTCCAGCATCATTGTCGGAGCCCGGGTCCCCATATCTGCCAGCGCATAGGCATCCTCCGCCGCTTTGAGGCTGACCGTGTTCTTTTTGACGGACACATTCCCCGTCTTCTTCACGGCCGCGAACGGCTTCTCGCCGGTAAAATATTCGGAAAATGTCCCTGGTGCCGTGACCCCAAGAGTCCCATCCTCCTTTTGAACAAGCTGATGATTCAGGACATTGCCGGCCCACTGATAGATGCCCGAGTCCTCCGACAGGCCTGCACGGCCGAGCCACCCGCACAGATAGCGCGTTCCTTCCAGTTCCGCTGTCTTGGCCGCATAGAATATGAAACCCGTCCCGTCCAGCACATTGTCCTCGGGCGTCATGAACGGTCCGTTCATGGAATCTCCCATCGCATAATACGTCACGCAGTCCCAGCTGTATGTGAGATACCAGGTGTCTCCCATCCGAAAAAGATCCGGACACTCCAGCATATACTGCGCATGCGGCGCGAAGATCGGCCCCTCGAACTCCCATGTCTTCAGGTCTTTGGACGTATACCTGGCGACAACGCCTCCCTGGGTATTCTCCCGGGCTGCGATCAGCATCCAATAGCACTGCTCTTCTTCGACCCAGAATACCTCCGGATCACGAAAATCATCCTTGGAATAGTTCTCCGGACTGAAGAATGTATCTTCCGGGATCTTGCTCCAGTTCTCACGATCCGTACTCACGGCATGCATGACGCATTCTTTTCCCCGCCCGCTGTTGCCGGTATCGTTGTGGCCGGTATAAAAGAGATGGTAGAGCCCATCCCTGCCCTGCAGGACCGATCCTGTTCCTATTGCCGGATCGGGATCCGACATGAGACCATATTCCAGGACCTGCCCGTGATCCTGATACTCATAAAGGTTCTCCGTAGAATACTTCCAGATCGGATGATATCCCTGACCGTTATGGTCCGTATCATATAAGTAGTAGAGTTCAAGCGTGCCATCTTCCGTCACATAAGGCATGGTGTCCCCGACATAAGCATTTTCCGGGGCCGGATACAGGTTGTAAGGGACAGCCTCATAAGGTTCATCTGCCAGTTTTGCCGGTCCTCCGCAGGACGTGAGGAGCAGCAGGCAAGCCGCCAGCAGAAAGCTCTGTCTTTTATGCATAGTCGCACTCCTTATTATTCATGTGACCGAATTCTTTACTATCTGTCAATCTCTGTGTCCAGTTCGTATTTTACGATATCCGCGATGAGATTTCCGTCCGATGCGAAGCTGATCGCCCCCGCCTCAATCGGTGTATAGATGACAAAGGAAGCCGCCTGCTCACCGTCATTGACAAAGAGCTCCAGACTGTAGCGATCCATCACCACCCTGAATTTGATTACCCCGTTGACTGCGTTCACCGGGATCTCCCGGATATTTACAATATCATGCGGAAATCCGCTGTGAGTGCGGTCCACTTTCACAGTACCCACATCCGGGCGAAAACGGATCAGAGTGTAGTGCTCACCGTCCTTCGCAACATAGATGCGGAACCATTTATAGATACTGCCAACGTCCACCGGCCGGATCGAAACTTCCATGTCGAGATATCTCCCGTTGATTCCGCTGAGGCTCAGTTCTCCGCTGACCAGAATATTCTCGTATTCGACTTTGCTTACCCGGTACCGCTCAAGCTCCCTCACCGGCAGCTGGTACAGCCGCCCATTTTTAATAGACAGCTCTCTCGGGACCGTCATCTGCCCCATGAATCCGAGATCGTGAAGCCTGCAGGCCGACGTCTCCCAGTTCTGCATCCAGGCGATCATGATCCTGCGTCCGTCCTCCGCCTGTAATGTCTGCGGTGCATAAAAATCAAGACCGTAATCGATTGCATGGACGACTTCTCTCATCAGGCGGTTCGTCTTCCTGTCAAATTTCCCCATCATGCAGACAGTAGCATTCCCCGGGTGAAATTCAAGTCCCTGCGCCGACATCTCGATCGGACTCACAAGAAGAACATGCCGGCCGTCCAGCGGAAAGAAGTCCGGGCACTCCCACATCTTTCCGTACCGGTTGGCGCACTCGGCAAGGATGCTCACGAATTTCCACTGATATCCATCCTGACTCTCATACAGAAGGACATTTCCGCTCTTATCCGGTCCTTCATTGACTATGACCGAAAAGTACTTATCTCCCTCGCGCCAGATTTTCGGATCCCGGAAGTCCTTACAGCTGCCGCCTTCCGGCAGCATGTCCGCGCCGATGACCGGGTTTCCCTCATATTTCTCATAATCGATGCCGTCGCCCACTGCGACGCACTGCGTCTGAAAGCTCTCGATGCGTCCGTTCTCACCTCTCACATTTCTGACGCCGGTGTACATGAGCAGGTGGCGCCCGTCTGGCATCTCGACCGCGCTGCCGGAAAAACATCCGCCGCTGTCATATTCCATATCGGGTGCCAGCGCGGCGGGCAGACGCTCCCATTTTATAAAATCTTTTGTTTTGACATGTCCCCAGTGCATTGGCCCCCATCTTACGTCATAGGGGTAATACTGGAAAAATAAATGATACTCGCCCTTGTACGGAGCAAATCCGTTCGGATCGTTGAGCCAGCCAATTCCCCCTGTCACGTGAAATTTGGGCTGTTCCGCATATGAAAACGGCAAATATTTCTGCTCAAAATCCCGGGCTGCTTTAAGAGAATGATCGGACATATATTACTCCTCACAAAATGAAGTTCTGAATTCTGACTTGATGTCCTCGAATGACTCTTTTGCGGCCGCGAATACCTCATGGCATTCGCGGCTGCAAAATATGCCTCCTTTATAAAAGGAAGATTCCCGCCCTTCCTGCGAAGGGCGGGAACACTGAGGGGTTTCACTGATCATCCCTGCAGCGGAAGCTGCAGTGATCAATCCTTGTAGTAGTTATCAAGATACTTCTGGAAAATGGAAAGATATTCATCCAGCTTGTAAGCCTGAAGGTCGGCCTGCAGCTGATCCCAGTCTGCATCCGTGAAGCCGTTCATGACCCAGTCGGATTTTGCAGTGTTGATGCGTGTCGTGATATCAGCCTGAAGGTTGGAGATCGTCTTTGTGTCTTCCGTGCTCATCAGGACGTTCGGGAAGACATATTTGCCGTTCATATCCGGTGTGTAAATATCCTTGATCCAGTCAAGACGATACTTCGCATCGTCCGGGCAGGTGACATAGACATCATAGTAGCTGTCGAGGATAGCCAGAGGTCCGTTTACGCTCTCAGCCTCGCGGACTTCGACCGGGGAGGCATCGCCAAGCCATGCATGCTTCAGCATCGGCTCACCGTTTGCATTTTCGCTCATCTCGAAGATATCGAATTCATCATCCTCGCCGTATGTGCCCCAGTTGTTCTGCGGAGACTGGATCGGGATGTACATCTGATCAAGCCATGCGCATACAAGCGCCGGGTTCTTTGCAGCAGCCGTAACTACGCAGCGGCCGCGGTCAAAACCGGAAGTGAAGGACCCGTTCTGCGGAGTGATGTTCCTGACGTCAGCCTTAAGTGCCGGAAGCGGCACCCAGCCTTCGCCTGCGATCAGCTCATCCATGCTGACCTGAGCAATGTTTGCAACGTCCCAGGAGAAGCAGACGCCGTAGCGGCCGGCTTTACCCTTGGCAACATAAGTGGACCATTCCTGTGTGAATGCTTCCGGATCGATCAGGCCTTCCGCATAGAGCTTGTGCAGCCATTCGAGACCCTTCTTGAAGCCTTCCTGTGTTGCAGAGCAGATGACCTGCTTGTCATCGGTGACAGCGATATGGCGGCCGCGGTCCGGATCGCCGTAGCCCTCGCCGAATCCGTTGATCAGGATCGCGGGATCCTGGTCGCCGTCGTTCATGATGCAGGACATCGGGATGATATCCCCATCGATGCCGAATTCCGCCTTGAGCTTGTCTGCATTCTCCTTGAATGCAAGAAGGACCTGCTCAAACTCATCGACTGTCGTCGGCATCTCAAGGCCGAGGAAGTCAAGCCATCTCTTGTTGATGAAGCTCATGTCGCCTACGGTCTGGATCGCAGTCTTTTCATGGCCGAGCTGCTCGATCCACGGGAGAGCCCAGATATGGCCGTTCTCGTCAGTGCACATTGCACGGTACTCCGGAGCCTGCTCAAAGACAGCCTGAAGATTCGGCATGCATGTGTCAATATAATCCTCAAGGTTGATGATGACGCCCTGCTTGCCGTACTTCAGAAGATCAGTGTCATTGAATCCGGCCTGGAACACGAAGTCCGGAAGGGTCTTGACATTGGACATCTCGAGAGCGATCTTCTCGCCCCACTGGTCGCTCTGAATCGTGCGCCAGTTGATATGAACGTTCGTCTGCTCCTCAAGTCTCTTGAAGATAGTGCGGTTATTAGGCTCAGATTCCGTGCCTGCCGGGAAGCTTGTGAGTCCGGAGAGCTCAGCCTTCTCAGCCAGCGGGAACGTATAGGTCTCGATCTCGCCGCCGGATCCGCCTGCCGGAGCGCCCGAACCGGAGCCGCCGCAGCCTGCGAGCATTGTCACTGCCATGCCGGCAGTAAGAACAAGCGCCGTAATCTTATGGAACATACTTCTTTTCTTCATTCTTACACTCCTTTTCTTTAATATGTCTGCCAAATTACTGTTTTTATCAGGCCATCAGCCCTTGACCGCGCCTGCCATGATCCCGCTGTCGAAGTATCTCTGGAAGAACGGGTACATGACCATGAGCGGAAGGCTGGAGATAATGATGGTGGCATACTTTAACAGTTCCGCGAGCTGAGCTCTCTGAGCCGTGCTCTGCATATCGGAGACCATGCCCGGTTCCGGCTGGTTCTGGATCAGGATCGATCTGAGCACCAGCTGCAGCGGCTGCTTGGATGCGCTGTTCAGGTAGATCATGGCATCGAAATAGCTGTTCCACATTCCGACGAACTGCCACATGGCGATCGTGGCGATGATCGGTGTGCAGACCGGAAGCAGGATCCTGAAGAAATAGGTCAGCTCCGTCGCACCGTCCACCTGTGCAGCTTCCTGCAGGTCAGCCGGGATACCCATGTAGTATGTTCTCGCTATGATCATATTCCAGACGCTGAACGCACCCGGAAGAAGGATCGCCCAGATCGTATCCAGCATGCCCAGATCACTGATGAGCAGGTAGGTCGGGATCAGTCCGCCGCCGAAGAACATCGTGATGACAAAGATGATGTTGAAGAAAGAGCGGCCGCGGAAGTCCGGTCTTGACATCGGGTATGCCGCAAGAAGCGTCACCACGACGGACAGGATCGTGAACAGGACTGAGTAGATCACTGCATTTTTGAAGCCGACCCAGATCTGAGCATTCGACATGACGCGCTCATAGGCGGTCAGCGTCCATTTACTGAAGTCAAATGTAATGCCGCTGTTCTGGAGCGTCACCGGATCGATGAAGGACGCCAGAATGATATAGATCACCGGGAGAATGATCGCGACGACGAACAGCCCGAGCAGGATGTATCCGGCGATCAGGATCGACTTATCACCGAGAGAATGTCTGGCAAATTCACTTTTTTTCTTGGTCTTCATAACAGAGCCCTCCTTAAATTCCCTTGCCTTCGTTCATCCTCTTGACCAGAGCATTCATGGAGACGAGAAGAACTACATTGATGACCGTGTTGAAGAGACCGACAGCTGTAGAGAACCCGTAATCGCCGTCCAGAAGACCCTTCTTATAGACATATGTCGAGATGATCTCGGACGTGTTGAGGTTCAGGTCGGTCTGCAGTGCGTATGCCTTCTCAAAGCCGACCGACATGATGTTGCCGACAGACATGATGAACTGGATCAGGACAGTGTCCTTGATCGCCGGCCACTCGACCGCCTTGATCTGCTGGATAATGTTGGCACCGTCAATGACCGCTGCCTCCTTGAGCTCCTTGCTGGCGTTAGAGAGGGCTGCCGTGTAAATGATGGATGCCCAGCCTGCGCCCTGCCAGATACCGGAAGCAATATAGATCGTCCGGAATGCGGAGGGCATCGTCATGAAGTTCGTGCTCGTTCCAAGAAGAGAATTGATCATACCGGTCGGTGACAGCAGGATGCGGACGATACCGCAGAGGACGATGACCGAAATGAAATTAGGCATATAGAGGACCAGCTGAATTTTCTGCTTGATACTGGTGCTCATGATGCGGTTCAGCAGGAATGCCAGAAAGATAGGAGCCGGGAATCCCCAGAGCAGTCCGAAAATACTCAGCTTCAGAGTATTGACCAGGTATCTGAGGAAGTCAGGCGAGGAAAGGAATCTCTTAAAGTTTGCAAATCCGATCCACTCACTTCCGAGTATGCCTCGGATCGGGTTGTATTCAGTGAATGCGATTGCAATGCCTCCCATCGGAATGTACCGAAAGATGATGGTCAGCAGAAAAGCCGGAAGCATAAAGATCACGTAGAGCTGCCAGTGCTGTCTGATATAGACAAGCGAGTTGTGAAGAGCGCTGCCGGATCCTTTTTCTGCTTTGGCAGGTGCTTTTGCACTTTTCATTGAAAAACCTCCTTTCATTAGAGAAAACTAAACATGCCAATACTTACTTCTTTTTCAACTCTTCACCATAGACATTCCTCCTTGTTTCTGCATCACTTACGTTTGTGTATTTGCACCTTCAAAGCTGCCATGCCGTCCTATGAAATGTGCATTTGCACACAACGGTTCATTGTTTCTGGGATTATGATACCCGATGCGTGTGCATATGTCAATATCTAGTATATGTTATATGCACATTTAAATGTGCTTTTACATCCTTCTCTCATTGCATTTGCATTTTCCTCTCTTGCCATATCTTCGAATTCGTACTATAATTCAGTTAACGCAACACTTTCCAAATGCACAAAAGGAAAACAAAGAAATGAAAAAAAAGGCAACTATTCAGGATATCGCGGATGCTCTGGGTATTTCAAGAAATACCGTGTCCAAGGCAATCAACAACTCAGGCGGCCTTGCGGAATCTACCAGAGAAAAAATTCTGCAGAAAGCCGTTGAAATGGGATACAAACAGTTCTCCTACGTGAGTGCTTTTTCTGACAATCCAACATTCAGGACTGCAGAGTCCCAGCATGCAGCCCCCTCTTTTAAGGGCGAGCTCTCTCTCCTCTCCGCAAAGTTTCTTGCGCCTTCCCATTTTGCTTCCCTGATGCTGGATAAGTTTCAGAGGGAAATCGCTCAGCTGGGATATTCCCTGAATATCCATCGCATTACAGAGGAGGATCTCAGGGCGGGCCGCCTTCCGATCACTTTTTCCCCCGACCGCAGCAGCGGTATCATCTGCTTTGAAGTATTTGACAAATCGTATGCAGACATGCTGTGTGCCCTCGATCTCCCGATTCTCTTTGTCGACGGTCCTGCGCAGATCGATGGATCTCCCCTTCTGTCTGACCAGCTCTACATGGACAACACGACCGGGATCACGCAGTTTATGAACGACATGATTCGGCAGGGAAAAAGAAGCTTCGGATGGATCGGCGATTACGAGCACTGCCAGTCCTTCTATGAGCGCTACAGAGCTTTTCGCACCGCCTTGCTGATGGCCGGCATTCCGGCAGAAGACAGTTTCATCATCCGTGAACACGGCATGGAAGAACTTTCTCTCATCTTCAGATCTATGGACAGACTGCCGGAGGTCTTTATTTGTGCCAACGATTTCTTGGCGCTGGACGCGATCCGCATCCTGACCGCGATGGGAAAGGAAGTACCCGGTGATATCAGGATCTGCGGATTTGATGATTCGCCCGAGTCACGGCACAGTATTCCGAGAATAACAACCGTGCATATCCACACACAGGTCATGGCTCTGTCTGCCGTCTACCTGATCATGTCGAGGATCAATGAACCCGGTCTCGACTTCCGCACCATTTATACGGCAGCCGAGCTCATCCAGAGAGAATCAAGTACCGAAGGAGACTGATATATGAAATTTTTCTCATACGAAAGCAAATTCAGCCAGCTCATTCTGGCGCTCTGCCAGTGCTGCCTTCTGAACCTTCTCTGGTTCGTCTGCTCTCTGCCGGTCATCACGGTCGGAGCGTCGACTACCGCCCTCTATTATGTCTGTATCAAGATCATTCGCGGAGAGGAGCAGTATGTCATCCCGATGTTCTTCCGCTCTTTCCGCGAGAATTTCCGGCAGGCAACGCAGCTCTGGCTCATCCTGCTGCCCATAGGCGTTCTTCTGGGGGTGGACGGATATGTTCTCTACCATCTCCGGTCGTCCTCGGCGGTTCCCATGGCTGTCCTCTGGACACTGCTTCTCGCTCTCCTGATCGCGGCGTCCATCCTGTATGCGATTGTCCTCATCTATATCTTTCCGCTGACAGCCGCTGTACAGAATACCAACAGGGCCATGCTTAAAAACGCCTTCCTGATCGGAACGCATTATCTCTTTGCGACGATCATGGTATTCGCCGTTCATTTCGCAATGTTCTTTATCATCGTGCGTTTCTTCACGCCGCTCATCATCTTCGGCGAGGGTCTTAGCGCTATGCTGAGTGCGTACCTCCTGAACAACGTACTCACAGCCTGCTCCTACGACCCGGAAAAAGAATCTGAAAAAGAGGAATGACAAAGCCGCATGGATAACGAGCGAATCGCATTAAAAAAGAGCCTCCGGGAAATGGGGCTCAGTCAGAAAATATCTTACTTTTTCTCTTACTACACGATCCATTTTGTGCTGGTCCTGATCGCGCTTGCCATTCTTGCCGGCTCGGTCATCCGTTTTGCCGTAAAAAAAGAGACGGTCCTCTACGTCGCTCTCACCAACACCGCCATCGGATCCTCCCTGGAGGCCGACATGACGGAGAACTTCCTTGCATATGCGGATCTCCCGCCCCGCAGGAACGACGTGCAGCTATACAAGGAGCTCTATATCTCCTCCGACCCGGCGGCGGAGAATCACGAGTATGCATACGCCTCCGGCCTCAAGATCATGGCTGCGATCAACGCCGGGAAGATCGACCTGGTAATGATGAACAGGGAGTCCTACGACTTCTTCTCCGAAAAGGGCTACCTCCTGGATCTCTCTTCTTTCACGGCAGAGAATGGTCCCGGGAAGGAGCTCGCCCCCTATCTTTCAGAAAATGAAGTAATCCTGTCCGATAACTCCCTTGAAGTAGCCCTCGGGGAGGCTCAGGAGACCGAGATCAGGACTGAGACCGTCCGAAACGCGATCAATGTATCCTCCTTCCCCATTTTCCTGAGAGCCGGTTTTGACGGAGATCTGTACATGGGAATCATCGCCAATTCGCCGAGAACGGAGACTGCCTGTCTCTACCTTCGGTATCTCCTGTCCTGAACTGTCTTTCCTTCCGGATAAACCAAACATGAGCGCCTCCTTTTTCCGGGGAAGCGCTTTTTTTAACGGATTTCAGATCTGCAGTCTGTACGTTCGGAAGCCGCACAAAGGCATTCGATAAAAAAATCCTGCAGCCATGCTGCTTATTCCTCTGAACCGTTAAATAAAACCGTATAAAACAGGTCAGCGACTCCTGTTTCTATTGTTTCA
>CAMOXU010000057.1 GCA_946629525.1 uncultured Clostridia bacterium
TGACAAAAGACCAGTGGCAGTGGGACAGACTGTATGCAGCGGCAAAAGCGGTGCAGAAGGGCAGAAAGATCTCTGACTATGTGGAAGCAGGCGGTGTGGCTGCAGCGATTCTGTCAGCTTCCGGTCGAATCTATACCGGCGTCTGTGTTGACACATGCTCTACGCTTGGAATCTGCGCTGAGCGAAATGCGATTTTCAATATGATCACGAATGGAGAGCAGAAAATACAAAAGGTGCTGGCGATCATGTCGAACGGTAAAACCGGTGCACCCTGCGGAGCTTGCCGTGAACTGATGGTGCAGCTGATGCCGGAAAGCTATAAGGACATCGAAATAATGCTGGATTATGAAAGTGAGAGAATCGTCAATCTTGGCGCATTGACTCCGGAGTGGTGGATATAAACGATGAAATATCTGAAAACTATAAAACTGAAGGACGGCAGAGAATGCATTCTTCGGAACGGTGAGGAGCGTGACGGTCAGGCTGCTCTGGATAATTTCATCCTTACACATGAGCAGACCGACTATCTGCTTACATATCCGGATGAGAATACAATGACCGCAGAGCAGGAAGGCCGGTTCCTGCAGAAGAAAACTGATAGTGAAACAGAGGTCGAGATTCTTGCGGAGGTTGATGGTGTTGTCGCTGGCCTTGCCGGTATTGATGCTGTCGGCGGCAGGGACAAAATTCGTCACAGAGCAGATTTCGGCATCAGCATTGACCGGCAATATTGGAATCTCGGAATCGGAACTGAGTTGCTGCACGCCTGTATAGATTGCGCCAGAAAAGCAGGATATGAGCAGATCGAATTGAGTGTGGTCGCGGAGAATGAAACCGCTGTCACAATGTACAGGAAAGCCGGTTTTGAGGAATACGGCAGAAATCCAAGAGGCTTCAAGTCACGGCTGACCGGATATCAGGAACTGATTTACATGAGGATAGAGCTGTGATTTATACCTTTAAACGATTACCCCTGTGAGGATGCTTATGCGGGATGAATTAAACCGGGCATGGGAGGTATACTATGGCACGACAGAGCATTTTTGATATGAAGGTCTCAAAAATTTATCCGCTGCTCCTTCAGAAAGTGGAGCGTAAAGGCCGGTCAAAGGAAGAACTGGATGCCGTCATCGAATGGTTGACCGGATACGATATGAATCAGGTTGACCAGGAAATGACCTACAGAGATTTTTTTGAGCAGGCCCCCGCCATAAATCCGAGGGCAGAACTGATCAAAGGAAAGATATGCGGAGTGCAGGTGGAAACTATCGAAGATCCCATGATGCAGAAGATCCGCTGGCTGGACAAGCTGGTAGATGAACTGTCTAAAGGCAAGCCTCTGAATAAGGTGCTGCGGTGATCGGAATGAAACAATATGAATATGACGCGGTTCTCCATGAGATGGATGATAACGGCGGTGCTTATGTAGCCTTTCCATGGAATATCCGGGAAGAATTTGGAAAGGGGCGTGTGAAGGTTCATGCACTGTTTGACGGTATCCCATATGACGGAAGCATCGTCAACATGGGGCTGAAGAATCCGGACGGTTCGGTCTGCTATATCATCGGAGTACTGAAGACAATCCGGAAGAAACTGAACAAACATGATGGAGACAGGATTCATGTGGTGATCGAAGGAGACGTAGGATGAGGGAACCTGATGCGGATACTCTGATGTTTTTTGACCAGCATATGGATGTACAACCGCATACTCGATCTGTATAAACAGTACGGTATTTTAGATTCGTGATTAAGGAGGAACAGCAATATGTGGAAATGCCCGAAATGTGGTCGGAGTTTCAGCCGAGAAGGACAGGATCATTACTGCGGCAAGATCGAAACAGTAGATCAGTACATTGGAGAACAGGATGAAACGATCAGACCGTATCTGAATGAGGTCCGCCAGATCATCCACAGCGCTATTCCGGAAGCACAGGAGAAGATCTCGTGGAGTATGCCAACATACTGGAAGGGCCACAACCTCATTCACTTCGCAGCGTCGAAAAAGCATCTGGGACTTTATCCGGGTGGAGAAGCAACCACGGTTTTTGCTGATAAACTGGCGAATTATGATGTGAGTAAGGGAACGATCCGGCTGCCCTATACCAAACCGCTGCCGAAAGATCTGATTGCAGAGATTGCAGTGTGGTGCTATGGGCAGTATGCAAAATGAATTTGAAGATGTCCATATAAAACAAAAAAAGACCGGTGACACATTCGTCACCGGTCAGTCGGGGCAGCGAGATTTGAACTCGCGACCTCACGGCCCCCAGCCGTGCGCGCTACCAAGCTACGCCATACCCCGCAACTACTACAGTATGACTGAAAAGACCGGAATTGTCAAGATGCGATTTTATCTCTGACGCGGAATTCTCGCGGCAAAAGCATCCGGACAAAAAGACCGCCTTCGGGATCCTGTACCCGAGGGCGGTCTTCTTAATGTCGTTTGAGTAATAATTCTGCAACGGAAAGCGGTTTTCTCAGCTCAGCGTTATTCCGGCTGCGAAGCTCATGATCAGGATGGCCAGGATAGCGACCGGAGCAACATACCTGATGAGGATGGAATAAACTTTTGCAAGGCGGAACTTAACGCCGCACTGCTCGACTTCCGCGATGGCATTTTCAGGCTTCCACACCCATCCGACAAAGATGGCTACGCCGAGAGCGCAGACAGGAATCATGATTCTGTCGGTCAGGTATTCCATGAAATCGCAGAAGGGCGGGAAGGTGACGCCGTTGACGGCATCGAACCAGATACCCTTCAGAGGAACTGCCGCCTGCGTGCAGGTGTACAGACAGCCGATCAGGAACATGATTATGCAGACAATGATGGTCGTGGGTGTACGTTTCCATGCATAATGCTCTGTCAGGAAAGCTACGATACTTTCGATCAGCGACATGCTGGAAGTCAGAGCCGCGAAAAGAAGCAGCAGATAGAATACAACACCGAAGAACGATCCGCCCGGCATCTGCTGAAATACGTTCGCCAGAGAGACGAAAGCGAATCCGCCGCCCTTGCCGATCTGATTTTCACCGAGGGTGGCGAACACAGCGGGGACGATGATGAAACCTGCGAGGAAAGCGACCAACGTATCCATCGCGCAGATCAGGGCCGTATTGGTGGGAATGTTCTCATTTCTCGGGAGATACGACCCGTACGTGATCATGATCGCCATACCGATGGACAGCGAGTAGAAAGCCTGTCCCAGCGCCGCGAGGAACGTGCTGAAATTGACCTTGCTCCAGTCCAGAGAGATCATATACTGCAGACCTTCGCCGGCACCGTCCAGAGTCACGGAACGAACGAGAAGGATCAGCAGAAGGATGAACAGAGCGGGCATACCGATCTTATTGAACCGCTCAATACCGCCTTCAACACCCCTGATAATGATCACGGCATTCAGGGCCATGAAAATTGCCGCGAATATAAGTGCGACCCATGGAATAGATGTCGTACCGTCGCTGTGATATCCCAGCATGTTGTAGAAATAACCTGTAGAGTCGGCGTAAATGGCGGAAGATTCGACCGCATAGCCTGCCACATAGCGCAGTACCCAGCCTCCGACGTGAGCATAATAGCAGGTGATGATAAAAGCGCCGATAATGCCGATCCATCCGACCCAGGCAAAATTCTTGCGGCCGAGATTGTGAAATACACCGACAATGTTGGCCTGACTTGCTCTGCCCAGGGAAAGCTCCGTGAGCATCATCGGTGCGCCGAGAAATATAACTATGAGAAGGTAAATGAGCAGGAAGCATCCTCCTCCGCCTTCATATGCCCTTCCCGGGAATTTCCAGATGTTGCCGAGACCTACAGCTGATCCTGCTGCCGCGAGTATGAAACCGATTTTGCTGCCCCATTGGGCTCGTTCTTTTTCCATAGAATCCCTTCCTTTTTTGATTTACTCACGGTACTTAAGAGCCGTCTGCCGGTATCATGAGTACCGGGCAGATCATGCTCCCTGAACCGTAATGAGTGTATTATACTTCTATCGAGCCGCGATTTCCACATAAATAAATGAATCCTCTTGATGGAAAAAAGAAGAAAGGCGTGGTACACTCTAAAAAACGGTGCCGCAGACCTTCTCATCGGAAGCAGCCTGCGGAACTTCCGAAAAGACTTATCACTACAGGAGCAATGATATATGAGCGGCAGTATCGTCAAGTTCATAGTGGGCAGCATTCTCCTTGCGGCTGTCTGTACCGTCCTGTACGGCGGGATCCAGACGGGCGAGGAAGCAATCGTGGTGCAGGCTTCCGTCTCGGACGAGGAACCCTCTTCCCTCGGGTCGATGAATGTCATCACCGTCTCCTCCGCCTCCGCGACGAGTGTGCTCCACTACAACGATTCAGAGTATAACAATGCCCCGGAGATGGCTGTCGACGGGGATGAAAGCACCTCCTGGCAGGAGGGCGTGGAGGGGCAGGGATCCGGTGAGAGCATCACGCTGAATTTTGAGAAGACAGGGGTGAAGGTGATCGCCTGCCGCCTCGGGAACTGGCGGGACGACTGGCTCTACATAGCCAACTGCAGGCCGAAGACCATGACGCTGCAGATCGGCAGCCAGTCCTTCGACGTGGAGTTCACGGATGCGCAGATCCCGCATTATATTGTCCTCAGCGACGCGGTGGAGACGGACAGTCTTACATTTACCGTAAATGAGATCTATGCCGGGGAAGACTACAACGACTGCTGCATCAGTGAGCTGACGGTGTATGCCGGATGACAGGACAGAGAGACTGCGGTCTGTGACGGCGGATCCTGTCAGAAGTTTTACGGGGAACTCCCGAAAAACAGACCGGGTTGCCCGCCGAATTATAATCGAAAGCAGCCTCATTGCTTTCGATAATTGCAGAGCCCGCCTCATGGATGCTATAATTGTTCGAACAGATTTGATTTTGATGTGGGAAAGACGTGACGCAAGTCCCGGTATACGCACAAAGCGGCACTATAGAAGCCGTATTTTACCCGGTACGCCGGAATCGTAAAGGAGAAAAAATGGAATTATTGTACAGGTCTACCAGAAGCAGCGCCGAACCGATCACAGCCTCGAAAGCCATTCTGCAGGGTCTCAGCCCTGACGGAGGTCTCTTTGTTCCGGAGACGATCCCGGCGTTCGACAAGCCGTTCTCCGTCCTCGCGGAGATGAGCTATCAGGAGCTCGCATATGAAGTGATGAGCAAATTCTTCACGGATTTTTCGGAGGAGGAGCTCCGGACCTGCATCGAGAACGCCTATGATTCGAAATTTGACACGGAGAAGATCGCTCCGCTCGTGAAGAAGGACGGAGTCTATTACCTTGAGCTCTTCCACGGGAAGACGATCGCGTTCAAGGATATGGCGCTCAGCATTCTCCCGCATCTCATGATCACGTCTGCGAGAAAGAACGGTGTGGAAAATGAAATCGTCATCCTTACCGCGACATCGGGCGATACAGGGAAGGCTGCCATGGCCGGTTTCGCGGATGTTCCGGGGACAAAGATCATGGTCTTCTTCCCGGACGGCGGAGTTTCGAATATTCAGAGACTGCAGATGGTCACGCAGCGCGGGGAGAACACGCGGGTCGTCGCGATCCACGGAAACTTTGACGATGCGCAGACAGCCGTGAAGAAGATCTTCAACGATCCTCAGATGGCGGCGGATCTCAAGGCGAACGGATATCAGTTCAGCTCAGCCAATTCCATCAATATCGGCCGTCTCGTGCCGCAGATTGTCTATTATGTCTACGCATACTGCACCCTTCTGAAAGAGGGAGAGATCAAAGAGGGCGACAAGATCAATATCACGGTGCCGACCGGCAATTTCGGAAATATCCTCGCAGCCTACTACGGAAAGCTCATGGGCCTTCCGGTCGCGAAGCTGATCTGCGCATCCAATGAGAACAAAGTCCTTTACGACTTCTTCCAGACCGGCGAATATGACAGGAAGAGGAGATTCATCCTCACAAGCTCCCCGTCCATGGACATCCTGATCTCGAGCAACCTTGAGAGACTGATCTACAGGATCTGCGGAAATGATCCGGAGAAGAACCGCGCTTTCATGGAGAGTCTTACCGAAAACGGCGTCTACAATATTCCCGACGAGATGCGCGAAGAGCTTCAGGACTTTTATGCAGGATTTGCCTCGGAGGAGGAGAATTTCGCAGGTATCCGGGAGCTCTACGAGAAGACAGGATATGTCATCGACCCGCACACCGGGATCGGAAATGCCGTATACAGGAGATACCGGGAGGAGACCGGGGATACGACGCCCACGGTGATCGCGTCCACAGCGAGCCCGTTCAAATTCTCCGGCTCCGTCATGAGGGCCATTGCACCGGAGAAGATCCCCGGAAAGAATGATTTTGAGCTGATCGACATTCTCTCCGAACTCTCCGGCATAAAGGAGCCGTATGCGATCACGGATATCCGGACAGCGCCGATCCGCCACAAGCTGGTGGTGGACGCCGAGGAGATGCCGGGCACAGTCAGGAGCTTTCTGGGAATCTGACGGAAGACCCGGCTGCGAAAAGTACGGGTTCTGCTGCAGGATCCGGCAGCGGCTCTTCCGAATGGATATTTAAAGATCCCGTTCATCGAAATAAAACTGTCAGGAGCTGCCTCTTTAAAGACAGCCGGAGTCCGTAGGACATTTTCACAGAGGAAATGCGCTGACTCCGGCAGACCTCTTTAATGCGGCAGCTCTTTTTGTGCTATAATGATTCTTATCGGAAGTTGCAAAGCAACTTTCGATAAAAAGGCCGATTTATCGGCCGTATTATGATTATGAGGTTCGCGAAGCGGTTCTCATAAATAGAACGAGTACAAAACCTGAGAGCATATGCTCTTATGCAGCTGGAGGAACTATGACAAACGGCGAATCTAATTACGTTGCGATCATCAGGGAGATCTGTGCCGAGGAAGGAATTGCACTTCAGTCCTACTCTTTTGACTGGATCTTCCGTCTCACGAAAAACGGAAAGACAGGCTATATACTGGGGTATCAGTTCGGTCTGAACGCCGCTTCGGTCAATTCCATCTGCTGTGACAAGAGTGCGGCGTCCGAGCTCATGACGGAGCTCGGCATTCCCAATATCCGGCATTTCCTTTTTGCCTCCCCGTCTGAACAGAAATTCGTCGGCAACTGCGGTTTCATGGAGGACCTCCTCCTGCTTCTCAAAAAGTACGGATGCCTGGTCGTGAAGCCGAACGACGGGACCGGCGGAGAGCTCGTATATAAGGTCAGGACGCCCTGCGAGCTTGAGACGGCTGTCTTTGAAATTTTCCGGAAGGCTGCCTACCTGGCGGCATCTCCCTTCGAGGAGATTGAAAATGAATACCGGGCGGTCATCCTGGACGGCGAGGTACGGCTCCTGTACACGAAGAAGAGGCCGTCGCTGGTCGGAGACGGGTCAAAGTCCGTGAAGGAGCTCCTCCTTGAGAAGATGAGCGCGGGCGAATACATTTCACCGGAAGAATATCCCGACGGAAAGACCCTGGACCGGATCCCCGGGGCGGGGGAGCGGGTCCTCCTGAACTGGCGGCACAATCTCGGACAGGGGGCCAAAGCGGTCCCGGTCAGAGACGAGGAGACGCGCAGGGCGGTCGGAGAGATCGCGAGAGGCGTCTACGAAGCCCTGGGCGTGCGATTCGCCTCGGTGGACGTCGTGGAGACCGCGGAGGGGCTCAAGGTGCTGGAGATCAATTCCGGCGTCATGATGGAAAACTTTGCAGGGCAGGATGAAACGAGCCGACGGATCGCGAAGGAGATCTACCGGGACGCGATCAGAAAGATGATGAGTATATAAGATGCAGTGGAAGCAGATCCTTTCAACAAAGAGGGCCGGGGAAGAATCCGGAAGCCGGAGAAAAGACGATCTCCGGAGCGAATTCGAGAAGGACTATCACAAGATCATATCCAGTGCCTCCTTCCGGCGGCTCCAGGATAAAACACAGGTATTTCCTCTCGATAAGAGTGATTTTATCAGGACGCGCCTGACGCACAGCCTTGAGGTATCGTCGATCGGCAGATCGCTCGCGCAGAATATCTCGGAGAGCATCATCGAGAGGAGGCTTGACACCTCCTTCACGCTGGAGACGGAGAAAAATGTCGCCGCAGTCATCGAGTGCGCCGGCCTGATCCACGATATCGGGAATCCGCCTTTCGGACATTTCGGGGAGGAGGCCATCAGAGAATGGTTCGTGGGCCATCTTCCGCGTCTCGTCTACGGCGGAAAGCGTGTGACGGATATTCTGTCAAGGCAGGAGATCAATGATTTTCTGCATTTTGAGGGCAATGCGCAGGGGCTCCGGCTCGTGTCGAAGCTGCATTTTTCCGAGAACGGATGCGGCCTGAATCTCACCTACGGCCTGCTCACGACCATGATCAAGTATCCCAGGTCCTCCGTGGAGATGAATCCGGAAGCTCCCGATATTGCGGACAAGAAGATGGGATATTTCAAGGCGGAGCAGGATCTGTTCGCCGATATTCAGACCGTGACGGGCACAAGGGGAAAGCGCAACCCGCTGACCTTTATCCTGGAGGCTGCGGACGACATCGCCTACTCGACGGCCGATATCGAGGATGCCTTCAAGAAGGGATTTTTCGATTATCAGACGTTCCTGGGAGAACTCTGGAAGCGGAAGGTCGATCCGGGCTATATCGAGCTGCTCGAGAGCCTCTACGCGAGAGCAGCGCAGGGTGCTGGGCAGAATATGCCGGGGAATTCCGCTGCAAGTGAGAAGCCCTTCGGCAGACGCGTCCCTGAAGCGTTCCGTGAGAGAAGCAAAAACCCCGGGATCTCAGGCATGATCCATGGAGCAGGCATGTCCGGGGAGTATGTGAGCCCCGGAGAGTATGCGCTCATGACCTGGCTTTCGGAAATGCAGAACGTGCTGATCTATGCGGCGACGGACGGTTTCATCGCCGATTACCGGGCCATCATGAACGGTCAGTTCTGCAGCGAGCTGATCCATGATTCCAGAGCGGCGGTCCTCATGAAGACCCTCAAGGATATCGCCTATGACTACGCATTCACGTCCATGTCGATCTATAAGACGGAGATCGCCGCGAACAACATTCTCACATACCTGCTCAACAAGCTTGTTCCGGCTGTCCTGGTCTATGACAGGGAGAAGCCTCCGGGACTCATGGAGGAAAAGTTCCTTTCGCTGATCTCGGAAAATTATAAGCAGGTCTACTCCTGGTCGACGCGGGGAATGACGGACGAACAGAAGGTCTACTACCGGCTTCTTCTGGCGACGGATTCGCTGAGCGGGATGACGGATTCCTATGCGAGGGATCTGTATACTGATCTGAACGGCATCACGTGACGCTCTCTTTGTGATCTGTTTTGTTCCGGGGGTGGGGGAATGCGGGCACGGAGAATGACCGATGCTGCAGAAGTTATCTTTCATCAGTTGGCAGCTTGCATCTTTTTCTATAAACAGCTTTACATCTTCTTTACAGAACGGCAGAGAAAAGATATAATTTAATCAGTCCTGGAATGTACGAATCCCCTATTTTTCCTGAACCTACATTTGAATTAAAGGGATTCCTATATCGTCGGTCACAATGTCAGGCCTCAAGCAACTACCGGAGGAAGACAGCGGAGCGAGTGCGGTTACCCACCTGGCGAAGGCTAGGCGTCAGCTTCTTAGGAACGGCATTCCGGGATGTAAAAAAGACGGATGCGGTGCATCCGTCTTTTTTAACCCATAGGATATTCCTGCGGATTTTGTTTGCATCATTGTCTTTCTTTTTTCCGTGAAATGGGCTATTCTTGATAAAAGTCTTTCTATTATTTTCATTTTTCAAAAGACGGGGGGTTTCGCGATGAGTGTAAAAATCAGTGAATTCGGGAAGCTTAAGGACGGCAGGACCGTAATGGCCTATACGATCAGCAACAAGACCGGCGCGTCCTGCACGTTCCTCAATTACGGCGGGTATATTCAGAGTGTGATCGTGCCGGACAGGAACAGAAAACTCACGGATGTGACTCTTGCATATGATTCCGTCCCGCCCTATGAAGAGAATCCGAATTATTTCGGCGCATTTATCGGCAGAAATGCGAACAGGATCGCAGACGGCTCGTTTACGCTTGGCGGGAAGAAATATCAGCTCCCGAAAAATGACGGCGGCTTCAACAATCTCCACAGCGGTCCGGACGGGTTCGAGAAGCGGATCTTTGACGTGACCTGCGAGGAGGACGGAAATGAAGTGCACATGGAGCTCATGAGCCCGGACGGCGACGAGGGCTTCCCGGGAAATATGAAGGTCTGCCTGACCTACACATTCTCGGATGACTGCGCGCTCACTTACCGTATCCAGGCGGTCTCTGACGCGGACACGATCGCGAATATGACGAACCACAGCTACTGGAACCTGAACGGACATGATCAGGGAAGTATACTCGATCACACACTGATGATCCATGCGGACGAGTTCACGGAGCTCGGCGAGCATGGGATTCCCACAGGAAAGTATACTCCGGTCGCCGGAACGCCCTTTGATTTCAGGGAAGAGAAGGCAGTCGGAAAGGATATTGCGGCGGAGGATGCCCAGATCGCCCTCGGAGGCGGCTACGACCATAATTTCATGATCAGGGGAAGCGGGATGCGCGAAGCGTCGGTCCTTGTCGGGAACGTGAGCGGGATCGTGATGACCCAGATCACGGATCAGCCGGGCGTACAGCTCTACAGCGGGAACTTCATTTCCGGCCCGAAGGGGAAAGACGGCGCGGCCTACGGACCGAGGGACGGAATCGCGCTCGAGTCCCAGCATGTTCCGAACGCCATGAATAATCCGGCCTTTGAGAACGTTGTGCTGAAGGCGGGAGAAAAGTACGATACGACGACCACTTACCGGTTCAGCGTGCGATGAATATAAGTGCAGAACCGTTTTTTGAACAGGCAGTTTGATTTGCCGCATTTTCTGCGATGAAGGAATTAATCAGAGGTTTAGACGGTTTTACAAAGAGAATGAATGAAGACCACATGGCAGCCTACGCGGCTGCCTGTGCCTATTTTATCATTCTGTCCTTCGTGCCGTTTCTCATGGTGCTGATCGCCGTGACGAAACAGGCCGATATGGATGCGACCGCCTTCATGAACATGATCATAGACATCGTTCCCGTGGGATTGAAGTCCTTCGTGCAGGCAATTATCAATGAAGTGTACAGAAAACCGTATTCGATCGTCCCTGTTTCGCTGCTGATCCTTGTCTGGTCAGCAGCGAAGGCGTTTCATGCGCTGACGAACGGGCTCAATGTGATCAGCAATGTGAAGGAGACGAGAGGCTGGCTGTTCCTCCGCTTCCGCTCCATGTTCATGGTGCTCCTCCTGCTGGGCGTGATCCTCGGGACGCTCCGTCTCTCCCTGTACGGCATCCGCTTTCAGGACATGCTGACGGCCAGATATCCGACGCTCATGGAGGTCATTGATTTCCTTGACCCCTTCACGTCGCTCCTGGCCTACTTTGGTCTGACGATCCTTTTTCTCTTTGTGTATAAGTTCCTCCCGAATCATCATTACACGTTCAGGAGCCAGCTGCCGGGAGCGCTGGTCGTCTCGACGATCTGGATCTTTGTTTCCTATCTCATCTCGATCTATTACAGTCAGAATGCGAATTTCATGACGACCTACGGAAGTCTGACCGGTATCGTGCTCGCGATGATCTGGCTTTACTTCTGCGTGTTCTTCATGCTGGCAGGGGCGGAGCTGAACCGGATCTTCTACGAGGACCCGATGAACAATGTCATCGCAAGCTCCATCGACACTTACGTGGAGAGGCGGGCCGAGAAGGAGAAGATCATTGAGGAGAGGATGAGCGCGGAGAGAAAGGAAGAGAGGCTCATGCGGGAGAAGGCGGAGGAGGTGCCGATCAGGCAGCCGGCGGATATTTATATCCCGTGGGCGGATGAGGACGCTGATGATCGGGATACGGATGCGTAAATGGTATGCATTTCCATACCGATTGACATTTGCGAGTTAAAGCTTTAAAATCATACGAGTGCTGCTCTCGTTGTGCAGTTATCCGGTCTGTCCGGCCGGAGCGTAAGCAGCACGAACGTAAGGAGGTTTCCATGAGTGATATAGAACAGAAAGTAAAAGAGATCCAGGATGCCGCGGTTTCCGCGATCATGGGCGCGGATGGCCTTGACAAGCTGAACGAGGTCCGTGTTGCGTTTCTCGGAAAAAAAGGTTCTCTGACCGCAGTCCTGAAGTCCATGAAGAATGTCGATCCGGAGGATCGTCCGAAGGTCGGAAAGTGGGTCAATGACGCCCGCGCCGAGATCGAAGAGCGCATGACGGAGATGAAGAACAAGCTGGATGCCGAGAAAATGGCGCGTGAGCTTGAGAAGGAAAAGATCGACGTCACGCTTCCGCCGAAAATGAAATTCATCGGGCATCGTCATCCGAATACCATTGCTCTTGAGGAGGTCGAGCGCATCTTCATCGGCATGGGCTACGAAGTCATCGAGGGACCGGAGATCGAGTACGATGATTACAACTTCACAAAGCTCAATATTCCGGCAAATCATCCTGCGAAGGACGAGCAGGACACCTTCTATATCACAAAAGATATTCTTCTCCGCACCCAGACATCGCCGGTACAGGCCCGTGTCATGGAGCAGGGAAAGCTTCCGATCCGCATGATCTCTCCGGGACGCGTATTCCGTTCGGACGAGGTCGATGCGACGCATTCCCCGTCCTTCCATCAGATCGAGGGACTGGTCATCGACAAGAATATTACATTTGCCGATCTCAAGGGTACGCTCGACGTATTCGCGAAGGAGCTCTTCGGACCGGAGACGAAGACAAAATTCCGTCCCCATCATTTCCCGTTCACGGAGCCCTCGGCTGAGGTCGACGTCTCCTGCTTCAAGTGCGGCGGCAAGGGCTGCAGATTCTGCAAGGGATCCGGCTGGATCGAGATCCTCGGCTGCGGCATGGTGCATCCGCATGTCCTTGAGATGTGCGGGATCGACCCGAACGAGTACACAGGCTTTGCGTTCGGCGTCGGCCTTGAGAGAATCGCACTCTTAAAGTATGAGATCGATGACATGCGCCTTCTCTATGAGAATGACGTTCGTTTCCTGAGGCAGTTCTGAGACGGAATCCGCTTAAGAAGCCGTGCAAACGGGAAGGTGCTTCGCACTCTGCGGGGCACTGGAATTACGCAGAGGCGTTCCTCGCACTCTGTGAGGCACTGGAATTACGCAGATGCGGTCCTCTCACTCCGTGAGGCACTGGAATTACGCAGATGTGTTCTTCGCGCTCTGCGCGGCTATGGAAAAGTACGTCGGGGCATTTTTGAAAAAGAAACAGGGGAATTATCATGAATACATCACTTTCGTGGATCAGAAGATATGTTCCGGATCTTGATGTCACGGCCCGTGAATACGCGGACGCGATGACGCTGTCCGGCACAAAGGTAGAAAATTACGAGGAGCTTGACAGAGATCTCTCCAATATCGTCGTAGGAGAAGTTTTAAGCTGTGAGCCGCATCCGAACTCGGATCATCTCCACATCTGCATGGTCAATGTCGGAGCGGAGGAGCCGCTCCAGATCGTCTGCGGCGCTCCGAATGTCGCGGCGGGACAGAAAGTTCCGGTCGTACTCGAGGGCGGACGCGTTGCCGGCTCGAGAGACGGAGAGAAGACAGAAGGCGGGATCGTCATCAAGGCGGGCAAGCTCCGCGGCGTGGAATCCCACGGCATGATCTGCTCCATCGAGGAGCTTGGAAGCACGCGCGAGATGTACCCGGAGGCACCGGAGTACGGCATCTATGTATTTCCGGAGGATACGGAGGTCGGCGCGGACGCAATCGGGCTCCTGGGACTTCACGATGCGATCATCGAGTATGAGATCACGTCGAACCGTGTCGACTGCTACAGCGTGATCGGAATCGCCCGCGAGGCGGCAGCGACCTTCGGAAAGAAATTCAACGAGCCGGAGATCAAAGTGACCGGCAACGACGAGAAGGCTTCCGACTATATCAGCGTCGACGTCGTCGACACCGACCTCTGCCCGCGCTTTACCGCGCGCGTCGTGAAAAATGTAAAGATCGGCCCGTCTCCCAAATGGATGCAGAGATGCCTCGCATCGAACGGGATCCGTCCGATCAACAATGTTGTCGATATCACGAACTATGTCATGGAAGAGTACGGGCAGCCGATGCACTCCTATGATTACGATACGATCTCGGGTCATAAGATCATCGTGAAGCGCGCGAAGGACGGCGATGTCTTCACGACTCTTGACGGCCAGGAGAGAAAGCTCGACCACGACGTCATCATGATCAACGACGCAGAGAAGCCGGTCGGCATCGGCGGCATCATGGGCGGTGAGAACTCCATGATCACTGACGACGTTACGACAGTCCTCTTCGAGGCAGCGTGCTTCAACGGCACGAACATCCGCCTGTCTTCCAAGCGGATCGGTCTCCAGACAGATGCTTCCCAGAAGTTCGACAAGGGCCTTGACCCGAATACGGCCGAGCTGGCGGTCAACCGTGCCTGCGAGCTCATGGAAGAGTTCGGCGCGGGCGAAGTCGTGGGCGGTATCGTTGACGTGTATCCGGAGAAGAGACTTCCGTCGGAAGTCCCGTTCGAGCCGGAAAAGATCAACGGTCTTCTCGGAACTTCATTTACCGAAGAGGAAATGATCGGATACTTCGAGGCGGTCGACCTCAAGTATGATAAAGAGAAAAACGTGATCAAGGTCCCGACCTGGAGACAGGATGTCCTTCGTACATGCGACCTTGCCGAGGAAGTCGCGAGATTTTCCGGATACGATAAGATCCCGACGACTCTTCCGACCGGCGCAGCGACGACCGGAAAGCTCCAGTTCGACATGCGTGTTCTCTCTGTCGCGCGCGATATCGCGGAAGAGTGCGGATTCTCACAGGCTTACTGCTATTCCTTCGAGTCCAGAAAAGCCTTTGACAGACTGACGCTCGATGAGAACGATCCGCTTCGGAACGCGATCGAGATCTCGAATCCGCTGGGTGAGGATTTCTCCATCATGCGCACAACGCCTCTGAACGGAATCCTGACATCTCTCGGCACGAACTACAACAGGCGGAACAAGTCTGTAAGGCTCTACGAGACAGGAAATATCTATCTTCCGAAGGCACTTCCGCTGACAGAGCTCCCGGATGAGCGCATGCAGTTCACGCTCGGCATGTACGGGGACGGAGATTTCTTCGAGATGAAGGGCGTCGTCGAGCTCCTGCTCATGAAGCTCGGGATGAATCAGAAGACACAGTATACGACGGATACTCTCAAGAACTATATGCATCCGGGCCGTCAGGCGCAGATCATTTACGACGGCGTGCGGATCGGTGAGATCGGTGAGGTCCATCCGCTCGTCCGGAAGAACTATGAGATCGGCGAGCGCGCGATCATCGCGGTCATCGACATTCCGTCGATCCTCGGATTCGCGACATTCGACAGAAAGTACCACGGCATCGCCAGATTCCCGGCAGTGACCCGTGACATCTCCATGGTCGTGCCGCGCACCGTCACAGCGTACGAGATCGAAGAGATCCTTGCACAGCGGGGCGGAAAGATCCTTGAGTCCTACAGACTCTTCGATATCTACGAGGGCGAGCACATCATGAAGGGCTATAAGTCGATGGCTTACAGCCTCGTATTCCGCCATCCGGACAAGACGATGGAGGAGAGCGAGATCACTTCCGCGATGAACAAGATCCTGAACGGTCTCGCTACGATCGGAGCGGAACTCAGAAAGTAACGTAGATTAGTAAGTTATCTTATCGCTGCACCGGGGCTCCCCGGTGAGAGCTTAAACCTGTTAACAGTAAAAAGGCCGATTTATCGGCCTTTTTATCATCAGAGCGTTCGTAAGGGAAAGTATGAGAACATCAGATTTTTATTATGATCTTCCCGAAGAGCTGATCGCGCAGGATCCTCTGCTCGACCGCTCATCGTCAAGGCTTATGCGTCTTGACAGAGAGACGGGAGAGATTACGCACGGAACATTTACCGATGTCTATGACATCCTGGAGGCGGGGGATACCCTCGTCATCAATGACACAAAGGTCATTCCCGCGAGACTCTACGGAGTCCGCGAGGGAACACTCGGGAAGGTGGAAATCCTTCTCTTAAAGCGCGTGTCTGCAGATACCTGGGAGACCCTTGTGAAGCCCGGAAAAAAGTGCAGGACCGGGGCAAAAATTCTCTTTGGCAGTCCGGACGGACGGGCGGAGACCGCTCCGCTCATCGGCGAGATCACGGAAGTCCTCCCCGACGGGAACCGCATGATCACTTTCACCTACGAGGGAATCTTCGAGGAGGTGCTGGATGCGCTCGGCGAGATGCCGCTTCCGCCCTATATCCATCATCGCCTGGAGGACCGGACGCGCTACAACACGGTATATGCCGAGCACGAGGGCTCTGCGGCGGCGCCGACGGCGGGTCTTCATTTTACGAAGGAGCTCCTGAAGAAAATCGAGGAGAAGGGCGTGAATATCGCTCACGTGACGCTTCATGTCGGCCTCGGGACCTTCAGACCGGTGAAGGTCGACGACGTAGAGCATCATCACATGCACTCCGAATTCTATATGATCTCGCAGGAAGCTGCGGATGTGATCAACCGGACGCACGAGACCGGACACAGGGTGATCTGCGTCGGGACGACCTCCTGCCGGACGATCGAGTCGGCTGCGGAGAAGGATGAGAACGGAAAGTGGGTCCTCAGGGAGAAGAGCGGATGGACGGAGATCTTCATTTACCCCGGCTATACGTTCAAGCTGATGGACGGCCTCATCACGAACTTCCACCTGCCGGAGTCTACGCTCATCATGCTGGTCTCCGCGTTTGCGGGCAAGGAGCATGTGCTCCACGCTTACGAGGAGGCGGTGAGGGAGAGATACAGGTTCTTCTCCTTTGGGGATGCGATGGTGATAGAATAATTACTTTGAAATACTGTCATCCTGAGCGAAGGTGAAGGATCCCCTTCGGTTGGCCACTCACTTGGGAGTCTTCGCTGGCGCTCAGAATGACATAGGACAAAAACTATGTATGAATACACCGTTAAATAAAACCGTATAAAACAGGTCAGCGACTCCTGTCTCTATTGTTTCAGGACTAACGGCTATCCTATCTGTATATGTCTGACGGCAATTCT
>CAMOXU010000058.1 GCA_946629525.1 uncultured Clostridia bacterium
AGCCGTTTGAATGTTCACACAATTTCCATGGAGCACAGCGTTTCGCAATCGCCTGAATGAATGCGAAGAATGAAAGGAGAAATTATGCCCCTTCCGGCGAATTATCATACACACACGACCTTCTGCGACGGGTCGGATACGGCCGAGGACGTCGTCCTCACCGCGATCCGCAAAGGGTTTCTGCATCTCGGCTTTTCGGGCCATATGGATCCGGACATCCATATGGACATCGATGCCTACTTTGCGGAGATAAAAAGACTCAGGGAAAAGTACGCGGACAAGATCGAGATCCTCTGCGGCGTCGAGCTCGACAATATGTATGATCCGCACTGTGCGGACGGAGCGGAATATGTGATCGGTTCGACGCATTTTCTTGACGTGCCGGGCGAGATCCCGATGTCGGTCGACAACAACGAGGAGATGATGAGACGACTCGCGGAGGAATTCTTCGGAGGGGATTATTATAAGCTTGCGAAAGCCTATTACGATCTGTCCGCCAGGGTCTATGACAGGCTGCACTGCACCTTCGTGGGCCACTTTGACCTCGTGACCCGCTTCAATGACTCCATGCATTTCCTGGATGAGGAAGATCCCAGATATGTGGGTCCGGCCCTCGAAGCCATGGAGTATCTTGCCGGGGAGGGCGTGCCGTTCGAGATCAACTGCGGGGCGGTGAACAGGAACAGAAAGAAGGAGCTCTATCCGAATATGCGCCTTCTGAAGAGCCTCCGGGAATTCGGCGGGGAGATCCTGATCAATTCGGATGCTCACCAGAAGGAGCTGCTGGACGGCGGGTTCGACATTGCTGTCAGCCGGGCCATTGCCTGTGGCTTTACACACGTGAATATTCTGACGCGCAGGGGAACAGGAAAAATTCATTTCGAGCAGCTGGCTCTGGATACACTTTGATTATGAGATACTATTTTGCCCCCATGGAGGGGATCACCGGATATATTTACAGGAACGTGCACCACAGGCACTTTCCGGAGATGGATCGGTACTACATGCCGTTCATCTCCGCTCACGCAAGTCATTCCATGAAGCATAAGGAAAAAGAAGATATCAGGCCGGCGAACAATGCCGGCCTTTTCGCGGTTCCCCAGGTCCTCACAAAATCTGCGGATGATTTCGCCTGGACGGTCCGGGAGCTTTGTGAGACCGGGTACAGGGAAGTCAATCTGAATCTGGGGTGTCCGTCTCCGACCGTGACGACGAAGGGGAGAGGGGCTGCGTTCCTCGGAAGAAAAGAAGAGCTCCGGGAATTTTTTTCGCGGAGCTTTGAGCTTATAGAAAGATATACTCCGGATGTGAGGATCTCGGTCAAGACGAGGCTCGGGATCGGGGATCCGGAGGAAATACACGAATTGATCCGGTTATATAACGAGTTTCCGATTAGTGAAATTATCGTCCATGCGCGCACGCTGCGGGAAATGTATAACGGCGAGGCGCATGCGGATGTATTTGCGTCTGTACTTTCTGAGAGCGCCCATCCGCTTGTCTATAACGGAAATATTTTCCATCCGGAAGAGGCGGCCCGCCTTGCGGAAATGTCCGGGAGGCACCGGGCGCAGACGGACAGGCAGGATATTCTGCCTGAGCCTGACATGATGATCGGCCGGGGGCTTCTCCGGAATCCGGCCCTGGTCCGGGAGATAAAGGGCGGGGAGCGGCTTCAGATGGCGGAGCTTCAGTCATTTTGCGGGGATCTGTTCGAAGCGTACCGGGAAGTGCTGCCGGGGCCGAAGCCGGTCCTTGCACGCATGAAGGAGCTCTGGTGGTACATGAGCATGCTTTTTGAGGAGAGAGAGGAAGTTCTTAAGAGAATAAGGCGCGCAAAGACGCCTGCGGAGCTGGAGATCGTGAGTGATCAGATCTTTGCGTCGCAGCACTTTGCGGATGAGGGTTCGGGATTCTGCGGTCTGAACTGAGGACGCGAGTACTTATTCATCGCTTTTTTCTTCCCTGATCCGGCTGATCTCGCGGAATTCTTTGGGCGTCATATGAAAATGCTCGCGAAAGGCCCGGTTGAATGTCCGCTGACTTCCGAAGCCTGCGTTCGAGTACGCTTCTGTGATGGTCTGATTGGTGTACTCCAGCAGATAGCGCACGTACTCGAGCCTTGTGATATTCAGGTACTTGTTGAAATTCATGTGGAACGTACCTGAAAAAATGCGGGACAGGGAGAACGGGCTGACAAAAAGGTCGTGCGCCATCTTTGTCAGAGAGAGATCATCCTCCGTGTAATGCTCTGCGATATAGGAGACAGTGCGGTATACCAGATCCTCGTTGTTCGCGCTGCCCTTTTCCACCAGAGTGAGGTGCGGGAACAGGCGGGAAAGAATGATCATGACGTAGGCCTGATGCAGTACATCCTCCCAGAGCTTTTCCTGATCGTCCAGGAGTGTTTCGAGCGCGTAATAGATATCCGGATGAACGTCTTTTGCATGTACGACAGGATTTTTCGGACACATCGTGGTGATCGACTGATGGAAGGGCCCGCTCAGGGACGGCGTTGCAAGCATATAGAGGGATGTCCCATTCTGATCGAAAGCCTGGTAGTGATGGATCTGTTCGGGGAAAATGACTGCGATATCACCTTTCTCCATGTTGTACAGATGTGTTCCGATCCCGACTGCAAGCGTTCCCTCAAGAACATACACGACCTCCAGGTTTTTGTGAAGATGGGGCGGAATGTGCTTTGACTGCACCCGAAAGATCTCAAAATCATTTTTTTCTTTGTAGAACAGGGAATACATACTTTTCCTTTCCGGTCGGAGTGCGGGGCGCGAGACGGGATCGTCTGCTTTATACGGGATGCAGGGTGTACGCTGCCCGGAACCCGAGGGATTCCGGAAAGTCTTTCATTGATCATGTTCTGCCGTCGACTTATGCCTATAATAAAGTAGGGCTGTGGTTTGGGCAAGAAAAAAAAGAGTGATTTCCTTAAAAAAGTACCTTAAAAACCAAAAATATGGAAGAAAATGAGCGAAAGTGCCTGAAACTGCAATTAGTGGCTGATTTTATGGGCTTTTGCTCATGGTTCTGTACAGTTTTTTCTTGCATTATAAAAACTATAGAAAATGCCGCCGCGAAGGAGCCAAATAAAGAGACGAAACGTAAAAAATGTCGCTTTAATGAATAACGCCTCCGGCGGACCACAGCCGCACAAATTGGGAGGCCTTTCGCGCTTCTCCATATCGTAAAATAAGTTGACATTGATACGACGATTCGTTAAGGTTTAAGCGGCGGACTACGCTTTGCGCAGGAAGAGCATGCTGCAGACAGCTGCAAAGCGGCGGTGACAGGACGGAGATCATCCGGTCCGCCGATGAGTAAAGAAGATAAGAAAAGAAGGAAGGGCCTGATCGGCCTTTTCACGATCTGCATATTGAGGTAGATATGAGCGACAGAGAATTTGATATTAAGAAGGCATATGAGAAGTGGCTCCGCGAAGAACAAAAGAGCGGACGGGAGAAAAAGGACAGGCAGGAACCGGCAGGCGGCCGCGGAAAGCGGGCCGTACGGAAAGAGACGGACAGCCATGGGAAGAAGGACGGTCGGGAGCTGACCGGGGACCGCGGAAAGCAGACCGTACGGAAAGATGCGGACAGCCGTGGGAAGAAGGACATTCAGAAAAGGCAGGATCACCCGGTAAAGACGCAGGGGACGGAGAATAAAGAATCCGTTGTATGTCCTTACGCGAAGCGCTGCGGAGGCTGCTCTTACATAAACAGGGATTACAAGTGGTCGCTCGGCTACAAGGAAATGAAAGTCCGTAAGCTTCTGAAGCCCTGGGTCGAACTGTCCGGGATCGTCGGCATGGAGGATCCCTATCATTACCGCAACAAGGTCCATGCGGTCTTCGCCCACGTGCGGGACGGACACAGAGAGCGGAATGTCGCGGGCATATACGAGCAGGGGACCCACAAGGTCGTTCCTGTGGAGAAGTGCATGATCGAGAATGAGAAGGCGGACGCGATCATTCAGGATATCCTGAAAATGCTCTCCGGCTTTAAGATCAAGGTCTATGACGAGGATACCGGATACGGCCTCCTCCGCCACGTGCTCGTCCGGACAGCCCATGTGACGGGACAGATCATGGTCGTGCTTGTTCTCTCCTCGCCGATCCTGCCCGGAAAGAACAATTTTGTGAAGGCGCTCAGAGAGAAACATCCGGAGATCACAACGATCCTCCTGAACGTGAACGATGAACAGACTTCGATGGTCCTCGGGGAACGGGAGATCGTACTCTACGGGAAAGGGTATATCGAGGACGTCCTCTGCGGTCACACATTCAGGATCTCCGCGAAATCATTCTATCAGGTCAATTCCGTGCAGACAGAGAAACTGTACCGGAAGGCTGTCGAGTACGCCAATCTCACAGGGCATGAGCGGGTGATCGACGCATACTGCGGGATCGGAACGATCGGGATCACCGCGGCATCGAAGGCGAAGGAAGTCATCGGCGTGGAATTGAACGGCGATGCTGTCCGGGACGCGGTGCGGAACGCGCGGGAAAACAACATCAGGAATATCAGCTTCTATACCAATGATGCGGGGGATTTTCTGTCTAAGATGGCGATGGACGGGGAGAAGGCGGAAGTCGTCTTCATGGATCCTCCGAGATCCGGTTCGACGGAGAAGTTCATGTCGTCTGCCGTATCGATGTCGCCCGGGCGGATCATTTACATTTCCTGCGAGCCGGAGACGCTCGCGAGGGACCTGCAGTGGCTTTCCTCCCACGACTACAAGGCCGTGGACGCGACTGCATTCGATATGTTCCCGTTCACGGAGAACATGGAGGTCATCGTGCTCCTCACAAAGACCGGGAGCCTTAAGAAATCCGGCCGAAAGCCGGAACGTTCCTGATCCGGGGAAAATGGATTTTTACAGGCTCCTGCGAAACTCAGCGTGGAATGTTTTCATGCAGCACGCTGTTTCGCAATTGCCTGAATGGATTTTCAGTATAGAAGGAGGTCTGTATGACTCTTGAAGAAATACGAAAAGAAATCGACGAGATCGACCTGATGATCCGCTCTCTTCTCATGAAGCGGCTCGACTGTGCGTATCGGGTCGCCGAGGCGAAGAACGCGTCCGGTGACCTGAGAGTCTATCGCGCGGACCGCGAGGAGGAGATTCTCGCCCGCCTCTCGGAGGCGGTTCCTCCCGAGAAGAGGGCAGGGTATCTGGCTGTCGTCAAAAAGATCATGCAGGCAAGCCGCATGCTCCAGTACGGTCTTCTTTATGACTGGAACGAAGGGCTGTTCGAGCCGCTCGTCGGGGAGATCGCGGTCCCGGAAGATGCAGCCCGCGTCAAGGTGCGGCTTACCCGACCGAACCGTCCGAACTCCATGTCCGAGATCCTCTCCATGATCGGGGATTACGGGTACAATATGGAGCGCATGGAGCTCGCCGCGGAGAACAGGGAGAACGGGACAGTGACGTTCGAACTCTCGATCCTTGGGAACCTGAATGAGACGAATATGAAGAAGCTCATGTTCCAGCTGTCCATGGAGTGTCTGGATTTTTCCATAGAGGCTGTGGACCGGGATATTTGATAAAGAATGATAAAGAATAAAAAGGAGCTGCGCATCGCGCAGCTCCGTAATAAAACAGTGGATCACTGTTATATTCTAGAAGGCCGCTATGAGGGGTTGCGGCCTTCCGGGGATGCCGGCATAGCCGACATTGAAAAAGTGAGTGCTGTTAAGCACAATTCTTTTATAGCATGAAATGACTGAAAAAGCAATACGGAAGAACGTAAAAATAAATATATTAGTTATTATATTGGTGAAATTACTTTTAGGGGGGGGTATTTCCCATAATCTGTCTGATTCTTATCAATCCGGCGGTCAAAAGCTGACGCTTTGATGGTAGAATAGAGGGAAGGTCTCTTGCGTTCTGAAATCATGAGTATTGCACGATGAAATATACGTGCGGGGAGGAGTCTATGTCGGAAGCGATCGTTACACTGAAGAAAGGGCAGGGCCGTCTTCTGAAGTCCGGAGGAGCCTGGGTCTTTGACAATGAAATAGCCGGAATAAGCGGCAGCTTTCTGAACGGAGACGTCGTGAGCGTCCGTGATTTTGACGGGTATCCGATGGGCAGAGGCGTCATCAATATGAACTCCAGGATCCGGGTCCGCATGCTCACGCGCAGGGGAGATGCAGCGATCGACGACGAATTCCTGAAGGGACGACTTCTCGACGCATGGAACTACCGCAAAGAGGTCGTCGATACCGGATGCTGCCGGATCGTCTTCGGAGACGCGGACTTTCTTCCCGGGATCACGATCGACAAATACGAGGATGTCCTGGTAATCGAATCGCTTTCCCTCGGTATGGACCGCCTGAAGGAGAAGATCCTGGATATCCTTGTCGGGATCCTAAGGGAAGACGGGATCGAGATCAGAGGGATCTATGAGCGGAGCGACGCGAAGGAACGGCTGAAGGAAGGGATGGAGCGGAAGAAAGGATTTATCGGAGAACCTTTCGACACGCTCGTTCCGATCACGGAGAACGGGGTGCGGTATCTTGTGGACGTGGCGGAGGGACAGAAGACCGGATTCTTCCTCGACCAGAAGTATAATCGCAGGGCATGCGGAAGGCTCTGTGAGGGAAAGAAAGTCCTCGACTGCTTCACACATACGGGTTCCTTCGCTCTGAACGCTGCCCTTGGCGGGGCGGAGAGCGTTCTTGCTGTCGATGCCTCGGCGTCTGCGCTCTCGATGGCGGAGAGAAATGCGGCTCTCAACGGGTTCTCATTTTCGGACGCTGCCCCGGACGGGTGGATGCGGAATGAAAAAGGCACGCGTCTTCGGTTCATGGAGGCCGATCTTCTGGAGCTTCTGCCCCAGATGGCCGCGGGAGAGGAGCTCTATGACGTCGTCATCCTCGATCCGCCTGCCTTCGCAAAGAGCCGGCAGAACGTAAAGAGCGCGGTGAAGGGCTACCGCAAGATCAACGCGGCAGGCATGCGGATCACGCGGGATCAGGGATTTCTTATGACCTGCACATGTTCGCACTTTATGACGCGGGAGCTCTTTGAGAAAATGCTCCTCGAGGCCTCGCGCGAAGCCCATGTCCGGCTGCGTCAGATCGAGGCCAGGGCACAGGCGCCGGACCATCCGATCCTGTGGTCGGCGGAGGAGAGCTCGTACCTTAAGTTCTACATTTTCCAGGTCGTGCACGAGCGCTGATACGGTGGTTCTGAATAAAATCCCGGGTATTGCGCGATGAAGGAAAAACGGCGGGATCCGCGGATGGATCCCGGGAGAGGAGGCCGGTGCATCGGTGGAGCTCCGGCAGGTTCAAGGGAGAAAGAAAATGACATATGAAGGCGCAGTAAAAAAACTTTCCGAATACGGACAGGAGCATGTGCTCCGCTTTTATGAGGAACTTGATGAGAGGGAGAAGGAGGAGCTGCTCTCCCAGATCGATGAGATCGATTTTTCGGTCATTTCCGCACTCGGAAATGAGAAAGAGAACATTCAGCGCGGTGTGATTACGCCTCTTGCTGCGATGCGCGCGGAGGAGATCGGGAGCAGAAAGGAGACCTTCAGGGAGGAAGGCCTCGCCGCCATCCGGGCCGGGAAGGTCGCTGCGGTCCTGCTCGCAGGCGGAATGGGGACGAGACTCGGAAGCTCCGACCCCAAGGGCATGTATGACATAGGGATCAGCAGGCACGTATACATTTTCCAGAGACTCATTGAGAACATGCTTGATGTGGTCCGCGAAGCCGGCTGCTTTTTCCATCTCTACGTCATGACCAGCGAGAAAAATGACGCAAAGACCCGCGCATTTTTTGCGGAGCACGACTATTTCGGATATGACCCGGCGCATATTGTATTTTTCTGCCAGGACAACGCTCCGACGGTGGATTTTGACGGAAAGGTCCTCATGGAGTCGAAGAGCCGCATCTCCACTTCGCCGAACGGCAACGGCGGATGGATGAAGTCGCTGGAGAAGGCGGGACTTCTTCAGGAGATGCACCGGGAAGGGATCGAGTGGCTCAACACATTCAGTGTCGACAATGTTCTTCAGAAGATCTGCGACCCCGTCTTTGTGGGCGCGACGATCCTGTCCGGCAGGGATTCCGGCTCCAAGGTCGTCCGGAAGGCAAATCCGGAGGAGGCGATCGGCGTCATCTGCAGCGAGGACGGAAGAACAGCGGTCGTCGAGTACTCGGAGCTCTCGGAGGAGATGCGCTATGCGAAGGATGCGTCCGGAGATTACGCGTATTATTACGGCGTTATTCTCAATTATCTCTTCAATCTCTCCGCGGCGGAGAAGGTCATGAACGACGAGATGACGAATCACATCGCGAGAAAGAAGATCGCATGCATCGACGAGGACGGAAATGCCGTAAAGCCGGAAAAGCCGAACGGATGCAAGTTCGAGCTTTTTATCTTCGATCTGCTGAAGGGAATGAACGGCTGCCTGCCTTTTGAGGTCGTGCGGAATCGTGAGTTCGCGCCGGTGAAGAACAGGGAAGGCGCGGATTCCGTACAGACGGCGAGGGAGCTCTGCCTGCAGAACGGAATTACACTATAAAAAGACGAGGAAACAGTTATGGAAGAAAGAGAAGAGCGCAAGCTGGCGCTCCTGATTGATTCGGATAATGTCTCGTCGAAGTACCTGAACGGTATCTTTGACGAGCTTGCCCAGTACGGAATTATCACATACAGAAGAATTTACGGAGATTTCACAACGCAGGCCAACGCCCGCTGGAGCGACCGCCTGCTCGAAAAGTCCATTATCCCGATTCAGCAGTTCTCGAATACCAGCGGAAAGAACGCGACGGACTCGGCCCTCATCATCGACGCCATGGACCTGCTGTACACGTCCAACGTCGACGGCTTCTGCATCGTCTCCAGCGACAGCGATTTCACGCGTCTTGCCTCCCGCCTTCGCGAGTCGGGCAAGATCGTCATCGGCATGGGGGAGAAGAAGACGCCGGATTCGTTCCGGTCGGCCTGCACGATCTTCACGGAGCTGGAGAACCTGCTTGAAAATGAAAACAGTTCGAACGGAACAGACAAGCAGGCAATCGAGGAGACGATCGTCAACATCATTACACAGAACGACAACAAAGGAAAAGTCACCGGCTCCGGAGAGATCGGCAGCAAGCTCCAGAACAAGTACCCGGATTTCGATATCCGTACCTTCGGATATACTCAGCTCTCAAAATTCCTGGAGGATATCCCGGCGATCGTTCTCAACAAGGAGAGCAGCCAGATCACGGTCAGTCTCCGGGACGAGAAGAAGGACGAGGATCCCACGATCCAGGACATCCGTGAGATCGTGAGGAGACGCGGGAACCGCGGGATCGCGCTCGCGACACTGGGTCTTGAGATCCGCAGACGGCACAGGGGCTTTAATGTCAAGCTCTACGGATACAGCCAGCTGTATCGGTTCATCGAGAGCATCCCGGACCTCGAGGTGACCGGGGACAGGGCGGACCGGAAGGTCATCTACAGGGGAAGGAACTGAAGAAAGAATCTGCATAAATGACCCGGCGGAAAGAGTTTGCGGCAGCGGCCTGCAGGAAGCAAAGGGCTGAGCTGCCGTGCAGAAGGAAAGTGCTTCGCACTCATCTATCTATACAGATGTGAAAACTGTGCTGAGCTGCCGTGCGGAAAGAAAGGTGCTTCGCACCCTGCGCGGCGCGGCAGGAACGCCGGGATGTTCCTGATACGGTGGATTATTGAATGGCTGAGAGAGAGCAGGATGTACTGAACCGGAAAAGTGAAAAAGTCCGGATCTCCGTGAGATCCCTCGTCGAGTTCATCCGAAGGAGCGGAGATATCGACACCCGGTCCGGCAGCAGCTTCGACCCGGAAGCCATGCTTGCGGGAGGACGCGCCCACCGAAAGATCCAGAAGGGGATGGCCGGGGATTATCAGGCGGAAGTATCCCTGAAGGATGAATTCGACTGCGGCGGATACAGGATAAAGATCGAAGGACGGGCGGACGGTGTCTTCACGGAGAAGACGGAGACGGAGGGCGTCCGCCGTTTTGCGGTCGATGAGATCAAGGGGATCTATATGGACCCCGACGCCCTTGATGAGCCGGTGCCGGTCCACCTGGCGCAGGCGAAGTGCTACGCGGCAGTCATATTAAAGCAGCTCCCGGAGAGGGAAGGGGAGTTCCGCGAACAGTTCGGCATCGATGAGGGGACGGAGGTGTCCGGATCCGAGGTCGGTGTCCGCATGACCTACGTGCATCTTCCGGAGGGGGATCGGACCAGGCGGTTTTCATTTCTCATCGGGAGAGAGGAGATCCTCGCCTGGTATGAGGAGCTTGTCGCGGACTTTAGGAAATGGACAGACATGCTCGAGGCCTGGAAGAGAAAGCGCGATCTCTCGATGGAGCCGCTCAGCTTTCCCTTTGAATACAGAAAAGGGCAGAAGGCCCTTGTATCCTCCGTCTATCACACGATCCGGGAGAAAAAGGAGCTCTTTCTCATGGCTCCGACCGGGACGGGGAAGACCATGGCGGTCGTCTATCCGGCCGTCAGGGCTGTCGGGCAGGGAATCGCAGACAGGGTCTTCTATCTGACCGCAAAGAACCAGACGCATCAGGTGGCGGAGGAAGCATTTCAGATCCTGAAGGACGCGGGCCTTTCCTGGAGGTCGATCACCATCACAGCAAAGGAAAAGATCTGTCCGTTGAATGAGGTGTCCTGCAATCCGGATGACTGTCCCCGGGCGAAGGGGCATTTCGACAGGATCAATGACGCGGTCTTTGACATCCTTTCCGAAAAGCAGGTCTTCGACAGGGAGACGGTAGCGGAGTGGGCTGAACGGCGGAATGTATGCCCCTTCGAACTCGGGCTGGATATCTCGAGCTGGTGCGATGCCGTCATATGCGATTATAACTATGCCTTCGATCCGAACGCGCACCTTTCGCGCTTCTTCGGGGAGGGGAAGAGGAGCGATGCGGTCCTTCTCGTCGACGAATCGCACAATCTGGTCGACCGCGCGAGGGAAATGTACAGCGCGGAGCTCGTCAAGGAAGATGTTCTGAAAGCCAGGAACATTGTAAAGAGTGTGAGTCCGAAGGTCGGGCGGGCGCTTTCAAGAGTCAATAAAAAAATGCTTGCCCAAAGGCACGTCTTCGATGCCGAAGTGCCGGACGAGGGGCGGGAGAGATGGATGCTCCTGCCGGAGTGCGGAGATCTGATCACCGAGGCGGTCAGAGCCTTCGGAGAGATGCAGGTCTTTTTCAAGGAGGAGAAGAATGCGTCCTGCAGGGAGGAGCTGCTCGATTTTTATTTCCAGATCTCCGGATTTGTGTCGACGTACGAGGCCATGGACGATGACTACGTGACCTATGCGTTCGCGGACGAGAAGGGACATTTCCATGTCCGCCTCTTCTGCGTGAACCCTGCGCGGAGGCTTCAGGAGATGATCGACCGTGCGGGAAGCGCTGTGTTCTTCTCCGCGACGCTGCTCCCGGTCGGGTACTATAAAAAGCTGTTGTCTGTGAAGGACGATGCTTATGCGGTCTATGCCGAGAGCTCCTTTAAGGAGGAACAGCGGCTGATCCTTGTCGGGGAGGACGTGAGTACCCGCATGCGGAGCCGGGGAAAGGCGATGTACCGGAGGATCGCCTCCTATATCCACGAGACGGTGACGGCGCACCGGGGAAATTATATGGCGTTCTTTCCCTCCTATAAATTTATGGAGGAAGTGCTTGCGGTCTATCGGTCGGAGTTCGATGAGCCCGACGTGAACTGGGTCGCCCAGTCCCGGTATATGGACGGGATGGACCGGGAGATATTTCTGGAAAACTTCTATGAATCCCCGGAAATGTCCCTCGTCGGATTCTGCGTCATGGGCGGCGTTTTCGCCGAGGGAATTGACCTTACCGGCTCGCGGCTCGTCGGCGCGATCGTCGTCGGCTGCGGTCTGCCGCAGGTGGGGGCGGAGACGGAGCTTCTCCGAAAGTATTATGAAGAGAAGGATCATACCGGATTTGCGTCCGCCTATCTCTACCCCGGGATGAATAAGGTGCTTCAGTCGGCGGGGCGCGTGATCCGGACGGCGACGGACCGGGGGATCATCCTTCTGCTGGATGACCGGTTCCTCACGCGCGACTGTCTTGGTATGTTCCCAAGGGAGTGGAGGCATTTCATTTCCTGCAGGGAGGGGCAGGCTGGGCCGCTGATCCGCGAATTCTGGGAAAAAGACGAACCTGCCGGATGAAAGGAAGAGGGATAGTATTTGTTGGTAAAAGAGGAGAAAACATTACAGGAAATTGCTGAAAGCCTCGTCACGGAGTGCGCGCTGACTGAGGAGAAGCCGGGAAAGAAAGGGGCAAACCGTGCGGCCGAGAAAAAGGAGCGCCGGGATGCAGAGATCCGGGAGCTGAAAGAGATACTCCTTCTTCACGGGCAGGATATTCTTTTTGCGCCGGGCATGCAGCAGGAGAAGGAATTCATGCAGCACGGCAAGGTGAGCGTCTTTGAGCATTCCGTCGGCGTGGCACTCGTATGCCTCATGCTTGCGAAGAAAACAGGCTGGAAGGTCGACACAAGATCCCTCGTACGCGGGAGCCTTCTGCACGATTACTTTCTGTATGACTGGCATGATCCGCATCCGGAGGTGGGTCTGCATGGCTTTACCCATGCAGGGATCGCGATGGAGAATGCCTGCCGCGACTTTGATCTCAACGAGATCGAGAAGGATATGATCGTGCGGCACATGTTCCCGCTCAATCTGAAGCCGCCCAGGTACAGGGAGAGCATAATCCTCTGTATTGCGGACAAGATGGCGGCAGCCTGCGAGACGTTCCGGATCCCTTACTGGGAAGAAGTCATAAGGGAGCTTCGGGAAGCCGGATGAGGGAGCCGGCGCGCCGCTGCTGCCCGGTGTGCGGATACCTTGTGAAAATAGTTGGAAACTTGCCGGTCGGTATGATATGATACCAACGACAAAATGCTTCCTGTCCTCGTTCGGTCACATATCGAAGGACTTTCATTATTTCAGGAGGAACAATGGTAAGAAGAGTTTACGTTGAGAAGAAGCCGGCCTTTGCGGTCCAGGCGAAGGAGCTGCTCCACGAGGCAAAACATTATATGCACATTGAGGGGATCGAGAACGTCAGAGTGTTCATCCGCTATGACGCAGAGAACCTCACAGACGGGACCTACGAGATCGCGAAGAGATCGGTCTTTGCGGAACCCCCGGTCGATGACCTCTATGAGGAGACGCTTCCGGAAGTTGAGAAGAGCCGCGTCTTTTCCGTCGAGTACCTGCCGGGACAGTTCGACCAGCGCGCTGACTCTGCAGAGCAGTGCATCCGGTTCCTGAATGAAAATGAAGAACCGACGATCCACACAGCCACGACCTATATGCTGGTCGGCGATATCTCCGATGAGGATTTCAGAAAATTCATGGCAGACCGCATCAACCCGGTCGATTCCCGCGCGACGGATGAAGTCAAGCCGGAGACGCTGGCAGCGGATTATCCGGAGCCGGCGGACGTGATCGAGCTGAAGAAGTTCCGCACGATGAATCTCACGGACCTTGAGGAGCTCTACAATTCACTGAATCTTGCCATGACATTTGCGGATTTCAAATTCATCCGCAGTTATTTCAAGGATACCGAGAAACGGAATCCGACGATCACGGAGATCCGCGTCCTCGACACATACTGGTCGGATCACTGCCGCCATACGACCTTCTCCACGGAGCTTAAGAATGTGGAGTTCAGGGACGGCGATCTGCGCGCTCCGATCGAGGATACCTTCAAGGCTTATCTTGCTGACCATGATGAGATGTACAAGGGCAGAAGCGACAAGTTCGTCTGCCTGATGGATCTGGCCATTCTCGGAGCCAAAAAGCTCAAGAAAGAGGGAAAACTCGAAGACCAGGAAGAATCCGATGAGATCAATGCCTGCTCGATCATCGTTCCCGTCGATGTGAACGGGAAGGAAGAGGAGTGGCTCATTAACTTTAAAAATGAAACGCACAACCACCCGACGGAGATCGAGCCATTCGGCGGGGCTGCCACCTGCCTTGGCGGTGCGATCCGTGACCCGCTCTCGGGACGTACCTACGTCTATCAGGCGATGCGCGTGACGGGCGCCGCAGACCCGACCCGCCCGCAGTCCGAGACGCTCAGGGGCAAGCTGCCCCAGAAGAAGATCGTCCGTCAGGCTGCCCGCGGCTACAGCTCCTACGGAAACCAGATCGGTCTTGCGACCGGCCTTGTAAAGGAGATCTATCATCCGGACTATGTGGCCAAGCGTATGGAGATCGGTGCAGTCATCGCGGCTGCCCCGAGATCGGCGGTCATCCGCGAGAATTCCGATCCGGGAGATATCATTATCCTTCTCGGCGGACGGACAGGCCGTGACGGCATCGGCGGAGCCACAGGCTCCTCCAAGGTCCATACGGAGAAGTCCACGGAAGACTGCGGCGCGGAGGTCCAGAAGGGCAACGCACCGACGGAGAGAAAGCTGCAGCGTCTCTTCAGACGTACGGACGCAGCTCATCTGATCAAAAAATGCAACGATTTCGGTGCCGGCGGTGTCTCCGTCGCGATCGGAGAGCTCGCGCGCGGACTGGATATCGATCTTGACAAGGTGCCGAAGAAGTACGCCGGACTGGATGGGACGGAGATCGCGATCTCCGAGTCTCAGGAGAGAATGGCGGTCGTCGTCGACAAAAAAGACGTCAAAATGTTCATGAAATACGCGGACGAGGAGAACCTCGAGTCCACGGTCGTTGCGACCGTGACGAAGGAGCCGAGGCTCGTGATGCACTGGAGAGGAAAGACGATCGTCGACCTTTCCCGTGATTTCCTCGATACGAACGGAGCACATCAGGAAGCGTCCGTCCTCGTGGATATCCCCTCGAAGGCGGATTCCGTGCTGAATCCGAATCCGTACTGCCCGACAGACGTGAATGATTCCGGCAATATCGAGCGCCAGTGGAAGGAGATCCTCAGCGATCTGAATGTCTGCTCACAGCGCGGACTCGTTGAGATGTTCGACGCGTCCATCGGTGCCGGGACAGTCCTCATGCCTTACGGCGGACAGTACCAGCTCACAGAGACGCAGGCCATGGCCGCAAAGGTTCCGGTCCTTAACGGGACGACCGAGACCGTCACGCTCATGAGCTACGGTTTCGATCCGTACGTGAGCGCCTGGAGCCCGTATCACGGGGCAGCCTGGGCCGTCACGGATTCTGTCGCGAAGATCGCGGCAGCGGGCGGCGACGTGACGAAGATCCGCTTCACCTTCCAGGAATATTTCCGCAGAATGAGCGAGGATCCGTCCCGCTGGAGCCAGCCGTTCTCCGCGCTGCTGGGTGCCTATGCGGCCCAGATCGGATTCGGTCTGCCCTCGATCGGCGGAAAGGACTCCATGTCCGGCACGTTCGAGCACATCGATGTGCCGCCCACCCTTGTCTCCTTTGCAGTGGACGTTGCGAAGGAACGGGATATCATTTCTCCGGAATTCAAGGCGGCCGGGAACAGGATCGTGTGGATCCGCGTGCCGAAGGACGAGTATCAGCTGCCGAAGTACGCGGAGATCCTTGACGTATACGGAAAGCTCCGCGAGGATATTCAGGCCGGGCGCGTCGTATCGGCCTATGCGCTCGGACGGCACGGGATCTGCGAGGCTGTCTCCAAGATGGCTTTCGGAAACCGCTTCGGCGTGAAGATCGAGCACAACCTCGATCCGCGGGACTTCTTCTCGCCGGCGTTCGGAGATATCGTCTGCGAGGTGAAGGACGGACAGGTCGGAAACCTTGCTTCCTCCTACACGCTGATCGGAGAGGTGACGAACGACGATACCTTCCGTTACGGCAATGCGGCAGTATGGCTTGACGATGCGCTGGGATGCTGGATGGGCACTCTTGAGAAGGTCTTCCGGACGAGGACGAACGACGACAGGACGGAGGTCGCGTCTCCGCTCTACAATGCACCGGAGGTCTATGTGGCAAAGCACAAGGTCGCGAAGCCGCATGTCTTCATCCCGGTCTTCCCGGGCACGAACTGCGAGTACGATTCGAGACGCGCGTTCGAGCGTGCCGGTGCAACGGTCACAGACATGGTATTTAAGAACAGGACCGCGGAGGACATCCGCGAGTCTGTGGATGCCTTCGTAAAGGAAATACAGAAAGCTCAGATCATCATGTTCCCGGGCGGATTCTCGGCCGGTGATGAGCCGGACGGCTCCGCGAAGTTCTTTGCGACCGCGTTCCGCAACGCCAAGATCCGTGAGGCGGTCGAAAAGCTTCTGAACGACCGTGACGGTCTTGCGCTTGGTATCTGCAACGGCTTCCAGGCTCTGATCAAGCTCGGACTTGTACCGAACGGCCAGATCACAGGACAGGATGAGAGTGCGCCGACACTTACCTACAATACGATCGGACGCCATATCTCCCATATGGTATACACGAAGGTCGTGACCAACAAGTCTCCGTGGCTCCAGGGAGCCGAGCTTGGCGGTGTCTACGTCAATCCCGCTTCCCACGGTGAGGGACGTTTCGTCGCTCCGAAGGAGTGGATCGACAGGCTCTTTGAGAACGGGCAGGTCGCGACGCAGTATTCTGATCCGTTCGGAAATGTCACGATGGACGAGGAGTGGAACATCAACGGTTCCTATGCAGCCATCGAGGGCATCACGTCGCCGGACGGCCGCGTGCTCGGCAAGATGGCGCACGCAGAGCGCCGGGGACAGGGCGTGAACATGAATATCTGCGGGGAGCAGGACATGAAGATCTTTGAGTCGGGCGTGAAGTACTTCCTGTAAGAACAGCTGGCGGGATCCTCCGGAACGAGGATCCCGCTTTTTACGATACGGCGCATAATACTCATTTTTCTATGATCGGTACCGCATCGTGAGCTCTATGATCATATTCGGGCCGCTTCG
>CAMOXU010000059.1 GCA_946629525.1 uncultured Clostridia bacterium
AACTCAGAAGTTCGCCAAGTCATAAACACTGACTTTTGGCGTCCTTATCATAATAAATAATAAAGTGCGTAATACATACGGGTTACAACGGATGTAATTAAAGTGCTTTTTATAAGAGAAAGAAAAATCTTGAAATCTGGGGATTCCGATCCTGACGGAGGAGGAATTCCTCAAAGAACTGGAGGGGAAGGACAACAATGCCGATTAAAGTTCCGAATGACCTGCCTGTAAGGGCGATCCTGGAGAAAGAAAATATATTTGTCATGGACGAGAACCGTGCGATCCATCAGGATATCCGCCCGATTCAGATCCTGATCCTGAATCTGATGCCGCTCAAGGAGGACACGGAGCTCCAGATCCTGCGCGAGCTCTCCAACACGCCGCTGCAGATCGACTGCACATTCATGCGGACGATGTCCCACGAGGGAACGCACACGTCGAGAAGCCATCTGGATACGTTCTATGTGACGTTTGACGAGGTCCGCAAAAAGCACTATGACGGAATGATCGTCACAGGCGCTCCCGTCGAGCTTCTCCCGTTCGAGGAGGTCGACTACTGGGAGGAGATGGAGAAGATCTTCGCATGGATCAACACGCATGTGACTTCGACGATCTTTCTGTGCTGGGGCGCACAGGCTGCGATGTATTATTACTACGGGCTTGAGAAGAGACTTCTCGACAAGAAGCTCTTCGGTCTCTTCTGGCATAAGATCTACAACCGGAAGGTTCCGCTGGTCCGCGGCTTTGACGACAGCTTCCTGATGCCGCATTCGAGATATACGGATGTGCTGCCGGAAGACATTGCCGCCTGCAGGGAGCTGACGATCCTTGCCCAGTCGAAGGAGGCCGGCGTATTCCTGTGCATGGCCGAGAACGGGAAGAAGATCTTTGTGACCGGACATCCCGAGTACGGGCGCACACAGCTGAAGAGGGAGTATGAGCGCGATCAGAAGAAGGGACTCGGCACTGCGATCCCGAAGAACTATTTCCCGAATGATGATCCGACCAAGCAGCCCAAGCTTTTATGGCGTGCGCACGCCAACAACCTGTACACCAACTGGCTGAATTATTATGTCTACCAGTCGACGCCGTATGATCTGGACGGAACACCCTGGGGGGAACCGATCCCGGATAATTATGCGGAAAAGAACAAATAAAAGAGCCCTTCGGGGGACGGATCATATGCCTTTTTGGTCCGGACCGGCGGATCGCATCCGCGCGGTCCGGAAGGCGCTTTGCACTCCGCGCGGCGCGGAAGGAACGCCGGGGCGTTCCCGATTCAGAGATTTTAGGGTTTTCATTTTTCGGAATCTACGTTATAATCTCACCGTATGATTATAATTGCAGGTAATATGGCAATCTGACAATATAAGGAAACAAATTAGCAGTATGGGAGAAGTCAGGTTTAAATATCTGGAGGAACTGGAGAAATCAGAGGCTCTGGATGCACTGAACGACCGAAAAAGTAAAAAGAGAGAAAACACAGAGACTGCAGACAGCGGAGCGGAACGGGAGCGTGCGCGCGCGCGGGAAAGGGCGGAAGCTGCTGAGAGACGGCGCAGGAGTGCTGCGGCGGATCAGACCAGGAGAAGACGCGCGGAGTCGGAGAGAATAGAAGAGCTTCTTCGTGAGGAAGAGACGGAAGAAGATGCTCTTTATAATGAACGCAGACAGCGAAGAATGAGAGCCCGCCGCGCGGAGCAGAAGCGGCAGCTTCACAGAAGGCGCGTGATCATCGCGTATACGCTGAGAACTCTGATCGCCCTCGTCCTGTTCCTTGTAGTGTTCAATACGACGAGAGGGATCGTGCATATCGTCTCGCGCGGAGATAATCCCGGAGAGAGTATATCCGCACAGACGGCAGCGGAGTCTTCAAGTGCCGAGACAGGCATATCGTCAGATTCGACGACAGACAGCGGGATCGGCGTGACGCCGACTCCGACCGACGGATCGGGGACGACCTGGTCAGAATCCGGGCAGACCGCACCGACGGTGACGCCTGCACTTACATCGACGCCCACTCCTGCTCCGACCACGACCGCGACGCCGACGCCCACGGTACCGGCCGGTGCCAGCGCGCTTGAGCAGAAATTCGGAACATGGGCGTACACGAACGGGAGCTCGATGCCGGAGGGCGATATCGTGGCGACCGACAGTGTAATGTACACATACGATATGGTCATGCGGGATATTTATTTCCTGAAGCAGCGGTATCCGGATCTCTGTGAGGTCATCCGGATCGGAACGACGGCCGACGGAAGAGATATCGTCGATGTCGCTGTCGGCTCCAGAACAGCGACGAAGGATGTGATCATTCAGTATTCAATGCATGCCAGGGAGTATATCAACACGCTGCTCGGCATGAAGCAGCTGGAGGAGCTCCTCAAGGGAATGCAGAGCGGGGCGGAGTACAACGGGATCCCCTATTCGACGATCCTGCAGACAGTAAGGCTTCATATTATTCCGCTCATGAACCCGGACGGAGTGACGATCTCCCAGCTGGGCTTTGACGGAATCAACAACGAGACGATCAGGGCAAATCTGAACACCATCTGGGCAACCGACAATGAGCAGGGGCGCGGGGACGTCAATCTGGCGGCATATACGTCGCTCTGGAAAGCCAATGCACTCGGAGTTGACCTGAACCGAAACTATGACACGCTCTGGGCAGATGCCGGTGTGGGAGGGACGACAGAGCCTTCCTCGGCAAGATATCCGGGCGCGTTCCCTCATTCCGAAAATGAGACGATCGCTCTCCTCGCACTTGAGGAGGCAGTCAATTGCTGTGCGCAGATCGCTTACCACTCGGAGGGCGACCTGGTCTTCTGGAATTACGGCGTGGAGGGAGACCTCTATGCGAAGGATGAACAGCTCGCGCAGGTGGTCGCTTCGATGACGGGGTATCCGCTCGAATCGACCGTGACGAGCAATCAGTCGACGTCCGGCTGCAGCGATTACTTTATCAGGGAGCTCGGAGTACCGTCGATCACGGTCGAGACCGGAACCGGAGACTGTCCGATCGGCATAGACCAGTGGGAACGGATCTGGGGTGCGAACTGGCAGGTGCTTCCTGCGGTCGCGGAGCTTTTTACCAGAATTTAATACATCTAATCTACCGGCAGGCAGAGCCTGCCGGCATCTTTAATTGACAGGTGGATTTTGAGCATGGAAAAAATACAGACAATTCTTACGAAATACATGAGCGAGGCATTTCTCGCGGCAGGATATGATAAGGATTACGGAGTCGTAAGACTTTCCGATCGTCCGGATCTGTGTGAGTTTCAGTGCAACGGAGCGCTGGCAGCTGCGAAGCAGTACCATAAGGCTCCTTTTCTGATCGCGGAGGATGTCCTGAAGAGCGCGAAGGAGCACGCCGGTGATATCTTTACCGCGGAAGTAGTGCGTCCGGGCTTTCTCAATATCAATATCACGAAGAACTTTCTTGCGGACTATATCACGAAGATCGGGGAGGACGCAGATCTTTCAATCCCGCAGGTCGAAAATCCGGGAAGGATCATCATTGACTACGGCGGACCGAACGTCGCGAAGCCGCTCCATGTAGGCCATCTGAGAAGCGCCGTCATCGGCGAGAGCATCAAGCGCATCTGCCGGGCAGTCGGCCATGAAGTGCTTGGCGACGTCCATCTGGGGGATTGGGGACTGCAGATGGGCCTTATTATCACGGAGCTTCGCGAGCGGAAGCCGGATCTCATTTATTTTTCGGAAAATGCACCTGAAGGGGAGGACGGTTATCCCGCGGAAGCGCCGTTCACGATCGGAGAGCTCGAGGAGATCTATCCGTTCGCCTCCGCACGCTCCAAGGAGGATGCGGATTATAAAGCACTCGCGATGCAGGCCACGCATGACCTTCAGGCGGGAAAACCGGGATACCGGGCGCTGTGGAAGAAGATCATGGAGATCTCGGTCGAGGATCTGAAGAGGAATTACGAGCGGCTCTCCGTCTCCTTTGACCTCTGGAAGGGCGAATCGGACGTTCAGCCGTATATCGGCCCCATGGTTCGGGAAATGAAGGAGAAGGGCTATGCCCACTACGACGACGGTGCTCTGGTCATCGACGTCGCCGAACCGGAGGACAAGAAGGCAATTCCGCCCTGCATGGTCCTGAAATCCGACGGGGCGTCCCTCTACAATACGACGGATCTCGCGACGATCGTGGAGCGCATGAAGCTCTTCGACCCGGAGGAGATCATATATGTCGTCGACAAGCGCCAGTCTCTCTATTTCACGCAGGTATTCCGCGCGGCCCGCAAGGCAAAGCTCGTAAAGCCGGAGACAAAGCTCGTGCATGTCGGCTTCGGCACGATGAACGGGAAGGACGGAAAGCCCTTCAAGACGAGAGAGGGAGGCGTTATGCGCCTGGAATCCCTCCTGAACGAGATCAATTCCGGGATGATCGGGAAGATCCGCGAGAACCGCAATGTGCGCGATGAGGACGCGACGGAGACTGCGGAGAAGGTCTCGCTCTCGGCGATCAAGTACGGCGATCTCTCGAATCAGGCTGCGAAGGACTACATTTTCGATGTCGAGAAATTCACTGCCTTCGAGGGGAATACGGGCCCGTACATCCTGTACACGATCGTCCGTATCAAGTCGATCCTTAAGAAAGCGGCGGAAGCCGGGGTGGAAGTCGGAAATACAGGACTCAACCCGCCGGAGAGCGCAGAGGAAAAGGCGCTTATGCTGGATCTTGCAGGGTTCGGCGGCGTTATATGGGATGCATACAGCGAGCTTGCACCGCATAAGATCTGCGCCTTTATATATGAAGTGTGCAATGATTTCAATCGGTTCTATCATGAGACGAAAATTCTCGCAGAGCCCGATGAGGCCAAAAAGAACGGGTATCTCCGCCTGCTGACCGTGACGGAGAAGATCCTTCTTAAGAGTATTGACCTGCTGGGCTTCGAAGCACCGGATCATATGTAACGCAGGAGGCGGATCCATGGCAAAAAGACCTAAAAAAGAGAGTATAAACTACGGTTCGCTGGCCCTTCTGGCAGTCATCGTCGCCCTGGCCGGCGTCCTCATCGGACTTTTCTTCGGCAACCTTCATAAGAAGGGAAATGCCGGTACAGCCGCACCCGCAGCGCAGACAGCCTCTGAATCCTCTTCCGCGCAGGGAACTGCTGCGAAGGAGGGCGTCACGATCCGCGGAGCGGCAAGGGCTGCAGTCGGGAGCGCAGGCAACGCGGAAGGCGTGACTGCGCCGCAGAATGCTGCCGGGACGGATGCTCAGACGGCCGAGAATGCGCAGGCGGCACAGAATAATCAGACGGCTGCGGTGACTCCGACGCCGGCTCCGACCGAGGCGGTCACACCGACGCCGATGCCTGCGGCCGGTAAGATCGTCTGCATCGATCCGGGTCACGAGCTCATGGAGATCCTTGAGGAGGAGCCGAACGGGCCGGGATCGGATGTCATGAAGCAGGGCGTTACCAGCGGAGCCTACGGGGAAGCCTCTGGGAAGAACGAATATGAAGTCGTCCTTGAGATCGGGCTGAAGCTTCGGGATATCCTTGTAAGCAGAGGGTACACGGTCGTTATGACCCGTGAGACGCACGAGGTCACCCTTTCGAATGTGGCCCGCGCGCAGATCGCTGCGGATGCCAACGCGGACATCTTTGTCCGTGTCCACTGCAACGGAGTGGACGACCCGTCTGTTGCCGGTGTCATGTGCTATGGACCGTCGGGCGCAAATCCGTATCTGTCCGCCGAGCTGATCACGAACAGTCAGAGACTGTGTGAGCTTCTGAGGGATAATCAGTGTGCAGTCACCGGGCAGAATCCCATGGAGAATCTGTATCAGGATGACATGACCGGCATTAACTGGGCGACCATGCCGGTATCCATCGTGGAAGTCGGCTTTATGAGCAATCCCGAGGAGGATCTCTATATCGCTTCCGAGGATGGAGAAAATGCGATCGCGACGGGTCTTGCAAACGGGATTGACGCGTATTTTGCCGGTTGAAAGGAATTATATTTAAATGTGGAGAACAGTTTTATTTGACCTTGACGGTACGCTGACCGATTCCGGCCCCGGCATCACGAGATGTGTCCAGTATGCTCTTGACCGGGAGTTCGGGATCAAGGCGGATCTGCAGGATCTCCGGTGCTTCGTCGGGCCTCCGCTCCTGGAACAGTTCATGAGCTATGCGAATCTTACCGAGGAGGAGGCAGGCCGGGCAGTCGCGCGCTATCGGGAGCGGTACAGGGCAGCCGGGATCTATGAGAATTCCGTCTACCCGGGGATTCCGGAGATGCTTTTTGAGCTTCGTCAGGCCGGGTTCAGGATCGTGCTGGCTTCCTCGAAGCCGACCGTATTCTGTCGTGAGATCCTCGGCCGTTTTGGAATTGCACGGTACTTTGACTATATCATCGGAAGCGAGATGAACGGAGAATGCTCCTCGAAGCGCGACCTGATCGAGAAGGCCATCCGGGTCACCGGCATTTCCGACCGGAGCGAACTTGTCATGGTCGGAGACCGGAAGTACGACGTGATCGGAGCGAAGCAGTGCGGAGTTGCCTCCATCGGCGTCACCTACGGGTACGGCTCGCGCGCGGAACTCGAATACGAGTGGCCTGAATGCATCGTCGACAACCCGACGGAGCTTCGGAATGTCCTGATCGGCCAGCTTCGGGAGGGCATGGCGGCCGGGTATCCCGCATACGGCGGATCCCCGCAGGGGAATGTCACGGGAGAAGCCGGGCAGGCTGTGAAGAAGAGTGCAGTCCGCCGGATAGGGGATGCGATCTATAAGGTCTGGCGGATCGTGTATCCGATCTTCCTGCATCTGGGGATCACCACGCTCGTGGTATCGGGACTGGTCCTCGTCGCTGCGGTCATCGGAGCGTTCATAGATCTGCCAAACGGGGGGAATATATATGACCTCGTGATGGATCAGATGGTCCTTCTCACCGGGATCGCCGACGCGGTGGTCATACCGGTCGCATGGCTCTTCATGCGGGGTGATGAGAGAAAGAGAGGGAGCGGCAGCCGGAAGGTCTGCCCGCTCAAAAGAAATAAGATGGGCATTAAGGAGATCATTCTGATCTCGCTGCTCGCCATCGGCATCGCCCAGGCACTGAATTTTCTGATCGCGCTCATCCCGTATAGAGACGCTGCCTATGAGGAGACCAGTGAGGAAATGTTCTACAGGACCGGCCTCCTTCTGCAGTTCATCGTGATCGGTGTTGTCGGACCGATCTCCGAGGAGCTCATTTTCCGCGGACTGGTATTTCGAAGGGTGAGAGACTACGCGGGCTTCTGGCCGGCAGCTCTCCTCAGCGGAGTGGTCTTCGGGATCTATCACGGGAATGTCACGCAGGGGATCTTCGCGTCGATCATGGGCATACTCTTCGCCATGGTCTACGAACATTACGGGACGATCTGGGCTTCGATCATCGCGCACGTCGCGAACAATATCGTGGCGACTCTGATCAACGCCGCGACGGACCGGCTGGAGATACCGGACATCGTTTACATCATCTTTCTGGCGGTCTCGTTCGTCGCCGCCGTTCTGATCGGAATATATATTCTGAGGAAAGAGAAGAAAGTCAATAAGATCTAGCCAGGACGCCCGCAGGAATGCGGGCGTTCTTCCATACCAACCTTCTGCGCGATCCCGGTCTTATTCTTCTTTGATGGCGCCGAAGGGTTTGAGCAGGTTCCTTTTTGAAGCTTCCGTATTCTGCGGCGTCAGGACCCGCGTATATTCGGCTCACGGCAGCCTATATTTGCGGATATCAATGGTTGACCGCACAATATGTGCGTGCTATAATTGCAGAGTCGCTTAAAAATCACACGTGCGGATCACGTCATTCGGTGCCTTTTCGGTCATGACGTCTAAACACGTGGGTGAAAGAAAAACCAAAACAAAGGAGAAGCAAAATGAGTGTTATTTCAATGAAACAGCTGCTGGAAGCAGGCGTCCATTTCGGACATCAGACAAGACGCTGGAACCCCAAGATGAAGCCGTACATCTACACAGAGCGTAACGGCATCTACATTATCGACCTTCAGAAGTCTGTAGGCATGGTCGATGACGCTTACAACGCAGTTGTTGACATTGTTAAGAATGGCGGCAAGATCCTCTTCGTGGGAACAAAGAAGCAGGCACAGGATGCGATCCGTACGGAAGCAGAGCGCTGCGGCATGTATTACGTCAATGAGAGATGGCTCGGCGGTATGCTGACGAACTTCAAGACGATCCAGAGCCGTATTGCACGCATGAAGGAAATCGAGACGATGGCAGAGGACGGAACATTTGAAGTCCTGCCGAAGAAGGAAGTCCTTCAGCTCAAGAAGCAGCTTGAGAAGCTCGAGAAGAACCTCGGCGGTATCCGCAACATGAAGAAGCTCCCGGATGCGATCTTTATCGTCGATCCGAAGAAGGAGCGTATCTGCGTACAGGAAGCCCACACTCTGAACATCCCGCTGATCGGTATCTGCGATACGAACTGCGATCCGGAAGAGCTTTCCTACATCATCCCGGGCAATGACGATGCGATCCGTGCGGTCAAGCTGATCGTCTCCAAGATGGCTGACGCTGTCATCGAGGCAAATCAGGGCCTTATGGAAGCAGATGTCGAGGAAGTTCCGGCAGAAGGCTACACAGCATATCCGGATGAGGAGTCCGAAGCAGCAGCGAAGGCCTGAGAAGAGTAGAAATGCGTTCAGGGCGGATGTCCTGATAAGTTAAGGAGGATTGGAATTATGGCTGCTATTACAGCAAAGATGGTAAAAGAGCTTCGTGAGAAGAGCGGCGCAGGCATGATGGACTGCAAGAAGGCCCTCACGAAAACAGACGGCGACATGGAGAAGGCGATCGAGTTCCTGAGAGAGAACGGACAGATGAAGGCTCAGAAGAAGGCTGACAGAATCGCTGCAGAAGGTCTCTGCCTTGCAGTTGTCGCTGAAGATGAGAAGAAGGCTGTTACTGTCGAAGTGAACTCTGAGACAGACTTTGTTGCCAAGAACGAGAAGTTCCAGAACTTTGTCGCAAAGGTCGCTGACACAGTCATGACAACAGATGCTCAGGATGTGGAAGCACTCCTCACCGAGGAAGTCGAGCCGGGCAAGAACCTTCAGGCTCTTCTGACAGAGCAGATCGCTACGATCGGTGAGAACCTTAAGATCCGCCGTTTCGCAAGAGTTGAGGAAGCAGAAGGCTTCGTGACATCCTATACGCATATGGGCGGCAAGATCGTTGTTGTCGTTGACGTTCAGACAGATGTCGTGAACGATGCTGTCAAGGAAATGGCTAAGAACGTTGCCATGCAGGCAGCTGCTATGCGTCCGGAGTACTGCACACGTGCCGAGATCTCCGCTGACTATCTTGCAAAGGAGAAGGAGATCCTTCTCGCTGCAGCAAAGAACGAGAAGCCGAATGCACCGGATAAGGTCATCAACGGCATCGTTATGGGTCGTCTCAACAAGGAGCTTTCCGAGATTTGCCTGATGGATCAGGTCTATGTCAAGGCTGAGGACGGCAAGCAGTCCGTACAGAAGTACGTTGATCAGGTCGCAAAGGCCAACGGCGCGAAGATCGCCATCAAGGGCTTTGTCCGCTTCGAGACAGGCGAAGGCCTTGAGAAGAAGCAGGAGAACTTCGCTGCAGAGGTTGCTGCACAGATGAAGGGCTGATGTGAATTCGGTATCGTTCTTTCATTTTCTGAGAGAAATGGTCACTGAAAAGCCGGAATTTCACAGGCGGCACAGCTGAATATTTACGAGCAAAACGGAAGGAACTGTCATATGGCGGTTCCTTCTTTTTTACTGTGAAAGTCCGGAAAACGCCGACTGAAAGGAGGCGGCTGCGGGATTATCCGCGGCATTCTTGATATGGGAGAGGATTCTGATATATAATGAATCTGATTCATCTGACAGCCCGGAGAAAGAGAAGGCATTGATATGCAAAAGAAACTGTATGAGAGGAAAACAGGAAAAGAGATGAAGGGCTCACAGTCGTGGAGCCTGACAGAAGCGGAGAAAAGACCGGTCCGTGCGGTTGCCGTATTTTTTTCGATCAGCGTGATCGCAGTTCTCCTGATCCCCTTTATTCAGGTGAGATGGTTCATGATTGCTGCGATCGTCTGCTGCGTTGTGTCCTTTGTGTCGATATTTGCGGTGCTCTTTGGCCTTGTGCGCAAAAAGTCCAAAGAGAAACCCATGGAGAAGCATTACTATGACGTGGATTACACATACAATGTGTTTACAGGGGAGGACGACAGGAAGCGTGAGATATCTGCCGAGGAATTCCATCGGCCTTCGGGCAGACAGAAATAAGTAGACTGCAGCAAATGCAGGCTTCAATTGCAGATGGAGCGCTCTGTCCGTCTCAACGGATGCGGACCACACGCGCGTGAAAACAAGAAGGGATTGTGTCGGATATACTTGATCCATCCGAGATGCGGACCACACGCGCGTGAAAACAAGAAGAATCTGACTCTTATGCACAGAGGGCGCTGACGATCAGATCACACACTTCCGGTACGGTCTTCCCGGTCGTATCGATGATATGATCGGCGACTTCCTCGTATCTGGCCCTGCGCTTTTCCATCAGCGCACTTATATACTCCTCATTCATATTTCCGTTCAGGAGCGGTCTGTCACTGTTATCCCTGACTCTCTCGAGAATAGCAGCCGGGGAAGCGGTCAGGAGGACGATGACACCGTTCGCTTTCATGTATTTTACATTCTCATCCCGGAGAACTGCGCCGCCGCCTGCGGAGACGATCACCGGTCCGCCTTCCCTGAGATCGCGGAAGACTTCGGTCTCACGGTCTCGGAAATATGTTTCCCCGTGGGCACTGAAGATCTCGGGGATCGACATGCCTTCCCGCAGAACGATCTCCTGATCCGTCTCAATGACCTGCAGGGCGAACCGCTCCGCGAGACAGGAGGCTGCGGAGGTCTTTCCGGCTCCCATAAAACCGATGAGTATAAGGTTTTTCGAAAATGGAAAATCCCCCTGGCTTCTTTTACTGCTTTTCTGCGGTGTATTCATAATGATCACTCCTCTGATGACACCTGTTATTATCTGACAAAATCCTTTCGGATGCCGTACCGGCAACCGTTCATGGTATGCTTTCACGGGCGGTATCCGGCTGCCCTTGTTTTTGTGAATGAATGTGAATCGGGAAGATGCTCTGCGCCTTGCGCGGCTCGGCAGAACGCCTGGACGTTCCCCGGGCTGTCTCATGAATTTGCGTGGATCAGGGCAAGGATCTCGCGCAGGTCTTCCGCGTTTATCTGGCCGGGGGCGGAGGCCGCTCCCACGGACCCGAAGGTCAGAGCGGATCCGAAGGCCTCGCCGCACAGGCGGCTTATGAGCCCCATTCTTCCCATGGACATTGTCACGATGGGCTTATCGATCGATGCGTCGGCCTTCTGCGTCGCGTCGAGCAGGGTGATGACGTCAGCCCTTCCAAGAGGCATGACCGCGATCTTTAAGATGTCAGCGCCGAGAGCGTCCATTTTTTTGAGGCGGGACAGTATTTCCTCCTTGCCGGGAGTTTTCCGGAAATCGTGGCTCGACGCGATGACCGGGACGCTGTGTGCATGGGCGGAGCGGAGGATATCTCTGACGTATTCCTCTCCGGTAAAGAGCTCGACGTCGATGAGATCGACAAGACCTGTCGAGACGGCGCTTTTCGTGAGCGCAGCATAGGAATCCGGAGAGAGTTCGGTCTCCCCGCCTTCCTTTGCGGTCCGGAAGGTGAAGAGGAGGGGAATCTCTCCCAGCGCATTTCGGAGATCCGGGAGGACATCCTCCACGGATGCAATGTCACATCCCCCGGAGAACCAGTCCACCCGCCACTCAACGATATCAGCGTTCATGGCATGGATTCTGTCTGCGGAAGACAGGATCCCTTCTTTTGTTCTGTCCACAATGGGAACAACGATTTTGGGAGCTCCCTGGCCGATGTTCCGGCCGCGTATCATTAATGATTTACTCATGATTTTCTGTCTTTTCTTTCTTACGGAATACTGCCGCAGGGACATTTCCCGGATCTGGAAGGGAAGAGCTCCCCGGAATTGCCTTATCTGCAGGCGCTATCCTAAATTCTACACCATGTTCGGCGGGGGAACCAGAAAATAATTTATGTATTTAAAAGAACGCCTCGATGCTCTCGCCGCGCTGCGCACCCCGCGCGGAGCACATTCCCATATTTGCGGCTGCTTTTCCGCCGGAGGATCCTCTCAACAGTCTTGAGGGAAACTTTTTTGTGGGATATAATATGGGAGATTATCGGAAGCTGCGAAGCAGCTTTCGATAAAAGGCCGATTTATCGGCCGAATTTTGATTACAGGGTTCGCGGAGCGGTTCCTGTAATATGGGAGATTATCGGAAGCTGCGAAGCAGCTTTCGATAAAAGGCCGATTTATCGGCCGAATTTTGATTACAGGGTTCGCGAAGCGGTTCTCTCAGTGAGACAAGACTGAAATCGGGAACGCCGGCGTTCCTGCTGCAGCATATGCCTTAAGAGGACAGAATGAGCATGGACATGGACATTCACTACAGACATGAGTGGAAGCATGAGATCACCTGGTCGGATCTCCTTGCGATCAGGGCGCGGCTTCATGCAGTCGCAGAGACAGATCCCCACGCAGAGGACGGATGTTATCATATCCGAAGTCTTTATTTTGACAATCTGAATGACCGGGCTCTGCGCGAGAAGATCGACGGTGTCAATAGGAGGGAAAAATTCCGGATACGCTATTATAACGGAGACACTTCCTTCATAAAGCTGGAGAAAAAGAGCAAGCTGAACGGTCTTGAGACGAAATACAGCGCTCCGCTCACGAAGGAGGAGGCGCAGAAGATCGTGGACGGGGATATTGGATTTATGATGGATTCGCCCCATTCTCTGGTCCGGGAGCTCTACTGCAAGATGCGTTATCAGTGCCTTCGCCCGAAGACGATCGTGGACTATACCAGGCAGCCTTTCATATACAGGCCGGGAAATGTGCGGGTCACCTTCGATTATGATCTTCACACAGGGCTTTCCTGCACGGACTTCCTGAATCCCGACTGCGTGACGATTCCGGCCGGCGACGCGCCGATCCTCATGGAGGTAAAGTGGGACGAGTTCCTTCCGGAGATCATCCGCGCTGCCGTGCAGGTGCCGGGGAGGAGAGTGACGGCATTTTCAAAATACGCTCAGTGCAGAGTATACGGGTGAGTGAATTTAACGTTCCGGCGTTCTTCCCGCACCGCGCAGGATGCAAAGCACCGTTTCACTTGCGCGGCTGCTTTCCGCCGGAGGCTTTATAAGGAGAAGGATATGACATTCAAAGATATTTTTAAATCAAGCTTTCTGGAAAATGTAACTGCAGTCAGCATTCTGGATATCGTTATCGCGCTCGTGCTTGCCTTCTGCCTGGGGCTTTTCATTTTTTACATTTATAAGAAGACCTATTCGGGCGTCCTGTATTCATCGAGCTTCGGCGTAACTCTGATCGCGCTGACGATGATCACGACGCTTGTCATTCTGGCGGTCACATCCAATGTCGTTCTGTCGCTCGGCATGGTCGGCGCGCTGTCGATCGTGCGTTTCAGGACGGCGATCAAGGAGCCGCTCGATATCGCATTTCTGTTCTGGGCGATCGGCGACGGAATCGTGCTGGCGGCCGGAATGATCCCCCTTGCGGTCTTCGGGAGCCTGCTCGTCGGTGTGATCATCCTGATCTTTGCGAACCATAAGGATATGTCGAACCCGTATATTGTGGTCCTTCGGACGAACGGCCATGAGAGCGAGACAAAGGCCATGGAATTCCTGAAGAGCCATGTGAAGAAGTGTGTTGTCAAGAGCAAGACCGCCCAGAAAGGATTTGTCGAGCTCAATCTGGAGGTCCGTCTTCAGGATGACAACACGGATTTCGTCAATGGACTTGCGGATGTGGAAGGCGTCGAGAGTGCGGTGCTGGTGAGCTATAACGGAGACTATATGGGATAAAGTTAGAGAATTAAGCCTGCATTTGGAAAGTAAACTCGCGGTTTGGAAGATATTTTGCAACCGGTGTAACAAGAATGTAGAGGAGTTCTTAATTTATATGTATCTTGTTAATTCTGTGGGACAGCTTCAGGCTCTGTGTACGTCCACAAAAACAGAATCAGGATATAAAACAGGCAAAAAGGAGCAGAATTGGAGAAAATCCGGTCCTGCTCCAGTCTTTTCTCTTCGTTTTACTTAAGAACTTGTTAATAGTATCGTTCTTGTGCGAAGGTGTCTTAAATGATATACTGGCTTTATGTCTTATCTGGTTCTCTGATGCCGATAAGATCTGATCCGGGAAGGTTGGAAGACCGGGGCGAAGGGGAAGAACGGTCTTTTTTGCAGGGGATTAAGTAACAGAAAGGGGGCTCATTATGCCTGATAATGAAGAAATGCGAAAAGCACAGATGAGAAAAAAGCGCAGGGCGGAGAGAAGACGGAAGGAACGGCAGCGGGCGCTGATCGCCAGGGCCGTAACGCTCGCACTCCTCCTGGTCGTCCTGATCGCCATCATTGTAATCGCGATCCGGATCTCCAGAAAGGATGACGTGCCGCAGGATACGGTCACCGATACGGTCGTGACACAGGCTGCGAATACGGATACCCAGGCAGTGCAGCAGGATGCACAGACTACTGCTGAAGTCACAGCAGCTCCCGAACAGCAGACGGCGGAAGTTCCGCAGAATGTTGTGGACGTTCCGACGACAAAAGACGAAGTTCTCAATCTGGCAAGGCTTCAGGCCATGCAGTATGACTACGATAAGGCGATCGCAACGATCCAGGCTTTCGGCGGATATGAGTCCGATGCGGATCTGGTCAATGAGATCAGTTCGATCACGGCGCAGAGAGACGCCTGCACGGCTGTCGATGTATCCAGGACGCCGCATGTATTCTTCCATTCTCTGATCAACGACTCCCGCGGGCTGATCGCCTCTGCGACCTGCACGGAAGACCGCGTGTCCAAGAACAACAAGGCGATGGCGACGGTCGGAGAGTTCAATCAGATGATCCAGGATATGTACGAGGCAGGATATGTCCTGATCAGCCTGGATGATCTTGTTGTAAAGACCGTCAATGAAGACGGCTCCGTATCTGTTGCCAAGAATACGAACCTGTATCTTCCGGCTGATAAGAAGCCGCTTATCATGTCCGAGGATGACCTGAGCTATTATCACGCATACGGCGAGAACGGTGCTCAGGGATATGCGGACAAGCTGGTGCTCGACGAGAACGGACAGGTAAAGTGTCTCTTCACCGACGTGGACGGCGTGCAGAAGATCGGGGACTATGATATGGTTCCGCTGATCGATACGTTTATCCGCGAGCATCCGGATTTCTCCTACAGGGGTGCAAAGCCGACGGTCGCCCTCACCGGGTACAACGGCGTGTTCGGCTACCGTACGAATGATTACTATAAAGAAGGTCCGGACGGCCCGGATCTGAATCAGGCGCAGAAGAACTTCCTTCTTGAGCATCCGGAGTATGATTATGAGACGGACTGCGCGGAAGCCAGAAAGATCGCGGAGGCGATGAAGGCGAACGGATGGACTTTTGCAAGCCATACCTACGGACATAGAAATGCCTCGGAATCCTCCGCGGAAGCCCTCATGAATGACCATGAGAGGTGGAAGATCGCGGTCGAGTCGATCGTCGGGCCGACGGACAAGATCATCTTTGCGTTCGGCGCGGATATCGGACCGGTGAACGGATATACAGCCGATAACGAAAAGTATATGTACTACAAGAGCCAGGGCTTTACGATCTTCTGCAACGTCGACGGCAATATCGGCTGGACGGAATTCGGAGATCAGTATGTCCGCACGGGACGCGTTGCCCTCGACGGAGTCAGCATGTACAATGCGATGACGCCCGGGACGCCTTCCCACGAGACGTACGCCTATGACTATGAGCAGCTGGGAATTTATGATATCGCGTCCTTCTTTGACCCGAACAGAAATACGACATACTGCCTGAGCGAGTCGTAAGAGGCCGGGACAGTATGATTTGACGTGGAAACGGTGCGGGAGCGTATATTTCCGGGATTTTCCGGGAAATGTACGCTCCCGCGCTGCGTTCGGGATTCCACACAGGTAAGAAATACAGGCGGTGAAAGAGCAGAAAAAAGGAAGTTGTACAGAAAGAAAAATTTTTGAAAATAACTCTTGCATTTCACGAAAGGCAATGATATTATAATTGAGCACGACAGATACGGCCGGTTGGTCAAGCGGTTAAGACGCCGCCCTCTCACGGCGGAAACAGGGGTTCGATTCCCCTACCGGCTATCTTAAAACCTCGGATTTTATCCGGGGTTTTTTGTTTTTCCGGAATATTTCGGAATTCCTTCCGGACTGCGCAGGATGTGGACGGCTCTTCACTCTGCGCGGCTTCGGTCCGCGGAAATCCCGATGCAAAGAGACCGGGATTTCCGGAACACACTTCTTTTAATAATCGTTCAGGCTGAGATCATACGGGAGTTCCCCCGGCTTTCTTATGATCTTCCAATACGGGAAGCATACGGCGCCTGCATGTCTTTTTCCAGGCGGAAGCTCCCGATATCTTTTTTACACTCCTTTCACATTCGGGATTCTCCCGAATCAGGTCAGGAGCTCTGCTTTGCAGAACCTTTCTTTTGTCCGAACGGACACACTCTCACCATTTAACCGAATAATTTGCGGAATCGCCGCCGATGTGCAGACCGGTAAGGATGTGCGGAACACTCCGGACGTTTTTTCGGTATGGACATGCGGCGATCACTATAAAGGACGGCGGCCGGTGCGGCGGCTGTCAAAAAAAGGAATTGCGAAACTATGTGCGGAATGGAATTGTGTGAGCAATTCAAACATTCTGCACAAGCCTTGGAACTTCTTCATGAG
>CAMOXU010000060.1 GCA_946629525.1 uncultured Clostridia bacterium
ACGCTTTTTTATGGAATTCGCAAAAACACTCAAAGGACCGATGTACAGCCCACCTCTTTTATGCTAAAATACCATTGCCTCTCTATCCGAACGCGATCCGGAAGGGGAAAGAGGCAGTATGAAAGATTTACTTACAAGAGAAGATGCTGATTTGACTCGCCCCTACGAGCGGTGCCTGCTCTACGGTCCGTCCTCACTTTCGGACCAGGAGCTTCTGGCAGTGATCATCCGCTCGGGGACAAAGGGCGCTTCCGCTGTCCTGCTGGCAGACCGGATCCTTCACCTGGAATCCGGGAGCAGCGGACTTCTCGGGATATGCCGTCTGTCCGTAGCGGAGCTCATGGCCGTACCCGGAATCGGGCAGGTCAAGGCGATCCAGCTGAAATGCGTGGGCGAACTGGCAAAAAGGATCTCGACATACAGGGCCAGACAGGTTCTTTCATTTTCCGCGCCGGAAACAATCGCCGACTATTATATGGAGCGGCTGCGGCACGAGGAGACGGAGAGCCTTGTTTGTATGATGCTCGATACAAAAAACGGGCTGATCTCGGAGGAGATGCTCTCGAAAGGGACCGTGAACTATGCGGTCGTGTCCACGAGAGAGCTCTTTGTTGCCGCGCTCCGCTGCCGTGCGGTGAGCATCATCCTGCTGCACAATCATCCCAGCGGGGACCCGACTCCTTCGGAGGAGGACATCCGTCTGACGCACCGCGTCTACAGAGCCGGGCAGCTCGTCGGGATCACTCTTCTCGATCACATTATTATCGGTGACAACTGTTTTGTCAGTTTTAATGAATGCGGCATTCTAATCCCCGGAGAGGACTATGATCATACATAACGCATATGGTGTCGATCTCGGAACCAGCCAGATCAAGGTATTCAGCCAGGCGTCGGGACAGACACGAACGGAAAACAACCTGATAGCGATCCGGAACGGCAGTGAGGTCATTGCAGTCGGAAACGATGCATGGGAGATGTACGAACGGACTCCCGCCAATATCGAAGTCGCACAGCCTGTCCGCGGAGGCCGGATCGCCGACGTCGCCCAGGTCGAATATGTCATGCGCACGATGCTTCGAAGGATCGACAGACAGACGGGGTACGCTCCGATCGTCTATTTCTCCGTTCCCGTCAACATGTCCGAGATAGAGAAGCGTGCCTATTATGCGATGAGCCACGCCGGCTACCTGAGAAGCCCGAAGGTCTTCCTCGTGGACCGGGCGATCTGCGACGCCGTCGCCATGGGGATCCCGCTGTCCAAGACCCGGGGATCCATGATCGTCAATATGGGCGGGGAGAGCACCGGGATCTCTGTCATCGCGAACGAACAGGTCATTATCAGCAAGGATATACCGATCGGGGGAAGACAGCTCGATGAGGCGATCTGCGACATGATCCGGCGTCAGGAAAATCTCCTGGTCGGCCTGCGCACCGCGAAGAGGCTGAAGTCCGTCATCGCCACGCTCGGCGAGGATATCCACGAGGACAGGAGCGTGTTCGGAATGGACACTCTTTCAGGCCTTCCCAGAGAAGCATCCGTGACATCCGGGATCGTCTGCCGTGCGGTCAGAGGGCAGATGTCCCAGCTTGCGGAGGAGATCCGGCTCTTTCTTGAACGCACGCCGCCGCAGATCCGCGAGTCGGTGAACCGGGACGGGATCTATCTGTCCGGCGGAACTGCACGGATCCCCTATATCGACCGCTATCTGAAGAAGCATATCGGCTGTACCGTCAACCTGCCGAATTATTATGAGATGTGCACGATCAGAGGCCTGGAAGAAATCATCCGGCACAAAGCCCTGCACAAGTGGGCGTATACGATAGGAAAGAAAAAATGAGAAAAACACGCAAAATACTGAACGACCTTCTGAAGAGCAGACATTTTCTGATCGTGCTGATCATTATATGCCTGACGCTCATCCTTGCGACTTTCACCAGGGAAAACTCCCAGGGTCCTCTCTATACGGTCGCCGGCACTGTCATTACGCCCTTTCAGAACGGCGTGAACCGTGTCGGGGACGCTCTGATGGGCTGGGCATCCGGCTTCAAAAATGTGCAGAAGCTGAACGCGGAAAATGAAGAGCTCCGGAAAAAGATCGACGAGCTCACGGCACAGAATAATCAGCTGATCCAGGCGCAGGCCGAGCTTGCGCGTCTCGAAGACCTTTTTGAGCTCGACCAGGAATACCCTGAGTATACGAAGGTGGCGGCATCCGTCATTTCCAAGGATCCCGGGAACTGGTACAGCACCTTTGTCATCAACAAGGGGACTGCGGACGGACTTGCCGTCGATATGAACGTGCTCGCCGGGAGCGGTCTGATCGGGATCATCACCGAGACGGGAGAGAACTGGTCAACGGTGCGCACGATCATCGACGACGCGAGCAGTATCAGCGGAATGGTCGCGTCGACCTCCGACACCTGTGTCGTAAGCGGGAACCTCTCGATGATGGACAGCGGAAAGATCGAGTTCTCGGAACTCAAGGACCGCGACGAGATCGTGACGGAGGGGACCACGATCGTCACATCCAATATCAGCACAAAGTATCTGACCGGCCTTCTCATCGGTTATGTTGCCGAGATCGCCGAGGATTCCAATCATCTCACAAAGTCCGGAACGCTCATTCCGGCTGCTGATTTCAAGAATATCAGGGAAGTCCTTGTCATCAAGGAACTGAAACAGACGAAGGAGATATCCAATTGAGACGTAAAGTCGTGATTTTTGTCATTCTGTGGGTCTTTTTTATACTGCAGACGACTGTCTTCCAGCTGCAGACCCTGACCGGCGTTTCGCCGAATCTGCTCCTGTTCCTGACAGTCTCCCTTGCCTTCATGCAGGGGAAAAAGGAGGGGCTTGTCGTTGGATTTCTTGCCGGTCTTCTCACAGACCTCTTTTACAGCAGGACGCTCGGATTCCATGCGCTCATATATCTGCTGATCGGCTATGGGACCGGATACTTCTGTCATGTCTTCTTTGATGAGGACGTAAAGATGCCCATCATTCTTGTGGCAGTCACGGATTTCATCTACAACATGTATATCTACGTATTCGGATTTCTTCTCAGAGGCAGACTTGAGTTCGGTATTTATTTCACACAGATCATCCTGCCTGAAATCATCTATACAGTCCTCGTCACGCTTATTTTTTATCGTCTGCTGTATAAGATCAATCACGCTCTGGTAGACAGACAGAAAGAGGAGAGGCAGTCCCTTTGGATAAGAGATTAAAACGTTTGCTTAAAAATACAAAGATCGGCCGCACGAGCGTCCTCACGGTCCTGTTCTGCATCCTTTCCTTCGTCCTGATCAACAGATTGTATAATCTGCAGATCATTGACGGGGCAAGATACAGGGAGAACTTCAGTCTCCAGACGACCAAGACGAGGACGCTGAAGGCTTCGCGCGGCAGTATATTTGACAGGAACGGGATCGTGCTCGCGACGAACGAGCTTTCCTATTCCCTTACGATCGAGGATTCCGGCACCTATCCTTCCTACCGCGAAAAGGCGCTCTGCCTGAACGGTGAGGCTTACAGGATCAACCGCATACTCGAATCCCACGGCGATTCGCTGGATAACGACTTTCACGTCGTGCTCGACGAGAACGGAGAATACGCATTCAACGTTACGGGGCGGTCCCTGGAACGATTCAGGGCGGACGTATACGGTCATGCTAAAATCGCCGATCTGACGCCGACGGAGGCAGGCTCCACGGCGGATGAGATGATGGCCTACCTGCAGAGCGAGGAGCGCTTCGCGATCGTCAGGGAGAAAAAACCCTACACTGCGGAGGAGATGACATCGCACGGAATGCCGGCCGAACTCTCGAAGCAGGATATTCTGAATATCATGTACGTCCGCTATCAGCTCTTTACGACAAGCTACAGGAAGTATCTTCCCGTAACGATCGCGACCTCGCTCTCCAACGAGTCCGTGGCGGATCTGACGGAGAATATGGATTCTCTGACCGGTATTGACATTGTCGACGACACCGTCCGCATCTATAATAACCCGGAGTGCTTTGCCTCCCTGATCGGATACACCGGCAAAGTTTCATCGGAGGAGCTCAGTGAGCTTCAGGCCGTGAACTCCAATTATTCGAGCACATCCATCGTCGGAAAGTCCGGCATCGAGAAAGTCATGGAGACGACCCTTCAGGGCTTTGACGGACAGGAGACCGTCTACGTCGACAACCTCGGAAAAGTTCTGAAGATCAACGAGTCCCAAACGATCCAGCCGACAGCCGGCAATAACGTCTATCTGACGATCGACAGCGGTCTGCAGTACGCGACATACCGCATCCTTGAGCAGCGTATCGCCGGCGTCCTGGAGAGCGTCATCATCAACACGAAAGAATTCGATGTCTCGGAGGTGGAGGATCAGGCAGATATCCGCATTCCGATCTATGACGTGTACGAAGCCATCATAGCGAACAACGTGCTGGATATCACACGCCTTGAAAATGTCGGCGCTTCCGAGTACGAGCTCGAGCTCGCCGCCCAGTTCAACGCGAAGCAGGACGAAGTCTTTACGGAGCTCAACAATGAGCTGACAGGAAATTCACCGAAGCCGTACAGGGATCTCTCGGACGAAATGAAGGAATACGAGAGCTACATCGTAAATGATCTTCTCATGTCCCAGACAAAGATCCTGAACAGCACGCTCATCGACCGGACGGATACGACCTATCTGGCCTGGACCCGCGACGAGACGATCTCTCTGCGGGAATACCTGACCTATGCTGCCAGCAGGAACTGGATCGACGTCTCTGTGTTCACGAACGACGATACGTATCTTAACTCGTCCGAGATCTACACACAGCTTTCCGCCTATATTCAGAGGTATCTCTCCACGGACAGGGATTTCAGTAAAATGCTGTACAAGTACCTGCTAAAGGAGGACCGGATCTACGGCCGGCTCCTGATCAACGTTCTCTATGATCAGGGCGTCTTCGACAAGGAAGACGGAAAGTATGAGGATTTCACGAGCGGCGCGATCGATCCCTTCAGCCTCATCATCGCAAAGATCCATGACCTGGTCCTCACGCCGGCCATGCTCGCGCTCGACCCCTGTTCCGGTTCCGCGGTCATTACAGATCCGAAGACAGGAGAGATTCTCGCATGCGTGACATATCCGGGCTACGACAATAACCGTCTCGCCAACACGATGGATGTCTCTTACTACAACCTTCTGGCGGAGGACAAGTCCAGACCGTTCTACAACAAGGCGACCCAGCAGACGACGGCGCCCGGATCGACCTTCAAGCTGGTCACGACCACTGCCGGTCTCGAGGAGAACGCGATCTCGCTCGACACGATCTTCGAGTGCAACGGACGGTTCGATCTGATCGAGACGCCGCTGAACTGCTGGTTCAAGACCGGACACGGCATTCTGAATGTCATCGGCGGACTGCAGAACTCCTGCAACGTATTTTTCTCCAACGTTGCCTACCAGCTTGGAATCAATGCGGAGGGGAACTGGTCCGACTCGCTTTCTCTCGGCAAGCTTCAGAAATATGCCGAAATGTACAATATGGACGTCGGTTCGGGAATTGAGATCCCGGAAGCTTCTCCGGCTGTATCCGACCAGTACGCGGTCCCGTCCGCGATCGGACAGGGGACGCATGCGTTCACGACGACCCAGCTCGCAAGATACGTCACAACACTGGCGAACAGCGGTACCAGCTACAGTCTCTCCGTCATCGACCGTGTCACCGATGCGGACGAGAACCTGATCGAAGAGTACACACCCTCCGTTCTCAGCACGCTGAATCTCAGTGACACCACCTGGTACGCGATCCACGAAGGCATGCTCTCTGTCGTGAACGCCAAGGAAGAGTTCAATGATCTTCCGCTCAGCGTAGCCGGCAAGACGGGTACAGCCGAAGAGTCGAAGACCAAGCCTTCTCATGCGATGTTCATCACATACGCTCCGTATGAGGATCCGCAGCTGGCTATGGCGATCCGTATCGGAAACGGGTATTCTTCGACGAACGCAATGCTCGTTGGCAAAGATATCTATCAGTATTACTTTGGTCTGGCGGATCCGGCGACGATCATCACCGGAACGGCCCGCACAGAGTCCGTTTCCCAGGCACAGACCGACTGACGGGGGTTTTTCGAGGCATCATGCTAAAACAGTACAAATTAAAAGATTACAATTTCAGACTGATCCTGTGGGTGGGAGCCCTCTCGGCACTCGGCGTTCTCCTGGTAGGCTCTGCGGAATCCTCTCTGCAGACCCGCCAGCTGGGCGGCGTCATACTGGGGGGCGTCGTGATGATCGCCCTGTCGCTCACGGACTTTTCCTGGATCATGAACTTTTACAACATCATCTATATCGCGAACATCGTCCTGCTCCTTCTCGTTCTCTTTGTCGGGTCGGATGCAGGCGGTGCAACGCGATGGATCTCCATCTTCGGTCTGCGCTTTCAGCCCGTGGAGCTCTCCAAGATCCTGCTTGTAATTTTTTTCTCCAAATATTTCATGGACCATGAAAATGAATTGAACAGCCCGCGCTTTGTTCTGCGCTCGCTGCTCCTCATCGCCCTGCCGCTTTTCCTGGTCGCAAGCCAGCCGGACCTGAAGAATACCGTCACGATCCTCGTGATCTTCAGTATCCTGTATTACTGCGCAGGGCTGTCTTACAAGATCATCTTCAGCGCTGTGCTTGTCACAGCAGTGCTCGGGGCGGTCTTCATGCTGATCGTCACGAGACCGGATCAGCATCTGATCCGGCCCTATCAGCGGCAGAGGATCATGGCCTTCCTGAATCCCGACGCGGAAGAGTACTCGGACGATACAACGCAGCAGAACAATTCCGTCACTGCGATCGGAAGCGGGATGCTCACAGGCAAGGGACTCAATAACTCGGACGTCTCTTCGGCAAATAAGGGAAATTTCATTTCCCAGATCCAGACAGACTTTATCTTCGCCGTAGCGGGAGAGGAGCTCGGCTTCCTCGGGAGCACCGGGATCGTTCTGCTCCTGCTTCTGATCTGTCTGGAGTGTCTGCACACGTGCCGGAAGGCCAAGGACCTGTCCGGAAAACTGATATGCGCCGGTATGGCCTCCATTATCTCGATCCAGAGCTTCATCAACATCGGCGTTGCGACGAGACTGCTCCCCAACACGGGAACGCCGCTTCCCTTCGTGAGCTACGGACTGACATCCCTTGTCAGCCTCTACATGGGGATCGGCATGGTCCTGAACGTCGGACTGCAGAGCCGCATCGAGCTTCCGGAGACCAGAACGCGCCGGGCCAGAAGTAAACGGAGGATGTTCGTATGAATAAAAAGTCTGTGGACACCGGTACTGTCCGAAAGAATACCTCCGGAAAAAAGAAGCAGAAAAGTGCAAAGAAGATCTCCCGCAGAACGCTCCTTACCGGGGCTGCCGTTCTCGGCGTCGTTCTCATTGCAGTCGTTCTCTTTGCAGTGATCTCTCTGCGGAGAGCACAGTCCGTATCCATTCCGGCAGCCTATTCGAACCACGATATGGTCTACAATTCGAAGGAAGAGATTGCGCTCGACGCGACCCGGGCGTTCGCATACGGGCTCTGTGTATCTTCCGATGACGTCGGCAACGAGGCGATCGTCCTCCGGGAGGGGGAGAGCGCAGCCCTCATGTCCCTCGACGACCGGGAAGTCCTCTTCTCGAAGAACATGCATGAGAAGATCTATCCGGCCTCCATCACGAAGATCATGACGGCGATCCTGACGCTCAAATACGGGAACATGGATGAAGTCGTGACCATCATCTGGCGCGATCTGGAGCTGGAATCCGGTTCACAGGTCGTCGGCTTCCGGATCGGGGACAGGGTGACCGTGAGAGAGCTTCTGCACGGTCTTCTGGTTCATTCCGGAAACGACGCGGCCATGGCCCTCGCCCGCTATATCGGCGGAGGTTCCGTGGAGACCTTCGTGGAACTCATGAATCAGGAGCTTTACGAGATCGGCGCCACCAATTCGCATTTTACGAACCCGACAGGTCTGCACGATACGGATCACTATACGACTGTGTACGATATCTATCTCATGCTCAATGAAGCGATCTCCTACACGGATTTCAGGGGTATCATGCAGCTCGGAAAGTATGAGCTCGATTATACGGATTCCGACGAGAACCCGAAAGCGGTGAACCTTGATTCCACTGACGAGTACCTTACCGGCGAAAAGCGGCCTCCGAAGGATGTCGTCGTGCTGGGAGGGAAAACGGGAACAACGGACGCGGCAGGGCACTGTCTTGCCATCCTGTCGCAGAATGCGTTCGGTCAGCCGTTCATATCCATCATCGTGGGAGCGCAGACTTCCGCCGATCTCTATGAGGACATGAACATACTTTTATCTCAGATTAATTGACCTTGTTTTTTAACCACCGATAACTTATAATTAAAGAAAGCATACGGCTTTCGATTTCCATGTGACAGGAAAGACCGACAAAAAGATACGTAAAGGAGGAGAACGAATTATGGTTCGTTTAATTGTTGGACAGAGAGGTAAAGGAAAAACCACAAGCATCCTGGCTCATGTCAACGAACAGATCAAAAAAGCGGACGGGAATATCGTTTATCTCGATAAGAGCAGCAAACATATGTATGATCTGAATAATAAGATCCGTCTTATTGATGTGTCCCGCTATCCGATCGAAAACAGTGAGCAGTTCGTCGGATTTATCTGCGGCATTATCTCACAGGATAATGACCTGCAGGAGATGTATTTCGATAACTTCCTGAAAATTGCCAGACTGGGCGAGGAAGGAAGCGATCTTCTGACGACTGTGAATGAGCTTGAGGGCATCAGCACAAAATTCAACGTGGATTTCTACCTTGCAATCTCTGCCAACAAGGATGATCTTGCGGAGGAACTTCAGGATAAGATTCTCATCGCTCTCTGATATTCATGAAAGACAATAATCAAATTCGAAGTTTATCATCTTCCGATATTCGGCATTTAAGGCCGAATATCGGAACAATTATTTTTGGAGCGGTTTTTCTCTATATGATCATAACCGTCATCCTTTTCCTGACGAGAGCGCACGTCAAATCCTTTCAGGTCATATCCGGCCCGCTCGCCAAGAACAGGACCTACACCGCGCTTGCGATCCGTGAGGAGACGATCGTCACAGCCGATGCCGGCGGTTATATCACCTACTACGCGCGAGAGAATTCGAAGGTCAAAAAGTACGGAGCAGTCTATTCCGTAAGCCCGACTGCCCAGATCAGCGAGGAGTCTGAGCTCTCCGATGAGAGTCTCCGGGCGATCGGACAGGACGTCAGGGATTTTTCGGCTTCCTACGATTCCGTGACCTTCAACGAGACCTATTCCCTGAAGAACCGGATCGAGGGGCGGGTGCTCGACAATTCGCTTCTGGATACTGCAGAGCTCGCGGAGATGAAGGGAAAGAACTCCGTCACGATTGGGAGCCAGACGATCGCCACTTCCCCGGCGGACGGTATCGTCTCCTATACCCTGGACGGATATGAATCCTTCGATATAAAGAATATCACTCCGGACGCCATGGACCGGAACTCCTATAAGCAGACGGTCTTAAAGACGAACAGCCCGGTCCGCACAGGACAGCAGATCTACAAGATCGTCGACTCCGAAAAATGGACTCTCATCATCGAGCTTTCAGCCCGTCAGGTCATTCAGCTTGCAGACCGCAGTACGATCCGGGTCAAATTCTTAAAGGACGGCAGCACACAGACTGCCGCTTTCAGCATTTTCCCGGGAGCGGACGGTGAATATTACGGGAAGCTTGATTTCTCTACAGGCCTTCTTCGATTCATTGACAGCCGGTTCATCGACATCGAGCTCGTGACAAATACCGCGACAGGTCTCAAAGTCCCTGTCACGTCCATCGTGACAAAGACCTTCTTCGTGATCCCGAAGGAGTATGCCTCCTACGGCGGCAGCACGACCGAGACCGGATTCCTGAAGGTCACCAGAAAAGACGACGGGAGCGAGGAAGTCACCTTCGTCTCCCCGACACTTTACGAGCTGAAGGACGGCCGGTACTACGTGGATACTTCCGAATTTTCTGCCGGGGACGTCATCATTAAGGACGGATCCTCGTCCGACCGCTTCATCGTGCGCGACACTGCGGCGCTCGAGGGCGTCTATTCCATGAACAAGGGCTACGCGGTCTTCAGAAAAGTCAATATCATTGACAAGAACGAGCAGTTCTGTCTGGTGGAGAACGGAACATCGTACGGGATCACCCAGTTCGATTTTATTGTTGAAAATTCTTCGGATGTAAAAGAATCCGAGATCACGACGCGCTGAAGGAGAATGTCATGTTAGAGGACAATCTGAGAGAGGTGCAGAAGAAAATTGAGGAGGCGTGCAGCCGGAGCGGGAGATCCGCGAAGGACGTTACCCTCTGTGCCGTCAGCAAGACGAAGCCCAGCGAGGATATCCTGACGCTCTACAACGCCGGACACAGGGATTTCGGGGAGAATTATATCCAGGAGCTTCGGAAGAAGCACGAGGAGCTCCCGAAAGATATACGCTGGCACATGATCGGACATCTGCAGCGCAACAAAGTCAAATATATCGCGGAGTACATATCCATGATCCATTCCGTGGATTCCCTCGAGCTCGCGCAGACGATCGAGAAGGAAGCCGCAAAGCACGACCGCATAATTCCGATCCTCATCGAAGTGAACATAGCGGGAGAGGATACGAAATTCGGCGTACGCGCCGAGGAGACGGAAGCGCTGATTCGGGAGATCAGCCTTCTCCCGCATGTGCGTGTGCGCGGGCTCATGACGAGCGCTCCCTTTGTCAGCGACCCCGAGGAGGACCGCGTCCACTTCAGAAATTTGGCCCATTTAAGTGTTGACATAGCAAATAAAAATATTGATAATGTAACAGTAGATGTGCTCAGTATGGGGATGTCTAATGATTATGAGATTGCGCTTGAAGAGGGATCTACAATGGTGAGGGTCGGTACGAGTATTTTCGGAAAGCGCGATTATCCGGCGAAATAGAGAATGGAGACAGTAACCGATGGGATTTTTTGATAGATTTCTTGATGCAATCAAGCTGAACGATGATTACGACGATGACGACTTCCTTGATGAAGAGGAAGACGATTACGACGATGATTATGATGAGGATGAGGACGACGAGGAATTCGAAGAGGAAAAGCCCAGGAAGAGATTCTTTGACCGGTTCTCCAGGAAGAAAGCTGCCGATGATTATGACGACTACGATGACGAGGAGGAGTATGCAGATCCTGTAGAGGAGGAGGCACCTGCTTCGTACACATCCGCTCCGTCGAGAGAGTATTCATCCAGAAAGGATACCACGGCCAGAAAGGCAAAGCCTGCTCCGAAAAAGCGCAGCTTCTCGCCGATGGAAGTCAATGTGATCCGGCCGACGACCATGGAGGATACCAAGGATATCGCGGACACGCTGATGGCGTCCTGCACCGTGGTCCTGAATCTTGAAGGCATTGATGTCGATACTGCTCAGAGGATCATAGATTTCACCTGCGGAGCCTGCTACTCACTGAATGGCAGCCTTCAGAGAATTTCCAGTTATATATTTATTCTCACGCCGGAGGATGTCGATATTTCAGGTGATGTACAAAGCATTCTGAGCGGGGCATTCGATCTGCCTTCCATGCGATCCAATTATTGAAAAGGAACGGTCTTCCACAGGATACCGAGATAAGTCAGAATTCGCAGGAGCATCCGGAGCCATCCGGATGCTCCTTTTGTAAACTCAATCCGGAAATGCCGGAGCCTTCCTGCCGAAGGATTTTTCTTTATCGCGGAAAAAGTACTCACAATGAAGGCTCTTTTGTAATTTCCCAATCTGAATGTACGGAGAATTTTTTATGGAACATTATTTCAGCAATTCATTTGATCACCTGAAGGACGCCTATGAGGCCTCCGCAATCAAAGGCTCCCGTGTCTGCATCGTCGGCGACACGAATACCTGCCCGCTCTATGCAGATGCAGTCATGAATGTCTGCAGAAAAGTCTTCTCCGAGGTTCACGTTTATGCGTTCCCGGCAGGAGAGGAACATAAAAATCTTATGTCAATCGAAGCTCTGTATGATTTTCTTCTGGAGCACCACTTTGACAGGACCGACAGTCTGCTGGCACTCGGCGGAGGCGTCGTCGGGGATATGGCAGGCTTTGCGGCGGCGACCTATCTCCGTGGGATTAAGTATGTTCAGGTGCCGACGACTCTTCTTGCGCAGGTGGACTCCAGCATGGGAGGAAAGACCGGAGTTGATTTTAAGGGCTACAAGAACATGGTCGGCGCTTTCCACATGCCCGAATTTGTCTATACGAATCCGTCGGTCCTTGCGACGCTCTCCCGCGAACAGTTCGCATCCGGCATGGGAGAGGTGCTGAAATCCGCCCTGCTCGCGGATGAGGACTTCTTCGGCTGGCTTCTCTCCAATATGTATGAGATCGAAGAGCAGGATCCGGAAACGATCCTTGAGATGGTGAAGAGGACCGCCGGGATCAAGGAAGAGATCGTTCGCCGGGATCCCACGGAGAAGGGGGAACGCGCTCTGCTGAATCTCGGACATACGATCGGCCATGCCATAGAGAAATACAAGAATTTCGAAATGCTCCACGGAATGTGCGTCGGACTTGGTCTGATTGCAGCCGCCTCCATCAGTCATGCCCGCGGCCTTATCAGTACGGAGGAGCTCTACGAGATCCGCGACGTGTGCTTCGCGTTCGGTCTTCCTATCTTCGCAGACGGCATAGATGACAATGAGATCCTCGCTCTTACAAAATCCGACAAGAAAATGACCGGCGGCCAGATCCGCTTTATCCTTCTTGAAGAGATCGGGAAGGCCTTTATTGCGGGCGATGTGACCGATGAGGAGCTCCTTGCCGGTATTCGTTTCATAAACGGAGATGAGATTGTCTATGAAGAATGAAAAGAAGAGACAGATCCTTTTTGCCGTTCTCTGCGCGTCCCTCCTTATCGCCCTCGATCTTCTCACAAAGACCGCGGCGCGGAGGGCGCTTTCCGGCGGCCCGATCGAGCTGATCCCCGGCGTGTTCGAACTGCACTATCTTGAGAACCACGGTGCGGCCTTCGGGATCCTGCAGAATCAAAGGGTCTTTTTTATCCTGATCACCGCGGTCTTTCTCGCGGCAGCCGTTTTCTTTTACGCGAAGCTCCCGGCTGACAGGCGTTTTCTGCCGCTTCGGGTCATCACGGTCTTTATCGCGGCGGGTGCCGTCGGAAATTTTGTCGACCGCATGGTGTTCTCCTATGTAAGGGATTTTCTCTATTTTAAACTGATCGATTTTCCGATCTTTAACGTGGCGGATATCTATGTGACCTGCGGAGCGGTCGCGTTCTTCATTTTCACAGTCTTTTTCTATAAAGACGATGACTTTAATTTTATAAAGAAGAAAAAAGGCTGATGGCAGATACGATTCATATCTTAACAGTGGAAGAAGAGGGCGGCGGGGCACGATGCGACCGGTTCCTCGCGGATAAGCTGCCGGATCTCTCCCGATCGAGGATCCAGGAGCTCATCGCGGAAGGCGCTGTCCTGGTCGGCGGAAAGCCCGCAAAGAACAGCCGCAGACTCGCAGAGGGAGAGAAGGTAGAGATCCGGATCCCGGAGCCCACGGTGACTGAGGTCCTCCCGGAAGCGATCCCTCTGGACATTCTCTATGAAGACGACGATCTTCTGATCGTCAATAAGCCCAAGGGGATGACTGTGCATCCGGCCCCGGGCCACCCTGACGGGACACTTGTGAATGCGGTCCTTCATCACTGCGGGGAAAGTCTTTCGGGCATCAACGGTGTGCTGAGGCCCGGCATCGTCCACAGGATCGACAAGGATACGACCGGCTCGCTCATTATCTGCAAGAACGATATGGCGCACAGAAAGATTGCTGACCAGCTCAGTGTGCACTCCGTGACCAGGATCTATCACGGGATCGTCTGCGGTGTCGTCCGGGATGACAGCGGGACGATCGAAGGCAATATCGGGAGAGACCCGAAGGATCGCAAGAAGATGGCTGTCGTGAAGACAGGAGGTAAAGAAGCCGTTACACATTACCGGGTGCTCCGGCGCTTCAGAAATTACACGTTCTGCGAGTTCACGCTGGAAACGGGGAGGACACATCAGATCCGCGTGCATATGGCCTCCATAGGCCATCCCCTGCTCGGAGACGCCGTATACGGCCCTCAGAAGTGTCCTTTCAAGCTGGAAGGGCAGACCCTCCATGCGAGTACGACGGGCTTTATTCACCCTTCTACGGGGCTGTACTGCGAATTTACGGCGCCGCTGCCGGAGTATTTTGAACAGCTGCTTGATACGCTCACAAAAATGAAAGGATAGCTTAGAGGCTGACACGATGGATAAGAAGATTGATGAGAAAACCAGACTGATTGCAGGGCTGGCCCTCGGCATCATTGTGATCGCAATGCTGCTGTATTTCGTACTTTTCCGGGGCTCTGTTCTCTTTTCATGGCTCGGGAAGATCCTTTCTGTCCTCACGCCGATCATTTACGGCTTTGCGCTGGCCTATATTCTGAGTTCGCCGATGCAGCTCACTGAAAATCTGATCCTGCTCATTCTCAGCAAAATAAAGAAGCTGCCGAAAGACCGCGGGATGCGGGCGATCCGTGTGATCAGTTCCCTGATTTCCGCCTCCCTGCTGATCCTTCTTATCTATGTGCTGCTTGCGATGCTTCTCCCTGAGCTGATCAACAGTATACAGAATATTATGGTCAGCTTTCCGGGCTATATCCGGAATGCGCAGAACTGGCTGTCCGGCACGCTGAACGCACATATGAACAATTCTGAGTTTGCGGCAAATTCAAGTGAACTCATCGCCAACTATGCGAACCGTCTGGTCGCCTGGTTCTATGAGCAGATGGAACCTCAGGTGGAGCAGCTGATGGGACAGGTCACTGATTCCTTAAAAGGCGTTCTCGTCTTTATCCGGAACGCCTTCCTCGGGCTGATCGTGTCCGTATATATTCTCTGCGCCAAAGAAAGACTTACAGCCAGATTCCGAAGGATGCTCTATGCGTTCTCTCCGGTTTCCAGAGCCAACCGCGTGCTCAAAAATCTCCGCTTTATAGATGAAAAGTTCGGCGGATTCCTGATCGGAAAGATCCTGGACTCGATGATCATCGGTGTGATCTGCTACTTCGGCATGACGCTCCTCAGTATTCCCTATTCGCTGCTGGTATCCGTCATAATCGGTCTCACGAATATCATTCCGTTCTTCGGACCTTTTATCGGCGCGATCCCGACCGCATTTCTGGTATTCTGCGTAGACCCGCTGAAGGCTCTTTATTTCCTGATCTTCATCATTCTGCTGCAGCAGTTCGACGGGAATTTCCTCGGCCCGAGGATCCTCGGAAACTCTGTCGGCGTCTCCAGCTTTATGGTCCTTGTAGCGATCCTCATCGGCAGCGGACTCCTCGGCGTGATCGGAATGATCATCAGCGTGCCGGCCTGCGCCGTGCTGACTGCCTTTGTCCAGAGCTTTATTCTCGAGAAGGACGCGGAGAAGGATCTTCCCGGCGATATCGAGTCCTACCGTCTGCTTGACAGTATCGATCCGGTAACGCATAAAGTCCTTTACGAGGACAGCATGCCTCAAAATGCAAGTCTATACTTCCGTCTGAAGCAGAAGAGCGAACTCGCCAAAGAGCGCGAGCCGAAGCTCGTCGAGTCTTCCTGGGACCGGACGATCGATCAGATCATAGACGAGAAGGCCGCCGACGAGACCGAAAAGCACGAAGATATGTTCTTCCAGCTGCGGAGCCGAAAGGCTGCCTCTGAGGCAAAAAAGCTGATGCAGATCCTGTTCCGCAAAGAAGCCGACGTCGAATCGAAAGCAAAAGCCCCTGCAGCCCCCTCCGAAAAGGACCGGGATCCCGGGACTTCCGATGAATCGGAATAATGCAATCCAGACGATTGCGTAATAATTATATGAATCGCTTCGCAGGCCTTTTATCGGCAGTCCCTTACAGACTTTTCGATAAGTTTTACTCTGTACTTCATGGAAATTGGTTCGTATATAACCATAGAGATCAATGTGAAGAAAGGAGATAACTCATTTATGAAAAAAACATTGGGCGCAGTTCTGGTGCTCATCGCACTCGCCGCTGTGTGCCTTACGGCATGCGGGGGAACAACGAGCGTCAATATCAGCCGCAGCACTGATACGACGGCTGTCAATCTGAATTCGACGAACGATATCCTTACTGCATCGCTTACAGGTATTCCGTCCGCCGGATATCAGTGGTCCTATAAGATCGACGATGATTCTCTGATCGAGATGGTAAAGAAAGAGAGCAAAGATGAGGAGACAGAGCCCGGTATGACCGGCACAAGCAGCACAGATGTCTATACTTTCAAGGCAAAGGCAGACGGGACTGTGAAAATTTCCTTCCTGTACGCGCGGGAATGGGAACAGACTGACAGTGATCTGTGCTATGAGGTCGAGATCCGGATAGAAAAGGGCAAAATTAAGTGGATGGAAATGAAGGATGATGAGATACCGCTTCCGGATGAAATAAAAGAATTTATCACCGGGTCGGACGCATCCAATCTTCAGTAATCTGATCCGGGAAATGCCCGGACGGTTCCTGCCGCGCCGCACTCAGATGCGGGGCATTTTCCGGATTGAACAGCATATGAAAGCGTTCCTGATCTTCGGGACATATGAAAAGGGGATTTCGCATTCACTGCGAAATCCCCTTTTACTGGTGCGCCTGGCGGCGCACGTTTCTAACGGGTGAAAGTCCCGAATCCGCCCGG
>CAMOXU010000061.1 GCA_946629525.1 uncultured Clostridia bacterium
CCTTCGGAATCGCCGAAAGCGCCGCATGAAGCTTTCTCAGCGTCGTCTCCTTCTTGTCGCCGAGAATCTGTCCGATGAAGCCGTCTGACAGGTAGTCCGCTGCCGATAGGGAGGTGTCGCCCATGAAGGCCATCTGCTCCGGAAGCGCACGCTCGACAGCCGCCGTCATGCAGGCAAGAAGCGCTTTCTTTGCATCTTCGTTTTCCCGGATATCGGCCATTGTATCATGTACGGAATAGAAGCCGGGCTTCGTCTCAAGTGTGCCGGCAACCTCCGAGACACTCTCAAACCAGTTGATCGCGTCCTTCGTGGCCTTAAAGCCGGCAAAGGTAAATTCCGGAAGCGGCTCCGGGACGCTCCGGATCATGATGCTGTCCGAGCAGTCCTCCGCCTTCGCTGTCAGGACCGTCCCTTCCGGCCGGATCGGAACATTCTCGAAGACAAAGGTATGCTCCCCATCGATCGTGCCGACCTTCGCGCCATCCGCATAAAGTGTTACCTGACTCAGATTGGAATGAACGCGTACGGTCGTCGTCTCGCCCGGACGGGCAAAATACCGTCTTCCGTCGATGTGAACGAAAGGCTCTTTGCCAAACCAGGCCTTATAGACATAGAAGGAGTCCTTCTTAATCTTCCGGTCCATGGTGACGAGACCCTTATTATTGCGGCCCATCGTGCCGCCTTCTCTGCGGAAGGAGCTTCCGAAGTCGAACATGTTCCAGACATAGGTGCCCCAGATCCAGGGACGGGACGCCCAGGTTTCACAGGCGTTCTCGTGCAGCAGAACCTGGTATTCCTCCGTATAGTCCTGCTTTTCCGGATGATCGCTGTGGTAGCTGATCACGCAGTCGCAGCCGTACTCGGTGACGGCAAAGCGGCGCGAAGGATATTTTCCGTGGTATTCGTCGCACCAGGCCGCGAGATCCGGCAGAAGCCCTCTGTACCAGCCGAAATAATGGTTCCAGCCCTCCGCGTCTGAAACGTCGTGAAGCGGATGGTCCCAGCCCGCGTTGTACTCGTGCGCAATGACCGTCAGGCGCTTCTTATCGAGCTCCTTCACGGCCCGGTTCAGATCCTCGTGGCAGGGGATCAGCTTCTCATTATCATTGCCGCCGATCAGGATTTCGTTGCTGAGACCCCAGCAGAAAATCGACGGATGGTTGTAGTTCTGCGCCACCAGTTCTTTGATTTCATTCACCGCCGCAGCGTGCGCGTCGTCGTCCCAGCTCTGGGCAAAATACGGAATCTCCGCCCATACAAGAAGGCCTTCCGAATCGCAGGCGTCGTACATTTCCTGCGCCTGCTGATAGTGCGCGAGGCGTACGGTATTCGCGCCCATCTCCGCGATCAGCGCCGCGTCCTCCCAGGCCGCGTCCTCCGAAAGCGCATTGCCTTCATAGAGGCGGTCCTGATGCCGGCACACACCGCGCAAGGGATACTCCCGGCCGTTCAGGATAAAGCCGCGCTCCGCATCGATTTCGCAGTCACGGATGCCGAAGGGAATCTCCAGCTCGTCAATGACTTCGTTGTGCTCCAGGAGCGTAATGACGGCGGTATACATCGCCCAGTCATCCTCCGGATCCCACTTCGCGGCATCCGGGATGAAGGTCTTCACGCAGGTTTCCTCCGCTGCGTCACACCAGCTTTCCGCGGCCGCGTCGCCGTCGTTCCATACCGCATCTTCATCGTAGATGCTGAGGCCGATTTTCTGCCCTTCCTTCAGGGCACAGGTTTTCACGCGCGCCGTAACAAAGGCGCCGTCTTCCGTCGTCTCCGTATCGATATACACGCCCGATCCGCCGAATTCATCGAGGGAAATATGGCTTTCCGGAACGGAGATCAGGCTCACATAGCGGTACAGTCCGCCGTAGAAGGTGAAATCCGCGCGCTGCGGATAGACCTTGTCGCTGTAGCGGTTGTCGACAAGGATCGCCAGGATGTTTTCCCCCTCGCGCAGCTGATCCGTAATGTCCGCGCGGAAGGCGCTGTAGCCGCCGACATGCTTCGTACAGAAGACGCCGTTGACGTAGACTTCGCCGACAAGCGCGGCCGCGCCGACCTCCACATAAAGCCGGCCGCCGTCCCGCGGCTGCTTCGGCGCTTCAAAGCTTCTCACATACCAGTAGGCGCCGCGCTCGAAGGGCACGCCGATCATGCCGTCCACCGCGTTCCAGGTATGGGGAAGCGTTACCGGCGTCCAGTCCCCGCCGCACTCCGGCATCTTTTCCGGCGCCTTGGTACAGGTTTTACTGAACAGCCAGCTGTCGTTGATGGTTGTGATTTCTCTCATGTGTTAACCTCTTTTTACAAAAGACCCTCTGCTTACTTCAGCACTGCCTTCACAATCGCGACGCTCTCCGGCTCCATCCTGAGCTTCAGCACATTTTCGCTTCCTTCCGCCGGACAGTTCTCCCAGACAAGCTGCGACGCGTACTCAATCGCCGCGAGCTGATCCTTCGTCGGATATTCGGGCTTGCCCATGGCTTCCCAGCATCCGCAGGGGTTGCAGTGCTTGCTGTCGATCATCGCGACCTTCAGGGACTTCACTTCGCCCTTCAGCGTCAGCTCCACGTCCTCCGCCTTGATGTCGCGCTCTTCGATATCATGATTGTAGACAAAAAGCGTCACGGTTTCGCCGTCCGTAAAGGGCAGCACTTCCGCCGTGCGGCTCGCGCCGAAGCCCTCCACATCGAGCCTGCGGTCTCCGGCTTTGTGCATTTCCTCAAAGAGGCGGTATACGGGCTTTCTCACGCCGTAGACATTCACGAGACCGAATTCATTATTGAAGGGCAGGCCGTTCAGGCCGAGCTCTTCAAAGATGTCGGAAATACACCAGTAGGAATATCCTTCCACGAGGCCTTCATTGTAGGCCAGCGTCGCCGCGACGCCCGCCGCCGCGTAGCTGGTGTCATAGTGTCCCGCGTTCCACTCGGTATAGTATACCGGATAGTCACCGGCTTCTTCCTTGACCTTCTTCGCCAGACGGTACAGGATATCTCTCGGGTTCTTGTTCTCGCGGTGGAAGAAGGATTCCATCATCTTCTTCATCTCCGCAATCTGCTCGGGGGTCATCGTCGCCGGATCCGGCGCGTCGCCCCAGCCGTGGCCCTTTTCATTCTCCGTATTCATGCCGGCGGTCGAAAGCGGATCGTCAGACGGATAGTGATGAGTGGTGATAAAGTCATACGGTACGTCGTTCGCTTCGCAGAACGCGCGGAACTCCGGAATCCACATGTTGTTGGAGGTTGCGGGGCCGCCGACCCTCACCTTTTCGTCCACGCCCTTGATCGCACGGGCCGTCAGTTCATACAGGTGGAAATAATCCTTCATCGTGCCGTCAAAGAAGAAACGGAGGTTCGGCTCGTTCCAGACTTCAAAGAACCAGGAGCGGACTTCCGCCTCGCCGTAGCGCTCTTCGAGATGCTGCAGCAGCGCGGTGATCAGGTTCGACCAATCCTCATCCTTCTTCGGCATCGAGGAGAATCCCTTATAATGGAAGGTCGTCTGATCGGTCGAAGCGTAGGCTTCCGGCATGAAGCCGAGCTCTACAAAGGGTTTCATTCCCGCATCCAGCAGGAAGTCAAAGATCGTGTCAATATTAAAGAAAGAATATCTGAGCGGCGAGAAAGGCATCATGGGCTTGATCACCACGCTCATATCGTCGTCCAGAAGTCCGTGGAAGCGCAGATATTTGAATCCGATCTCCCGATGTGCTCTGCGGATCTGTGCCTGCACATCCGCGCGCAGGATGGTTGCCGCGTGGCAGGAGCCGACGCAGAGCTCCCAGTAGTGAGGGTACGCTCTTCCTTCCCCGTTTAAGTTTACTCCATACTCAATCGCCATAGCATTTACCGGAATTTTCGGTCCTCCTTTATAATAATCTGTGATAAAATAACGACATTTCTGTAATGTTGCTTTTCTCTGCTAAAGTGCTGAACCCCGTCGTTCCGGCCTGCCGGTTTTCCTGTATTTGCAAAGGATTCCTGCACCTTCAGCAAAAGGAATAAAAAAGCCGCCTGACAATCATGCGACAAATCTTATATACTTCCACGATCATAACTTGACAAGTTATTTATAACATGATATTTTAGCTGTGTCAATTTAGTATCTTGCCATCAATTTATGGAATCTTGCTGAGGTATACCATGTTTGAACGATATCATCTGATCCGTTTTGTCAATGAAATCCCGCTCGTCAATGAATCCGTTCTGTCGGACGAAGCCAGGGTGTTTTTTGACGCCGGAAAGGACAGCGCCGATATTCCTCCGCTCGGGCGGGAGACGCGCGCGGTCAGCGCGCGTAATTATCGTCTTTCGGGTTCTTTTGAGACGCTTTCCGACGTCTTTTTCGTGCGCGACGACCCCGCGCTTCACTTCCAGGATTTTTTCTATGTCCACATGTGGAAAGACTCCTATGTGCAGCATGTCGCCTTCGATTCCCTGCTGCTCTCCTGCACCTTCTCCGGAGAAGGCGAGCTCACCGTTGACGGCAGAAGCTATCCGATCAGCGCCGGTCAGGCCGCGCTGATTGACTGCCGCAAGACTTATACCGCACGCGCGGTCTCCGAGGACTGGGAGCATATTGTCGTACACATGTGGGGCACCGCGGCTAAGACCGTCTCCGATAATCACCTGCAGGAGGGCATCCTGGTCACGCCGGTCTCCCTGATGGACATTCAGACCATCACGGACGGTCTTCTGGATTCCTGCATGACGATTTCGGAGCACAGCGGCCTCTATGTCCGGACCGCGCTCCTGAACCTTCTCACGACCTTTTTCCGCTATTCAGAGCGCTATGTCCGTCCGGCCGTTCCCGACACCTATCGCTACATGATCCGCTACATGGAGAGCAACTATACGCGCGATCTCACGCTCGACGAGCTCTCGCGCTTTGCCAATATCAGCAAGTATCACTTTTCCCGTGAATTCAAGAAATACACGGGCTACACTCCGGCGGACTACCTGATCCGCCTGCGCATCCGCCACGCCTGCTTTCTTCTTCGCAATACCGCGCGCTCGATCGACGCCATCACCGCCGAAGTCGGCTTTCACAACATGGCGAACTTTATCGAGAGCTTCAAAAAACGCACCGGGATGACTCCCAGTGCGTATCGTAAAATGGATTTTCACGGCATCAGTATCGACCGCTGACGGCGGAAAGACCGGTCAGATTCCGAGGATCTTCAGATATTCGCGGCTGCGTCTCGCGCATTCGAGGCTCGGAAGATCGTAGTGCTCGTCCTGCTCGACGACGAGCCACGGGGCCTTCGCTTCCTTCGCGGCGGCGATCACCGGCTCCCAGATCATCTGGCCGATCGCAGACACGGGGACGGTTCTTCTGTCTTGGTCCAGGACCAAGACAGAAGAACCGTCCCCGTGTCTGCCAGATCATCTGGCCGAAACCGACCGGGCGGAACTCGAAGAAGCCTCCTCTTACTCCTCCGGAATTTCCCGGCCGACGGTCGGTACCGCGTCAAAGCCCGAGAAATCATAGGGAGACGGCACCTCATCCAGCGGATCCGGATCGTCCACAAGGTCGCCGAGCGCCGTGATCATATAGTACTCGCCGGCGCTGAAGCAAAGCCCTACGTCGGTCATCCGGTCGATTTCCTGCAGAAGAAGGATTCCGCCGCCGCCCGAATGCCGCTCCGGATCGAGGCGGTTCGCGTTCTCCTCCACGAAGCAGAAGACGTTCATATTCTCCTTGATCCACACATGGAAGCAGGGTTCCTCATAGAAGGGGTAGATCTTGCGCCACTCCCTGTAATGCTCGAGCTTCTTCTGTCCCTCGGCTCTCTTCTCGGGATCGTCGGACTCCAGAAGATCCTTGAAAAGCTCGTCCTCATTGACAAAGCCGGTGTCCGGTCCGAGGTTGGCCCGCACAATCGTCGGCGTGTGATAAATGTGCTGGATCCGGAAGCCCGGATTGTAGCGCCAGTAAATGTGGCGTCCGACGAGGCGCTTCGAGAGATGATGACGGATCTTCGGAAGCGGCATTCCGGGCACCTTGATCGCCCCGAAGAAGGGCTCGGTGCGGATAATCCGCGGATACTCGGGATCGTAGCCCTCCTCCATGAGGACGTAAGTCACCAGCCGCTGCTCGAGATCCAGAATCCAGCTCTTGTTAATGAGGCCCTTTCCGGCCGTCGGCTGCACATGCACGAAATAGGTGCATTCGTCGCCCTTCATGCACTCGTAGCTTTCCCACACAAAAGGCTGTCCCTTCTCGGCAATCTCTACATTTTCCCCGTCAATGAATTTCAGCATCAGTTCACTGCCGTCATCCATCACGAGATGGAAGCTCCGGCCCGCAAGTTCCTGCGTGAACGGCGCCTTGTACTGCGAAAGACCGATAAATTTCGGATTGACTTTACCCATCGCTTCTCCTTTCTTCCTTAAAAATGGAACTGCTCTCGTGAGACAAAAGCCTTGTCTCTCCCTTTTTTACAGTTTACCGCAGCCTCCTGCAATTATCAAGCCTTAAATCCACACTTTCCGCGGAATTATCCCTCTGTAATTTCCTAAAAGAAAGTTTGTCTTTTCCCGCAGAATCTGCTATGATAGGTACTGCATCTACGGGATGCGAAGACTGAATGGAGGAGTTCTCTATGAATGTACTGACGACGACTCATCTTTCCAAGCTCTACAAGGGGCATTATGCCGTGAAAGATGTTTCCATGCACATTGAAAAGGGCGATATCTACGGTTTCGTCGGCGAGAACGGCGCCGGGAAGACCACGGTGATCCGGCTCATTACGGGACTCGCCGCTCCCTCGGAAGGAGAATATGCGCTGTACGATATTCCGTACACTTCCTCCGAAATCTATCAGGTGCGCAGGAAAACCGGCGCTATTGTGGAGACAGCCACCATGAACCGGAACATGACGGCTCTGGAAAATCTCCGGCTTCAGTGCGCGATCACCGGCGTCATTAAAACCGATGATGAGCTTCGACAGCTGATCAACCGCGTTGGTCTTGACGAGGAGGCCATCCGGAAGAAAAAGGCCGGAAACTTCTCCCTCGGCATGCGCCAGCGCCTCGGCATCGCCATGGTCATGGTCTCCGACGCGGAATTCGTGATTCTGGACGAGCCGATGAACGGTCTCGATCCCCAGGGCTTTATCGAAGTCCGCGAGACGATCATGAAGCTGCACAAAGAAGGCGTCACCTTCCTGATTTCCAGCCACATCCTGTCGGAGCTTGACAAGATCTGCACCAAGATCGGCGTCATTTCGCACGGAGAGCTCCTCGAGGAAATCACCATGGACGCGCTGCACCGGAATGCCCGCCGGCAGATCGTCGTGTCCGGCGATTCGCCCGATGATATTCTGCGGGCGCTGCAGGCGGAGGGAAGCTTCCCTGAAATTATAAAGGAAGGCGACCGCGTCATCCTCTACGGCGATGCGGATCTCAACCGCGTCATCGCCGTCCTCGCGGGAAGCGGTCTGTCGGTCCGCTCTCTGAATACGCTGGAGGAAACGATCGAAGACCATTACATCCGGCTGCTGGGAAGGGGGAAAATTGTATGATTGGACTGTTAAAGGCGGATTTTTACCGCGTCCGTAAAAGTAAACTGACCCTGGTGATCCTGATTCTCTGCGTTGCGTTTCCGCTTTTTATCACGCTGATGTATCTCGGAATCAACGCCCTCACAGGAGACGCCCTCGGCGATGAAACTCTGTTCTCCGCCAACACCCTGATGGACTCCGCATTTTCGCTGACCAATAATATCGGCCTCGTGATTCCAGCATTTGCGGGCATCCTCGTCTGCTCGGACATCTCGAACGGGACGCTCCGGAACAAGGTGATCTCGGGAAACCGGCGCGTGCAGATTTATCTCTCGCACCTGATCGTTTCGATCGTCTTCTGCGTCTTTATGATTCTCCTGTACACGGCTGCCACGACCGGCTTCGCGCTGCTCTTCTTCCCCTTCGAAAGTGATCCCTCGAAGGATATGACGAAGCAGATCCTCTACTGGGCGGTGAACGGTGTGATGACCTTTGTCTACATCGCGACGGTATCGACCTTCCTCGCCATGGCGCTCAGAAACGTCGCGCCGACGATCATTTTCACGCTGGTGCTCTCTCTGGCGCTCACCGCCGTGTCCTCTGTCGTTTCGTTCCTGGACACCGAGAAGTTCAAATATCTGGTCTATCTGATCCCGACCTACAGTTCCAGTTCCTTCGGGCTCAGCAGCCTGAACCTCATGGCGCTTCTCGGCGGCGGCCCGACCGTCCCCATCGATACGGTATTCCTCTTAGGCCTCCTGTCCTTTGTGATTTTCGGCGTACTCAACACCGTACTCGGCATCGTGTTCTTCTGCAGGAAGGATATTAAATAATCCGTGCAGGACCTGTTCTGGACTTGCACTCAATGAAAGAGACTGTCGCAATCACAAATGATATTGATCATCTATGATTCGTCAGCCTCTTTTTCAATTTTTTCTCTTTGGGGCTTGTTTCTGAAGATAACCACTTCTTCCGACTGAAGATGTGTGCTTACTCCAATGTATTTCCTGAAACTGTCTTACACTTTACTTCTACAGCACCTCAAAGAGCTGACCTCCCGGGATCTCCATCACCGGAAAAAAGGCGCCTTCCTCATAGTCTCCGCCCTTACTGATCATAGGTGTCTGCTTCTCTCTTGCTTACCCCGCTCGCCTGCCTCGCGTACTCCAAGGAAACGGATACATCTCCAGAGAATCTATATCATTGATATAGTAGTATTCCCCGCTGATTCCCTCTAAGTACCAGACTCCTGTGGTATCGTTTTTTCGAACCACCCATAAAGGTCCGCTTGGGTGATCCTGCGCAACATTTGTACGGCATTCAACCTCATAGTAGCACGGCGCTCCGGCTTTAATTCGCCAGGGCTCACAGGCCTCCACCCTGACTTCTGATGCATTTCCAATATCCTCCGCACGCACGAAAGCGATACTGCCGGATGCCTCTCTTACCAGCAGCCAGTTTTCCTGTGTTTTTTCGTTGCCCTGCTCATACAGATATGATTCTACTTTCAGCTGCATCAGGACGTCTACTTCTCTTGCAGGGTAAATGGTTCCGAGTTCCAGGACGTCCTTTCCCGGTGCGGGATACAGCAGGGTCTCACGCAAAACAACACCTCTTGTATACTCCGGCGTCTCCCCCTGGATACCACAAATCTTCGTATCAAGCAGTTCGTCTTTATTAAAAAAAGCCGACCCTCCCGTCTCAGCCTCATCCTCAGGTGCTGTCATATCTGTCTCTGTAATGGATTCCGGATCTGTGTGATTCTCAGCTTCTGAAATACTGCCTTCAGCATCCGCGCTCATTCCGTTTACAGCTATTTCGGAAGCAGATGCAGTTATTTCTTCCGGAGATCGTTCGGAACAGGAAAACAATGTCAACACTGCAGCGAGCATCATGCTGCCAAAATACAATCTGAATCTGTTCATGTCCGCTTCCTCCTTCATCTCATACGCATCTCAGTACAAAGCTCCTTAAAGTATCCTTGTCTCAATCAATCAGTATATCCCGGATATGTGTAAGGAGAATAGCCGCTCAGGTCATATATATTCCGAACTCTTTTCACGCATCGGTCAAGGTTATTTGCTATAGTACTTTCAAATATCCGGAAGTAACCATTTGAGACCGGCGTCAGCGTGTAATAATACATCATGACATGTGTACCCGGATTTAAAATAATATCTCCCTGTTTCAAGTTATTCCAATGAATTGAAGTCATTATACCCGCCATGTTACCGGTATAACAGTGGTCTGAGAGCATTAATGCTCTGCTGACCAGACCGGAGCAGTCGATTCCGGCAGTATAATTTACATACCCGGAGTAATACCCGAAGCTCGGACCATTCTTATTTCCGACCCTGTATCCGCTTTGAATCTGAGAAGCAAAACTCGCTGCATCACAGAAGCCTCCCCAACAATAAGGCATGCAGTTGTAAGTCCCTGCACCGGTGACATAACTCGGGCAGATCCAATTTGCCAGTGGAAGCAAATTTGCAGCTGAGCAGGACCACGTGAACGGAGTACAATATGAATCGATGATGCTGATTGCTGTTGACCGGGATAAGGACGTCGAAGCACTCAGCAGTTCCGACTCTGCCTCATTTGGATCGCCTGATAATCCGGATTCTTCAGGATTGCTTCTGCTCCAATTGATTTTCAACAGACACTCTGATAGTTCCCGGCTGCCATATCGCTCTAATTCATCAAGTACTACCCTGTTTTCTTCTGTCGACAGAATGTATATTCTTCCGTCAATCATCCGGACTCTTTCACTTCGCGCCGAAACCGGAATCGGCAGATTGTATACCTCTTTCAAATGATTATCTTCCGTAAAGCAGTACACTCTTTGAACATAATACTCTGAGGTTTTATCATCCAGGATTTCACAGCTAAGATAGTAATGGCAATGATCCCGGCCTTCTCCTAGATCTGAACATCCCTGCAGCATCTCCAACTGATAGCCGTCTTTCTCTGCCGTTTCTTTCGTAACAGAATGTAATATATTCTCCGTTTCCTTCAGATCCTGCACATATTCCTTTTGAACCAGTCTCCCCGGAATTGTTTCTGTACACGAAAGATTATGACCCGATAAGGAAATTCTGTATGTTACTTCTCCCTTTTCTGTGAAAGTCGCTATTGTAATATACAAATCTCCGTCAATAACCTTAAAATCCTCTATTGCCTCACTGTCTGCGAAGTCATATATAGAAAGTTCCGCTGTCTTCTTCAGATTCTCAAGAAGAAAAATTCTTGCACAGTTATCATATATCCAGATTCTATTCCCGTCAACAGCAAACCGTATCGCTGTGGATGCATAGCGTTCCAAGTCAATCTCCTCGACCCTTTTGTTGTCTTCATAGACAAGGATCTTATTGGAGACATTCGACAACAGATACCCTCGCTTCCCATCTACAGCAAAATCTGATATTCCGAGGACATTTTCTTCCTGATCCATTGTGTAAATGATCCCGGATTCTTTTCCGACAGACTCATAAACTGCACAGGCATTCTGATCCGCATAGGTCCAAACCGGCAACAGTACAGCCTGTAAAAACAAAGATAGAAACACCATGATTGCCAACAATTTCTTTTTCATTTTCATCTCAATTGTCCCCTTTCAGATTAATGAACTTATTGCGCAAGTAAATATCCAATGATCAGCAACTCTTGTTGCTTGGAAGGGAAAGCTGTCTTCATAGCAGCCTCTCCTTCTTTATAAAGTCGTTTTAATGTAATTCAGCAGATGACCCTCTCAACCTGAAGATGATCCCCATTGAAAAATTACAAATCAAAGAAATTACTGATAGGATCAACAAAAGGTCCTTTCCCTGGTTTTACCCATATTTCAAATTGCCAGAGTTTCACTTCACAGCCTGTCGGTATTGTACCTCTATTAACGCCCGATCCTCCACTTCCATTACAGACAGTGTAAGAACGGTCTTGTCCGAAAGATTCCAGCTGTCATAGCTCTGCCGGATCTTTTGGGGCTGTTCTTCCAGAAGTTCCGACAGATGCGTCCGTACGACATCGGGATCGTTATCCGGTTCGCCGTACTGTTTTACCGCGCCTTCATAAAGAGCTTTCAGGCCTTTCAGCACTTCCGGATCCGATGCGCTTCCCGGTTCTCCTACATATACCAGATCTTCTCCTGCAAACGCTGACGGGAGGTTGAAGGCAAGTCTCCTCTGATACCGGAGGTTTCCGATCGTACGTGTCTTGGCAAGTGACAGATAAGTATTTTCATTAAGCGCGGTTTCGACATCCTGTTCTTTTATACCCAGTTCCCGGAAAACCGCATCCCTGTCCTGCCCGTAGAGATTTTCCAGCTGCGCTGTCTCCTTCGTTGTCAGGACTCCGGAAGTGGCTCCTGTACAGGCGGAAAATACTAACACAGCAAGAAGGATCAATACAAGGGATCTCATTCTATACTTCATGACAGACCTCCTCCGATCGTATTCGATGATGTTTCGGTTTAAAAAGGAATTGTCGCTGTCCTGACAGCTCCGTCAACAACACAGTAGAAGGTCAAGAATTTTCCAACAAACGGCGAGCCTGCCGCTACACTGATTGCCCAATTTGAAGGATACGGCTGTGTCTTGCTGTAAGATGTATTGTTAACCGGATTGTATTTATCCACAGCAATCACATAGGTGACTTCATTCATATCCAACGGCATAAATCCAGGATAGGAATAAGCAAAACCATCTGTGATGTACTCCAGCCGGATTCTTCCGACATTACAAGGGCTGTTCTTGTAGTAAACATAGTATGCTCCGACTGGCTGATAGTAGGAAAGGAATGACGTAGGATCAATCTGCACATTATATACTGCTGTCCCATGCACTACATATTTCTCATTGGAAGGAAAATTCACTGTTGTTCCGCTCCGAAGATTCTCTTCGCGATACGCATTTGTCGGATCAAGCGCCATAGCACCTTCATCATCCATAAACATAAACACATCTTTTGTGACTGTATTTCCGACTGTATTTGTCAAAACAAGAGCGTTCCCCTGTGAGCCGTTGGTTCCTGAAAATACAGGTAAAATCTCGGATTCTGTTGCCTCACTGAAAGCCACTCCATTTTCCTCTGCAACATCCTTGGCAAAGGCCTTCACTGCTCTGTCTTTCTGGTCAGTTACGGCTATATCATCAACATCTCCTGCCGCATGAACTTCGCTTCCCTGTAAAAAGGCGATTAACGCCCCGGACAAAAACAGCGTTACTGTCATCAAAACTGTTGCAACTGTTCTTCTCATCTTTTTCCTCCCGATTTATCGTAGACTATCAATTAATCAGGTCTCCGCCAGGTACGGTAAACGAAGACCTCTTTCATGTTTTCAAACGGCAGTACTGTTAAAAATACCGTACCAGCCAGCACACTGCCGCTAAAAGTACTGTTGACACCATTACCGCAGTTTCAACTGTTTTAGTTTGTGTGGTTGTTACCACCCCCCATTTGTTCTGTTCCTTAACTCGCTGCAGCTCCTTCGGTACTTCGGCTTCATACGATCCTTTGATGCTGGCTGCTCCGGCGTTTTTGACTGCTGATCTTCTGATCATATCCAGCGCGAGCTGTAAAGCTTTTTCTTTTACATTTCTCTTTTCTGACATACTGTTTCTCCTCTCTTTGTCTCCGGCTGCAGAGCCGGTGTCATGTTAGCACTGCGTAACCGATTCTCATCTTTCCTGCAGTAATGGCTCACCTCGCTGTACTTTCATCGTCATCATAGCATAAATAACCGCATCCTGTGTCGATTTTGCGACGAATTGCATTTTTCTGTGACGAATGACACTGGATGCCTTCTGATTTCTGTGATATACTCTGTTTCAGGGATATCTGAGAAGGGATTTACAGAAAAAGATGAAAATAGTGGTTTTTGATGACAATGATCAGGATCGACTGGATCTTTTGAACATGATCCGCAGATGGGCCGGCGAGCAATCCATAAATGACCTTGTGATCAGGGAATATGACAGTGTTCAGTCTCTGTCTTTTGATCTACCGGAACTGCACAGCTTTGATATTTTTTTCCTGGACATCATGACACCTCATAGCCACAATGCCGGCTTTCGCCTCGCGGAAAAGATCCGTTCCGAATCCATCCGGGCGACTATCATCTTTACGACAAACAGCGCCGAATACATGTCTGACGCTTTTGAAATATTTACTTACAGATATCTGTTGAAACCTGTAAACGCAAAAAAACTCTTCGAAGCACTTGACAGTCTCAGGGAAGCCCGATCCATCACAGGCAGGTACGCCACCGTTTTTCATGTATCAGGTCAGGAACTTCTTGTGGAGAATGATCAGGTCCTGTATCTTGAAGTCAATGCACGTCTTCGCCTCATCACAATCCGAAAAACAGACGGTTCCTCGCTTGAGGCCAGAATCACAGATTCATTTAACAGGCTTCTGGAATCACTTCCCGATGAATTCATCCAGTGTCACCGGGGCTTCGTCATTAATTCCAATCATGTGGAAGGCTACAGCAACAAGGCGGTCTTCCTCAGATGCGGAGAGGAAAAAGCCGAAATTCCTCTCGGAAAGAAATTCCGGGAAGACTTCATCAATAAACTGATTGACTATCATAAAGGAACTTTCTGAAATATGTTATGGACGATTTATGAAATCTCCCTGAACCTTTTCCAAGGTTTTCTCTTCACCTGGTTTATCAGCAGGATGCTGATAAAAAAGCATCAGGAATCCTGGTCCTTTTTCGCATGCGCACTCCTCACTGCGGCCGCTCTTTCCAGCTACCTTTTCTTTCCGATGCCGGAATGGGACACCTGGACTTTTATCTTTGTCATTCTTTATGCTGTTTTCTTTTTCCATGGAACGATCACACAGAAGCTTTTCTGGAGCGGTATTGTCATCATCGTTTCCATGGGACTTGTCGGAATCGTGATCCATCTCGGTTCTGTTTTCTCCGGTGTAGATTTTGACCTTCTGATGAGCCGTGGAATCCCCAGAATCATTTTTACCCTCAGCTGCAATGTCCTCATGTGGCTGGCTTTCTTCCTGATCTCCCGCCTGTACCGGGAGAAATCCATCAGTGCCAGACCGTCTTACCTGCTTCTCGTATCCGTACTCCTTTCCACCGCCATGATTGACATTTTCTTTATTGCACGAGAACGCTTTGATCTTCCGGGACTGTGGCTCCTTGCCGGCTGCAGCATCTCCCTGATCATGGGAATCATTACAATCATTACCCACAAAACGCTCACCGGATATGCCGTACAGGAAGAGCGGTACCGTTTTCAGGAAAAGCAGCTGAAGGAAAGCCAGCAACAGATGGAGATGCTGAAAGAGACTTACGAAACCACGCTTCATCTCCGCCATGATGTCAGATCCTATGTGAAAGATATCCGAACACTGACTGAAGCAGGTAAATGGCCGGATTATCCTGAATACCTGAAAGAACTGGAGACTAAGGCGGCTCCGGAATTCAGTACCGGCAACCTCGCGCTCGATTCTCTTTTGCTGGTCAAAGTTCGTAAAATCAAGTCACTTGGCATTGAATTCAGAGGCTCTGATCTGCATTATACCGGAAGAATGAACATCGATGATTACAGCCTGTGTTCACTTGTTTCGAATATGCTGGACAATGCGTCTGAAGCGCTGATGGAAAGAAAAGACCTTCCCGGAGCCCGTTATATCCTGCTTTCCTTCATTTATTCACAGGCCGGACTGATGATCCTCTGCGAGAACCCGCTTTTAGGAATACTGCCTGCTAAAAAATCCACATCCTTTTTCAGCAGAAAAACCGAGCCCCTTCACGGGCTTGGAATCTCGATTATGGAAAAAATCCTTCAGAACGCCGGCGGGCAGCTGAATATCACTATAAAAAACGATACTTTTCGGGTACTGGCATTGATTCCGACGAAGAAGAATGCAGAACCGAGCTCTGACTGAGGACATGAACATGAATGTGATTAATCATTTAACAGATCGCCTGATTCGATGCGGCCGCATTCCGGAAAAAGACCGGGATGTCTATCTCTACGGTTTCGACATCACCTTCTACACCATCTGGTCGACTGCCGCACTGCTTCTTATAGGACTTCTCTTACGGCAGTTTTGGGCAGCTGTTATCCTAGTCTCCGGCTTTTACACTTTCCAGTCAACCGGCGGCGGGTATCATGCCAAAACACACCTCCGATGTTTTCTGACGATGGTCGCCGGTCTTCTTGTCGGCCTTTCAGCTGTTTTTATTCAGGATCATCATATCCTGCTCTGGAGTCTGCTTGGGATCGGCGCGCTTCTGTTGTTCCTCGTCCCGCTGGTTCTGCATCCGAATAAATCATACCTCGAACCAGAAAAAAAGCGCCTTACGATCAAATCGATCGCGGTGACGCTTTCTCTACTGGTGTCTGTTGTTGTGCTCAATATCTTCTGGAGCAGGATGCTGTATGCATTTGCTGCCGTGTTTCTTTTAGCCGGCGTTTCGAGAATCATCGGGAAGATTGTATATAACCGAAATACAGAGGCATAGCTTCATTTCTTTACAGCGGGAGCCTTACAGTTCCATATCCCTGTACCACTTCTGTGTAGATCGATATGAAGGAGCAGACAATCACAGTAAGGCGCAGCATGCGCTATAACGAGTCAAGGCATAAAACGGAGGTCGGGACGACAAAGCGGAACAAGATCCGT
>CAMOXU010000062.1 GCA_946629525.1 uncultured Clostridia bacterium
TGCGACGAAGCCGCCCGAATGATGGAAATGCACACCTTCCCCACACACAAGGAGCTCCCATGTCAGAGACTGACTTTCTTGAAAGCCGCATCCGCGAGCTCGCGGACCGGGCGTATAAAAATGAATACCTGACCAACACCGGATTTCTCTCCGTCTCAGAGCAGGCCGCCTTCTATGACGCACTGAGAAAGCTCGGCGTGCCCGCAGATTCCGATCTCGCATTCGGAGTCCGCTTCACTCTGCAGGGAGGATACGACGAAGCGGAACGCCGTGCGGCCTTCTTTCTCCCGTCCTGGCTCGAGAAGGAGACCTTCCTGAGGAACGAGCAGACCGCCCCTGAATATCTGACCTGTCTGCACATCAGCCCTCTCCAGAAAAAATTCGCCGATCCTCTCACCCACCGTGATTATCTGGGAGCTCTCATGAACCTCGGGATCGAGCGGGACCGGACCGGAGATATCCTGATCAATCAGGACGATCATTCCGCTTTTATCTTCCTGTTCAAAAACATCGCGGAGATCGTCTCCCGGGAGCTTGTCCGTGTCCGGCACACAAGCGTTTCCGCGGAGGAGATCCCGCCGGAACAGTGTACCGTAAGACCCGCCTTTGATATCCGCGAGGGCTCTGTCGCCTCGGAGCGTCTGGACGCCGTTCTGGCCTTCGTGCTGCGACTCGCAAGGAACAAAGCCCAGGAGCTCATAGCGAGGGAGGATGTCTTTGTGGACGGCCGCACGGCCAGGAGCGGAGGAGCCGTGCTCCGGGAGGGAGCGCGCGTCTCCGTGAAGGGGCACGGAAAGTTCATCTACGAGGGAGTGCTCTCCTCCACAAAAAAAGGACGCGAATTTGTCCGCGTCCGGATCTTTAAATAGAACAAAGCAGGCAAGCCTGCATCAACTCCCCAGCCCCTCACTCTTGAGGGGCTTGACTGCTTTGCGCGCCGAGCACGACCGCGCAGCGGTATCTTCCGTGCGTGCGAGTGCGCATCCTGCACGGAGTGCTTTTTGTCTCATAGGAAATCCGGAGGAATTTCCTATGAGACAATAAAAGGCTGCCGCATCAGGCATTCCGCAGGCATACAGCGTTCCTCCTAAAAGAGATGTCTTCTATATGCCGTACGGGCTCCTCTGATGCGGCAGCCTCTTTACTTCTGATACTAATTCGGGATCCGTCCGACCCTGTTCCTGTACTCTTCCGGAACCTTATCCGTCAAAATGTTCATGATATAGCTCATCGAAAGCGATGACCCGTAATTGGCGACGCCGTGGGATGCCGCCATGTCCGAACTGTACAGACAGATCGGATAGAGCTTCCCGTTCGACCGGTTCCCCGTGTAGTGCATGATGACCGGCAGAAAGCTCATGAACTGCGGGTCGACCTCCCCCGTCACCTGATTTCTGACACAGGTAACTGTCATGAGGCCGGTCACCATCTGCCATGGATTTGTCTGTCCGTTCAGGAAATTGCCCAGAGAATAGGCCACCGGGCATTTCTTCCCGTCACTCTCCCGCGTCAGGATCTCAATATCCCTGAGCAGATGCGGATGATTTCCGTAAATGATATCCGCCCCCCAGTTCACCATCTTCTGGGCGAGTTCCCGTACATGGTCCTCGACTTCGCTCTCATTTTCCTCTCCCCAGTGCACGTGGACCACGACGACGTCCGCCATGGAGGAGGCTTTTGTGAGCAGGTCGCGGATCCGGTCCTCATCCTTCGTCCAGATGACCTTGCAGGTGTTCGAGTCGTACAGCGGGTAATTCAGCATCTCGACGATACCGAGAAAAGCCACTTTAATGCCCTTCCGCTCGACCACGCGGATCGTATCCCGATCCGCCTCATTCCGATAGAAGCCGACGTACGGGACGCCGAGGGAGTCCCAGAAGTCCAGGGTCGCGAGCGCTCCCTCCGTCCCCTGATCCATGATATGGTTATTGCCCTCGTTGATGACGTCGAAGCCCGTATCGAGGAGCGCGTAACCGGCGTCCTCGGGCGTATTGAACTCCGGATAGCCGGATACGGGGAGAATGCTCGTCGCGATCGGGGATTCCTGATTGACCGTCGCGATATCCGCGGAGGAGATGAACTCCTTAAGATACTCGTAATAAGGCGTAAAATCATACCCGCTGTCGGTCCTGGCATTCTCATAGATCCTGGTGTGGACCAGATTATCGCCTGTGCCGAGGATCGTGATGCTCGTCTCGTCCGGCGATGCGGCTCCGCCGTTGTACAAGGTCTCTCCCGCCTCGTCGAAGTCCGCCGAAGACCACCATCCCGTATCGTAAAGCGAGCCGATCCGCTCCGCCTCCGCGGCCAGGGCGGCCTGTCTCTGCGCCGTCTGATACTCCGTCGTGACCTTCCGCGCCTCCGCACCGGCAGCCTCCGCTGCGTCGATGACGTATTCCGTCGATTTCACGCTGCTTCTGACAACGTCCTCCACAGCATCCTCCGAGATCTCCTGATATTCGTCTCCGAGCCATTTCATGGGCTCCCCGTAGATCGCCCGATATCCGAGTACGACGACAGCGATCACGAGAATCGACTCAGCCCCAATGAGAAGGCTTTTGATGTCGTCCAGCCGTTCTTCACCTCCAAAGAGAAGTCTCCTGATATCCCCCAGCCGTTCTCCGGCCCTGATGAGAAGTCTCCTGATATCGTCCAACCGTTTCACTTTCCCGTCTCCATAACCTACTCTGCGGATATTTCCTTGATGATGAACTCGTTCCCCTGGACCAGATAGGTCCTTCCGCTCCCGCAGTGGGGGCAGGTCTTTCCGTGCAGTACCGTAGGATACGTCTGTTTACAGTCCTCGCAGAAAGTGACGGCGGGAATCTTCTCGAGAAGAAGCTTCGTGTCTCCGAAAAGGGAGTTCCGTTTGACAGCCCAGTCCCAGCAGTCCGTGAGATATTCCGGGATCACCGTGGATACCTCCCCGAGTTCAAGCGTAACGGACTCGATCTTCTTCAGTTCATTTTCTTTCGCGATCTCCTCGACCGCCTCGATCACATTGAATACGACCCCGAGTTCGTGCACGGAATCTCCTCCCTCTATAAAAAGAATACAGGCGTTTGCGAACGTCCGCGCTTCATTTTCATTCCGCACGGCGTTTCGCAATTACCTGTAAATGGAATACCGGAGAGCGTTTGCCCTCCGGCAGACAGTGTCTTATGTCTTATTCTTCGGCCAATCCCGGTCTTCCGTCCGGAAAATCCCGTATCAGAGATCAGAATACGATGCAGGGCGTGCCTTCTTCCACGATCTCATACAGCTGGGCAGCCGCCTCGTACGGAAGGTTGACGCAGCCGTGAGAACCGCCCTCCCAGTAGATATCTCCGCCGAAGGAATCTCTCCAGGTCGCGTCGTGCAGGCCGCATCCGCCGGAAAAGCGCATCCAGTAGTTGACGAAGGAGGCGTATCCGTAGGAACCGTCCGGCTGAATGTCGCCGTACAGAGTCCTGTTCCTCTGCTTATCATGAATATGGAAGACTCCGGTGGGCGTCTGACGGCGGGAAACTGATCCGGTCCCCGTCACGCACGGCGTCTCCACGAGGCACTGACCGTCCTCATAATAATAGACCATCTGGTTATCGATATCGATCTCAACATAGGTCCCGCCGAACGTGGGATCCTGTGTCTCGTCCTTTCTCGAATAGACCGGCTCCCTCTGCGTGACCGTATTGCTCTGGATCTCCGCAAGGAGCTGTTCCTTCTCGGCTTCCTGATCGATCTTGATGACGTATTCATTGTTCTCCACTTCGACCATTCCTCTGTTGGTCGAGGCGAATGTGGACGTCTCCTTCTCGACGTCTACCGCCGCTGCCAGATCAGTGACATACTGATCCACGCACTCGGCGAGATGTTCCTCATCCACATACCGGAATCCGTTCTCATCCACCGAGATCCAGCCGTTCAGAGTATTGGCGTCGAGGACCTGCGTCCCCTCCGGAAGCGTGTAGGTGATGCTTGTGGAGAGAAATGCATTCAGCGCAGCCTGCTGGCTGTTCAGATTCTCATCCGTTGCGCGGATGGCCGGCGCCGCATAGGTATCTGCCGCCTGTGCAAGGTCAACGGTCTCTACGCTGCCGTTGACGGCAGATTTCGCATGTGCCTGCACTGCCTCAACGATCAGGACATTTCCTTCCGTCTCCGGAACGATATTGTAACGTTTCGTGTTCTCGTCCAGGAGGAGATACGCGTCAGTCGGGGCGACCTGATTCTCGGTCTTCATTTCCGGAAGATTCGAGAGGCCTTCCACGAGCTTCTGCTCATTGTACTTCGTATCCTCGCCGACCGTATAGCTCTTCTCGCTGCCGAAGAGCGCGCCGCCGATCCATGTATAGATATTCTGCTCGTCCAGCAGCTTCTGAACGCCTCCGTCCGGGACATACTGATAGTCGATCGCATCTCCGTCGATCGTCTCCGTCCGGTTATCCCTGAAGGAGATCTTCAGGGAGTAGTCCTCGACGGACTCCTCGATCTCATCCTCGACCTCCGAGACAGTCTTCTTCCCGGCATCGATCCCGTTGATGCTCGTTCCCTCTATAAATTTCGTCTTATATGTCTGCGCAACGCCGATATACGCGACAGCCAGCACGCAGGCCGCTGCGCCGCATCCCATGGCAATCTTTCTGCCGAGGCTCAGGCGTGAGAAGAACGACTTCTTCGGGGCATCCTCTTCCTCCGCAGGAGCTTCATCCGAAGCCGCCGCGGAGACGGCCTCTGCTGCCGTTCCTTCCTTCAGGGCTTCCGTGTCCTCCTGCAAAGACGCCGCATCGGCACCTGCTCCCGCAGCTGCCGGATCATCCGCCTCTGTATTCTCTGTCTCAGGAATTTCTTCCTTCTGAGCTTCTTCCAAAGGCTCCGTGAAATAATCTTCCCCGAAGATCTCATCCGCAGATATTTCGGCGAGAGCATCGGTCTTCAGGACCTCCTGCTTCTCCTCTGTCCCTGCTTCATTCTTCGACAGGTCATGAGCCTTGACTTCTGATTCTTTTTCCTCAGTGACTGGGTCTACCCGATCACGCATCCCTTTATCCCTCCGGTCCGGCCAGGGAGCCGTGAGCTCTCAAAGCCGCAAAAACACATATTTCCAAATTACTTCAATTCTCGCTCGCGAGAATTGGCGCGGGATTCGGGTCAGCGCAAGCTGACATCTTCCAAACCGAATCCCTGCGCATCCTCGCGGAGCGTTTATCTCAGTGGGGGATTGTAACCCACCACTGAGACGAGCAGGATATTAGTCTATCCCCCGCTTACAGAAGCAGGGGGTCTTCCCCACTGAGATAAAACACGGGCTTCGAGCAGGCTCTTTTCTGACGTCATATCAACTCGAATCCCGGTATTTCCCCGCAGCGGACTGACCTTTCCGCTGACATACAAGGTTATCATAAGCACTTGTGTGCCAAAATGCAATAAGCTTCTTTTTGTTGCAATTATTTACCCGACAGAAATCAGAATACCAGGACCGGTGTTCCCACGCTCACGATCTGGAACAGGGAAGCCACCACCGCCTCGGGCATATTTACGCAGCCGTGCGAACCGCCGCCCAGGTAGATATCTCCTCCGAACTCCGCTCTCCAGGAGGCGTCATGCAGTCCGATTCCGTTCGCGAGGTCGAAAGGCAGCCAGTACTTGACCAGCGTCGTGTAGGAACGGGTCACGCCGTCCGCAAGGTACGGGCCCAGAAGCGTGACGTTCTGCTCTCTGCTCTGAATATAATAGATCCCTCTCGGCGTCGGAGTCGTATACTCGGATCCCGATACGATATCGGACTCGATCATGAGCGCCCCGTCTCTGTAATAGTAGAGATGCTGATTCGGGATATCGATCTCGATATAGGTATTCCCGATTCCCAGATCGCTCAGGGTGATCGTATAATCCATGGAATAGATCGGCTCACGCTCGGCCGACGTCCGCTCCATGATCTCCGTGAAGAGCTGGGCGACCTCCTGATCCTTCCCGATCTGGAGTCCGTAAGTGGCGGACGGCAGCGTGATCACGCCCTGTGCGCTTGACTGAAAGCCTACGCCTGTCTTTACATTGTCCACTTCCGCGGCGAGCGCCGTAACGTATGCCTGCACATTCGCCATGACATTTCCATCGTCGATGTAGTACCAGCCGTTCTCATCTCTGGATATCCAGTTGATGAGCGAAGACGAGTCGATCGTTCTGGTCGTCCCGTCCTTCAGATGGTAGGTAATGACCGTCTGGAGGAAGCCGTTCAGATTATCCCGCTGATAGACGAGATCCTGGTTGTCGGCGTAGACCACCGGCTTCTCGTAGGCATTCTCATCCTTCTCGATATCCACTGTCAGGGCACTTCCGGCAGCCGCCTGGGAGACCTTGCTGAAGAGCTCGTCATAGATCAGTGTATTTCCCTGCGTCTCCGGGACGATCGTGAACGCGTTGTTCTCGATCGAAAGAAATGCATTCGTCGGAGCCGCCGCATTTTCGGCCTGCATCTCCGGCAGCGCGTGAAGCACTTCGGAGAGTTTTGTCTGATCGTACTTTGTAGCCTCGGAGACCGTGAAGGAGCGTTCCGCGCCGAGCCTTCCGCTGAGCCATTCTTTCGTATCCTGCTCCGCAAGCAGTTTTGCGACACCGCCGGAGGAGACATATTCATATCCGATCGAAGCGCCGGTGATCGTCTCCTTCACTCCTCCCCGGAACGTGATCTCTATCGAATAATCCTCGACGCGCTGGCGGATCTCCTGTTCGATCTCCTCCGCGCCTCTGTTGCCGGCGTAAATGCCGTTGATATAAGTCCCTTCTATGAACCGGTCCTCATACGTACTCGCAATGTACAGGAACGCACCGACGAGCCCCGCAGCTATGAGCGCAAGGACCAGCAGAATGATCTGCCAGACGGGAAACTTCCAGACGGGAAACTTCTTTTTCTTCTTATTTCCGTCTTCATTCAGATTATCTGGACCCGCTTCTCCCTGCATTGCTCCGTCCGGACCAAACTTGTTTTCATCTAAGCTCATTCGTCTTACCTTCTCAAAAATACGCTGCCGGCGAGACAGCGAAGATTTGCTTCTTTTCTTCAAGAACGATAATCAGTTTATTATACCCGAATTCTTTCAAAGTTATCAACCTCAAAAAAAGAAAGAAAATGCAGGCCTATTCGGGCGATTCTTTGTCACATTTTTCTTTCAGCTTGCGCCGCAGTAAGCCGAATGCTATACTTGTAGGACAATAAAAGGCTGCAGGTGCCGACGGCGGAGTTTTGTGCTTCCGCCCGACGTTAAAAGGGAAACAGGTGCAAATCCTGTACGATCCCGTCACTGTAAGCGGGAAATGAAAGGCAACATGTCACTGGATCCATGTCCGGGAAGGCGTTCTTTCGTGATGATCCGCAAGCCAGGAAACCTGCCTGCTGCCGGTACAGGAGACTTTCGCTCCGGGCCACGGGGACTTGGCCGTACCATTCCGATTCTCACGCAGAGTGCGTGAGCTTTCGTCAGCTGTGTCTTTTTGCAGCATCATTTCAGGATCTGTCTGCCTGTCCTTTCATATTTCATAGGACGGGTCTTTTGATGCGCGTCAAAGAGACAGGCGTCCATGGTTCCCCCTTCTCCATAAAGTCCGCACCCGATTCTTTCCCGTACCAATCAGAATATGCTGCCCGCATTCGCTGTGTGCAGATTCCGCCTCGAGCGGGGTAAAACACATCGGGGAAATCGCTTTGTCCGGGCGAAGCGACTAAAAGAGCATATCCCGCACGGTCCTGCGGCTGTGCGGACACCGGGGCACAGATCAATGTGCAGGATTTATCAGCACCAGGCGTTTGCGAAACGCTGTGCTCTATAGGAAGTGTACACAGTTTCGCAATTCCTAAATTATCACCACAGAAGAAAGGAGTTTACCATGAAAAAGTTACTTGCAATGCTTGCCGTCCTCACTATGACAACGGGGCTCCTCGCCGGATGCGGAAGCTCCGCTTCCCCATCCTCCCAGGACACTTCCTCCGCCAAAGAGTCCGCCGCAGCGAGCGCTCCGGCGGAAAGCAAGACGGAAAGCAAAGCCGCAGCAGAGAGCAAAACAGACAGTAAAGCCGCGGTTGAAAGCGGCTCGCAGAGTGCTGCAGCGGAAGCGGATGAGGAGAATTATGACACAGGAGACGCATCTCTCGACGATCCGCTGAACGCGGATGAGATCGGCGAGAAGGAGCTTCTTGTCGTCAGCTTCGGAACAAGCTACAATGACAGCCGGAGGCTCACGATCGGCGCGATCGAGAAGCAGCTTGCGGAGGCATTTCCGGAATACAGCGTCCGCCGCGCATTTACCAGCCAGATCATCATCGATCATGTCGAATCCCGCGACAAGGTGAAAATCGACAATGTAAAGGAAGCGCTCGACCGGGCCGTCGCCAACAATGTAAAGACGCTCGTCGTGCAGCCGACCCACCTCATGATGGACGGCCTTGAATATACGGATCTCGTCAACGAGGTCGCAGAGTATGCGGATGCCTTCGAACATCTTGAAATCTCCGCTCCGCTCCTCACGGACGACGCGGATTTTGACGCGGTCGCAGCTGCGATCACCGACGCGACAGCCTCGTATGATGACGGAGAGACGGCGATCTGCTTCATGGGCCACGGCACGGAAGCCGAGTCCAACAAGGTCTATGCAAAGATGCAGGAGCTTCTCACGAACAAGGGCTTCAAGAATTACTACGTCGGGACCGTGGAAGCCACGCCCACTCTCGAGGATCTTCTCGCGCTGGTAAAACAGGGCGGGTACAAGAAGGTCGTTCTCGAGCCGCTCATGGTCGTCGCGGGAGATCACGCGAACAACGATATGGCGGGCGATGAGGAAGGCTCCTGGAAGACCGAATTTGAGAAAGCCGGCTATTCCGTCGAGTGCATCCTTCAGGGCCTCGGAGAAAACGAAGCCATCCGGAACATCTATGTCGAGCATGCCCGGGCGGCGATAGAGAAGGCTTCGAACTGATAAGTAATAACGAAAATATTCCGCCTGCGGATCTGACGAGACTCCCGGAATAAGATTTTCGTCCAGGAATGCCCTCCCGGCCTGCATCTTCGAAGGCAGGAGGGCATACAGATACTTACTGATCACTGTATAAAGGAATAGAAAAATGAACCGCAATAAGTTTTTTACCGCTCTTCTCCTGACATCCGTCCTTACCGTCTCCTCCCTGTCCGGCTGCGGCAGCAGCACCGCCGGTCAGGGAGCCGGATCTGCTTCCACGGAAAGCGCAGACGGAAAGACAGGTTCAGGCGCAGCAGCCGCGGACTCCACGACATCCTCTCAGGGATCGACGGACTACGGCAAGACCGCAGACGCCTCCGACATGGCGGACGTCGAACAGGTCGGCGAGGACTGGATGACGCCGATCAGGCCGGATGAGGTCGCGAACGGAGTCTATCAGGCCTCCGTCGACTCCAGCTCATCCATGTTCAAGATTGCAGACTGCGTCCTCACCGTCTCCGACGATTCGATGACCGCGCGGCTGACCATGAACGGGACCGGCTATCTCTACCTCTACATGGGAACCGCGGAGGAGGCTGCCAGGGCGGACGAAGCGGACTTCATCCCCTTCGAGGAGGACGAGACCGGCGCGCACACCTTCACGATCCCTGTCAAGGCACTGGACGAAGGATTTCCGTGCGCTGCCTTCAGCAAGCGGAAGGAGCAGTGGTACGACCGCACGCTCCTCGTCCGTTCCGACTCGCTGCCCGCCGAAGCCCTGCTCTCCTCCTCAAAGACGGAGATCGACTCCTTAGCGCTGGAGAACGGAGAATACACTGCTGAGGTCACTCTTCACGGCGGCTCCGGCAAAGCCAAAGTCACGTCTCCGGCAAAGATCACGGTGGCGGACGGCACCGTCACGGCGGAGATCATCTGGTCCAGCAATAATTATGATTATATGAAGGTGAACGGCGTGCGCTATGACCCGGTGAGCCTGGAAGATCATTCCGTCTTCGAGATACCGGTCGACGGCTTCGATTACAATATGCCGGTCCTTGCGGACACGACCGCGATGAGCACGCCCCACGAGATCGAATACACGCTCTTCTTTGATTCAAAGACGATCACGAAAGCAGAATAAATCTCGAACGCCGAATAAACAATCCCTCTCGCAGAATGAATGATCTCGAGCACAGAATAATGAAAAATATCCATATTCAGAAAATACTCATACCGTTTCTGATTTCCATGACCCTTGTCCTTTCCGCATGCGGAGGGCAGGGGTCTGTCCCGTCAGAGGGAGTTTCAGGGAACGCTGATTCCACTGCTGCCGGAGCATCGAAAAATCCCGGATCGCCGGAAGGCTCCGGAGCATCCGAAAACGCAGGAAGCGCTGATTCCTCGCAGAACTCCATCCCTTCTGACAGACCGGACTCTCCGGCATCCTTCTCCGGTCTTAAAAAGACAGGGTCCATGGAAAGAGTCTATGCGGAGTGCTTTTCCGCCGACTACTATGAGGGCGGATTCTCTCTCATAACGATCATGGACGAGGGAAGCTTTCTCCTCGTTCCCGAGGGAAGCTCTGTCCCCTCCGGTGTCCCGGATGAGATCACGGTCCTGCACCAGAACCCGAAAAATGTCTATCTTGCCGCCTCCTCCGTCATGGACTTCTTCCGCGCACTGGACTCCCTTGACCATGTCCGTCTCACCTCCACCAAAAAGGAGGACTGGAGCCTCCCGGAGGTCGTCAGTGCTCTCACTGCGGGGGAAATGCTCTATACCGGAAAGTACAACACTCCTGACTACGAGCAGATCCTCCTCGAAAAGTGCGAGATTGCCATCGAATCCACCATGATCCACCACTCCCCGAAAACGAAAGAACAGCTTGAGCTCCTGGGGATCCCGGTCCTCGTCGACCGCTCCTCCTATGAGCCTCATCCGCTCGGCAGAATGGAGTGGATCCGTCTCTACGGCCTGCTCCTCGGATGCGAAGATGCGGCATCCGACTTTTTCGACCGGCAGGCTTCCCTCTACGACGATGTCGCTGAAAGTCTCGCGAAGGCTGCCCAAAGCCCGAAAAGCGCAGCATTTTTCTATATCACGTCCAACGGCAGTGCCAATGTGAGGCGGCCAGGGGATTACATTTCCCGGATGATCGAACTGGCCGGCGGGAAATACATTTTCTCAGACCTTCCCGGCGACGGCTCTTCCGCGTCCGCGACACAGACAATTGACCTCGAAACCTTCTATGCAGGCGCGAAGGATGCGGATATAATGTTTTACAGCAGCTCCATCGGCGGAGAGATCGACACAACAGAAGAGCTCCTCGCAAAGAGCGCTCTCCTCGCGGACTGCAAGGCCGTCACGGACGGAAATGTATGGTGCGCGGACGGAAGTCTATACCAGCAGACGACGGGAACTGCGGACATGATCCGGGAAATGAACCTCATCTTTACCGATCAGGCAGACGATATGAGTCTCCGCTTTTTCCACAAGGTGAAGTGATTTCAGGTATGGTTCGTAGAGGCATCGAGTCACCCAGAGCCAAATCTGTACATGCTCACGTGCCCGGGTTTTTCCTGCGCACCCTCGTATGTTCTGTTTTTTCCATGTGCTCTCACATGCCGCGTTGTTTGTCTGCACACCCTCGTGCGCTCAGACATTTTTCATAAAGGTACTCCATGAATAAGAAACTGCGCTATCTGACCACCTATACTGTCCTCATTGCCCTTCTCCTCCTTCTTTCGGGGATCAACGTTGTGTCGGGGAGCATCTCCATCCCGGCAGAGGAACTTTTCGCGGTCCTTTTCGGCGGGCAGGCGGACAGCACCTACGCGCAGATCATCCTCGGCATCCGCATCCCGCGGATCCTGGCAGCCGTCTTCCTCGGCGGAGCCCTCTCACTCTCCGGCTATCTTCTCCAGACATTTTTCGCGAACCCAATTGCCGGTCCTTTTGTCCTGGGCATCTCCCAGGGTGCAAAGCTCGTCGTCGCCCTCACCCTGATCCTGACTCTGAGGCACGGACAGATCCCCGGCTCGCCGGCGCTGATCCTTGCAGCTTTCGCGGGGTCTCTCATTTCCACAGGCTTTATTCTGCTCATTTCCCGCCGCACACGAAAAATGTCCCTTCTGGTCATCTGCGGCATCATGATCGGTTATATCTGTTCAGCCGTCACGGATTTTGTCATCACCTTTGCGAGCGACTCTGATATCGTGAACCTGCACAGCTGGTCCCTCGGGAGCTTCTCCGGGACGACGATGGCCAACGCGCGCTTCTTCGTGCCGATCGTCACCGCCGCCCTGCTCCTCGCCTTTCTCCTCTCAAAGCCTATCAGCGCATATCTGCTGGGGGAGGCGAGCGCGGCGTCCATGGGTGTCGATATCCCGCGCTTCAGGCTCTGCCTGATCCTGCTTTCCTCCCTGCTCTCCGCCTGCGTCACAGCTTTTGCGGGACCTGTCTCCTTCGTGGGGATCGCCGTCCCGCATCTGATCAAAAAGCTTTTCGGAACCGCGAGACCGCTCGTGATCATCCCTGCGACCTTCTTAGGCGGCGCTCTCTTCTGCCTCCTCTGTGACCTGATCGCAAGGACGCTTTTCATGCCGACGGAGCTTTCGATCAGCACGGTGACGGCATTTTTCGGAGCGCCTGTCGTGATCGCGATCATGCTGGGAAGACAAAAAAGATGAATTCACCGGAGAAAACTATGCCGATCTTAAGTACAGAGAACCTGAATGCCGGCTACGGCAGGACGGTCATCCTTGAAAATGTAAACATCCGCCTGGCCCCCGGACAGATCCTCACCCTGATCGGGCCCAACGGGGCAGGAAAATCCACGCTTCTTGCGACGATCGCCGGACGGCTGGATCCCCTAGGAGGTACGGTCTTCCTGAAAAATGAAGAGCTCTCCACGATACCGCCCGCGAGGACCGCAAAGACCCTGGCCGTCATGACCACGGAGCGCCAGGATCCGGAGCTTATGACCTGCCGCGAAGTCGTCTCCCTCGGGCGTTATCCCTACACGGGGAGACTCGGGATCACGGGTCCCCGTGATCGGGAGATCATAGAGGAGACCATGGCGCTCACGGAGATCACCGACCTCGCGGACCGGGATTTCACGAAGTTGAGCGACGGACAACGCCAGCGGGTCCTCCTCGCAAGAGCCATCTGTCAGGATCCGGAAGTCCTGATCCTGGACGAGCCCTCCTCCTTTCTGGACATCCGCCACAAGCTTGAACTTCTTGGCATTCTCAAGGATCTTGTCCGCAGGAAAAATATCGCCGTCCTCATGGCCCTGCACGAGATCGACCTCGCACAGAAGTTTTCCGACTTTGTCCTCTGCGTGGCGGGCGGAAAGATCGACCGGGCAGGAAAGCCCGATGAGATCCTGACGGAGTCCTACATCCGCACGCTCTACGGCATGACCCGCGGGTGTTACCTCCCGGAATCCGGGTCGGTCGAGCTGCCCGCACCGGAGGGCAGTCCTTCCGTCTTTGTGATCGGGGGCGGCGGCAGCGGAATTCCGGTCTACCGGGCACTTGCCCGCGAGGGACGGGCATTTTACGCGGGGATCCTGCACGAGAGTGATCTTGATTTCCCCGTCGCCCGCGCACTGGCCACCGAGGTCGTCGGCGCGGAAGCCTGGGAATCATTTTCGGAAGAACGAATTGAGTACGCAAAAGCGTTGATGGAGACCTGTACCGGATACATCTGCACACTCGAAAGCTTCGGCACGATGAACCGCGGGAATGAAGAGCTGAAGGCCTGTGCGGAATCCCTGGGACTCAGGGATCTCTCAGCGGATTATATGCGCCCGTATTCCGAAACTTAACCTGTTCCCGGAATTGCATCTGAAGATCTGTCTTGCACCGACTGTGGAAAACCATTTTCCGTACACATGGAGGATTCTATGAAGTACCGCTCCCTCTCCGACCATCTGAAGGAGACCTTCGGGACAAAAGTATACAAGCTCTCCCTCTCCGCAGGCTGCACCTGTCCGAACCGGGACGGTACGCTCGGGTATGGCGGCTGCACCTTCTGCTCGGAGGGCGGATCCGGGGATTTCGCGGAAGCACCCGCCCCCATTGCGGATCAGATCAGGCGGGCCAGACGCCGGGTCGATGCCAAGATCCCGGCCCGTATCCCGGAAAATGAGCGCCGATACATCGCCTATTTTCAGTCCTTCACGAATACCTACGGAGATCCGGCAAGACTCAGGGAACTTTTCTTCGAGGCGGCCTCCTTCCCGGAAATCGCGGCCATTTCCATCGGTACCCGGCCGGACTGTCTGCCGGACACTATCCTTGACATGCTCTCTGAACTGAACCGTGTGAAGCCCGTCTGGGTCGAGCTTGGCCTCCAGACCATCCACGAGGACACCGCCCGTGCTTTCCACCGTGGCTACATGCTCCCCGTGTTCGAGGATGCCTACCGGCGTCTCAAAAAGCGCAGGATCACCGTCATCGTCCACGTCATCCTCGGGCTCCCCGGGGAGACCAGAGAAGATATGCTGCAGACGGTCTCTTATCTGGCGGGTCTCAAGCCCCGTCTTGACGGGATAAAGCTCCAGCTCCTGCACGTCCTCGAGGGCACTCAGATGGCAGAAGAATACAAAAAAGATCCGTTTCCTCTTCTCACACTGGAAGAGTACACGGATCTCATCGTGACGTGTCTCAAAATGCTCCCGCCGGAGACCGTCATCCACCGGATGACAGGGGACGGGCCGAAATCGAAGCTGATCGGGCCGACGTGGAGCGCCGACAAAAAGAGGGTCCTGAATACGCTCATGAGGGCGATCCGAGAGGCGTAGGAATCGAACTCTCTTTCTGCCCCTTCTCAGGCATGGGGAACCCGTCAATGAACATATGCATCATTTGTATGACCATAACTGTTCTCAAGGCTTAAGGACAATCCCGCTTTCATCCAGTTACATGGATCTGGTTGACATTATTACGGGATCTGATCTCATCAAATCACATCCATTATAAGGACGTTCTTTTCCAGTTTTGCCTGCGCAGCGGCACACGCAAGAAAGCGTTCCCGCACCGCGCTCTCGTATGCGGAGAGTGGTGCTTTGAGAAGAACCGTCCCTCCCACCGGAGCCGCAAGCAGCGCAGTCAGGAGTCCTGCCGAAAAGCCTGCAGGAACATCCTCTGTGCTCTTCTGCCCGCATTCCTTGCCGTCTCTGCTTTCAGACCGAACGTACACGTTCTCATCTGTCCCTCTTATATAAGGCAGCCAGACGTCGACGGCTTCCCCCGGAAGACTGTGGACAAGCTTTCCGTCCGGGGAGATCCACGGGATCCGCTTCCCGGCCGGCCTCTCTCCGGCGCCCACTTTTGAAGATTCGGTGCAGCCGTGATCGTACCGACGATCTGCTCCCCGTGCCCTCTCTCCGGCTTCCTCTTCTGAAGATTCGGTGCAGGACACCTCTCTCCTCAAATCCACCGCTTCTGCGTACACAAGATCCCGGAACATTCTTCCCGGATACTCTGAGAGCCGCATGATCGTCGGCAGGATCATGTCGAAATCCGCCCCGTCCTGCACCCCATCTGATACGATATTACGGATTTCCAATCCGCTCATGCGTATATTGCAGCCTTTAGCCTGTCCCGTGACAGGGGCCCTGTGCACGTCCGGGAGCATATCCCAGTAAAGGTCATAGTTCGATCCGCCCGGGTAAACGACAAGCTCGTAAAATCCTGTAAGAGGATCTGCAAAGGCCCGGTCGACAGTAATCTCCAGCATCTGATAGGACAGAACATTTCCGGCTTCGGAGTTCGACCGGGATTCATAGGTCACTTCATTTTTCAGAATGATCCGGCGGACGACGCCGAACCGCTCGCCAAACAGCCGGCAAATCTCACGAAACTCGACTGCTCCGCTCCGCTTTTTGTCCGAGAAGCCCGGGAGGATTTCATTTTCCGGATTCTCAAGGATCCAGGTAAAGCCCATGGAAATGTAAGCCCCGTTGTTCCGGGAGCATTCCGTAAACAGCCT
>CAMOXU010000063.1 GCA_946629525.1 uncultured Clostridia bacterium
ATGATTATGAGGTTCGCGAAGCGGTTCTCATAATTTGAATTGCTCACACAATTCCGTTCCGCACATAGTTTCACAATTCCTTATTTTACTCTTCAGGCGTTTGCGAAACGCTGTGCTCCATGGAAATCATATGAAGAGCAAACAGCCGCCGGCCATAAACCCTGCCGGCGGCCGTTCATACCCAGCCCTTTCGGGCAGTCATTTCACAGCAATTTTTATTCTTCTGCAGCTTCCTCTTCGGCTTCCTTCTCCGCCTTTTTCTTCGGGAGACGGCCGTAGAGCTTCGTCATGTCATATATGCTCTTCGCGAGCTCATGGGACAGCTCGTTCGGGCGAAGGCGCCACTGCCAGTTCTTTCCGAGCGTGGAGGGATGGTTGATCCTCGCCTCATTGCCCTTGACCAGATAGTCCGTGAGCGGGACGATACAGGTATCCGCCACGCAGGCCTGGGCCGCGCGGATGAAATCCCATGTGAACGCGCCGTAGTCCGTATAGACGGAGTTGATATAGCGGCGGGCAAAATCCCGGTCATGATCGTTGATGTTCTCGATCCATCCCCGCGTCGTCTCGTTGTCATGCGTGCCCGTATAAACGACACAGTTGTGATCATAATTATACGGGAGATAATCGCTCTCCTCGCGGGAGTCGAAGGCGAACTGCAGGACCTTCATTCCCGGGAAGCCGGTGTCCTTCACCAGCTTGCGGACAGTCGGCGTGATATAGCCGAGATCCTCCGCGATGATCGAAACGTCGCCGAGCTGCTTCTTCACTTCCCTGAAAAGACCCATGCCCGGGCCCTTGACCCACTTTCCGTTCTTCGCGGTCTTCTCCCCGTACGGGATCTCGTAGAACTCGTCGAACGCGCGGAAGTGGTCGACGCGGAGCACGTCGCAGAACTCAAGACTGCGCCTGATCCGCTGGATCCACCACTCATATTTTGTCTTCTTCAGATACTTCCAGTCGTAGATCGGATTGCCCCAGAGCTGTCCGTCCGCGGAAAATGCATCCGGCGGGCATCCCGCGACCTTCGTCGGCATATTTTCCTCGTCAAGAAGGAACATCTTCGGATTCGCCCAGGAATCCGCACTGTCGACAGCCGTGTAGAAGGGGATATCTCCGATGATCTCCACGCCGTTCTTATTCGCATAGGCGTGCAGCTTTCTCCACTGCTTCTGGAACTCGTACTGCTGGAAGGAGAAGAACTCGATCACGTCCTTATGAAGGAGACGGGCCTCTTCCAGAGCTTTGGGATCTCTCGTCCGGAGATCGTCCGGCCATTCAGACCAGGCCTTGCCCTCGTTCGCGAGCTTGATCGCCATATAGAGGCAGTAATCCTCGAGCCAGTAGGCATTTTCCTTCTTAAACTCCGCATATTCCGGATCCGGATTTCCGAGGAACCGGTCGCATGCTTTCTGCAGCATCTTAAATCGATTGTTGTAGAGAGCGCCGTAATCGACCGTATCGACATAAGAGCCGAAATCGTACTCCCTCACCTCGTGTACGGAGAGCAGGCCGTCCACGACCAGGAGATCCGGGCTGATAAAGTAGGGGTTCCCGGCAAAGGTCGAAAAACTCTGATAAGGCGAATCGCCGTACCCTGTCGGTCCGAACGGAAGTACCTGCCAGTAGCTCTGGCCCGACTCGGCAAGAAAGTCGACAAAATCATAGGCCTCCTGTGAAAAGCTCCCGATCCCGTACTTTGACGGCAGCGAGGAAATCGGGCATAAGATTCCACTTTTTCTCATCACTCTTCTCCTTACATTGTATTTCAAATTACTCTATATAATACACTATTTGGCCCGAATCGTAAACATCCGGAGCCTTCCGTACTTCACGCCCGCGCCTCCCGCGGCTTCAGGGCTCCGGTCAGCTTTTCATTTGCCGTATAGAGAAGCACCGAGCAGATCGCCGTATAAGCCAGATAGATCCCGAACAGAAGGAACGCGTCGCGCCTCCTGAGCGACGGCAGATCAAAATTCCGGACCATCCGCTGGATCAGCACATGATGTGTCAGAAAGGCCGCATAAGAGTAGCGGCTGGCAAGTCCGGCGAATTCCTTCACGCCCCTCACCTCGAAGATCGGAGCGAGCACGGCAAGGATCATGAACGCACCGGCGGTGAAGAACAGGGCACCGAATCCCTTGGGGACTCCGAGAGGCGGAAAAAGAAAGACCGCAGCGAGGGAAAGCACTGCACCGACCGCTGCCGTCGGCTTCTTTTCGTACAGCCTGTACTTAGTGAAGAAGATGCCGAACAGGAATTTCAATGCATTTAAGGCCACCAGGCCTCTGTCGGCTCCTGTCAGATGCAGCGGAATAAAGACCGCAGCTGCAAGGACCGCAGTGACTGCGGGCGCTTTCGAGACTCCCTTTCGGAAAAGCGGGAATACCAGGTATAAAAGGAGGATCACCCCCGTGAACCACTCTCCCACACAGGCGAAATTCATCCCCGACCATCCGAGAGACAGGGCGAACATATCGATCCCGAACACGGTGTACAGAATGGAGGACGACGGGACCGCAGCATACCAGGCGGGGTTCTCCGTAAAGCGGATGCCGAAGCTCACCAGGAAGGCGATGTAGAACATCGGGTAGATCGCCTTCACCCTCTTCTTATAGAATTCCCCGACGTGGAAAGGCTTATCCAGCGTGAGTCCGAGCGCGGCACCGGAAATCATGAAGAAGAGCCCGGATCCGAACTCCCCTATTGTGACATTTCCCGGAAGAATGCTCCCCGTGAACTTCGCCGGAAGCGTATACATATTGGTGATCGTCGCGTTAAAATGCGTGACCAGTATAACGAACAGCGCTATCGTCCGGATAAAATCCAGATAAAACAGCCTCTTTTTACCCATTCCGTCTCCTCATGCATAGTGTACAATAATTACCCCGTCCCCTACATAGACAGAACCGTCCCGGGGCCATGTGGGGAGATCCGCCGCGATCGACTTCGCGGTCTCCCTGAATTCCTTGTCCGGGTAATCGACGGGACAGCCGAGAGCGCGCATCGCCGTGACCGTCTTCGTCTCATACGGCGACCCGATCAGAGAAAGATATGAGACGGCGAACCTCTCATACGCATCCGACTTTTCCATTTTTTCGGCGTCTGACTGTTTGGCATCTTTTACCCCGAAGAAATAGATCGGCATGCCGGGGACAGCTCCCTGCTTTTCCGCTTCACTGTAGATCGCCTTCAATATCTCCTCATCCGATTCCAGGACCTTCGTCATAACATACAGGCATCTGTCCGTCTGCTGCGCTGCAGGAACGACGAAGATGCAGAGGGCGATGCCGAGGCAGAGCACGGAGAGAAACGGCGATTTCGCCCTGAACGCCCCGTAGATCCTGATGAGCAGGAAATCCGCCAGAAAAGCAATGCAGAAGGCGATCAGGAACTGCGTGCGCATAATGACCCTGGTGCCCGCAAGGACATCCAGGACAAAGCAGAAAAGGATCATGGCAAGGGAGGCCGGGATCAGAAGAAGGGCTCCCTTCTCCCGCCGGATCACTTTACCGGCCAGTAAGATGGCGAGCAGAAGGATCAGGACCGCGAACACCGGTGTGAAGATGGAGGGATTTCCAAAGACCGCCTCCTTCACAAAAACGAGAATATTCCGCAGACACTCTCCGACCGGATCTTTTCCCCAGCGTATTCCCTGTGTCATATAACCGTTCGCATTCCCGGTATGTGTAATTGTCCTCGAGACCACAGTCAGCACAATGCTGAGACCATAGGACGCCGCGGAAAAGATGATCCCCAAAAGAAGTCTGCCCCAGAATACCCGGAGACTCTTCCCGCTGTCCCCGACCTGGAAAAGCAGCAGAAAGAAGTAGACAATGACCGCCTCGCCGTAGAGCAGAGTGAGGCCCTGATAGCATCCGAAGACGAATGTGACCGCGATAAAGGAGAAGATCATGGGGAGGATCTCCCCCGTGTTCATCCACTCCGCGAAGAACACCATGGCAAAGGCCAGGATGACCAGCGCGATAGAGAAGACCTCGATCTGGTTCCGGAAAATATACTGATAGATCCAGATCGGATGGGTGAGATAGACGAGCCCGAAGATCAGGACATCTGCCTTCACATTCTCCCGGTTCCCGCGGGCCCGATAAATAAAGAAGGACCAGACGACCGCCGAGAACGGAAAGGCGGCTAGAAAGACCGCCATGGAAAAGTAGGGATTAATGATCAGCACGCGGAGGACTCTCTTTAACAGCACGAACCCCCATCTTCCGACCCCGATCCATCCCCGGAGCCAGCCCTCGACCGTGTCCGCGACGTAGAATCCCTCCGCGTCAAAGGTCAGGATATCATGAGAGGCCCAGACTCCGTAGACCGCGAAGAAAACGACGACCATGAGCACGATATAGGGCGTTCTCTCCCGACAATATTCATAGAAGTCGGCAGCGAGGGTACTCCCCGCTGCTTTTTTCTTTTCTCTCATACCTTCCGAACCTCCTGTCGGAAAAATCTCTGCCGGGCGTTCGATCAGCGCTTTGCCCTTTGAAAATTCCGCACCGGCTCCCGAATGGATCAGGCAGAAATGCTCCGACGTTCCCGCATCGCCGCACGGTCAGGAGAGCCGCACGATGAGAAGACCGGACGCCGGATCCAGCGCGACAAAGCCCTCGGCAGGGTACGCCGGCATGGCATTGGCGTTCGCATATTCTGCGGCGATCCCTGCATCCTCCGCGGTATTATCCTCGAACACAACGCCCATATCCCGGATAAAGCAGTTGACTTTATTTCTCGAGAAGCATTCGACCTCGTAGACCGAGACGCCGAGCGCGGAATTCGCATGCCGCGGTTCGCACGATTCATTGAGCGGCGCTTTGAGGGTCCCGACAAAGACCAGTCTCGTATTTTTCGTATCCGTAACGCCCAGCTCATGCGCCTTCCGTATGATCTCCTCCGAGAGGGAAACATCCTGTTCATACCTTATATACTCCGTATAATTCATCCGGGCGAATGTTTTCGCCTGCAGGAACGCAATATACATGCAGAACAGAAAGAAGACGATCCTGACCGGCTTTATTTTGATCAGAAGCAGGCAGGCAAAGGCAAGCAGCGCCGCCGTGAGCGGCAGCGTAAGCTCGGAGCGGTACTGGGGCGTCGTCGCTGTCGCCGACACGAGATACATCGGCCCGAGAGCGACCGCAAGCACCGCGATGAGCGAGGGAATCGGATTGCCGAATTCCCGGAATCTCACGATGACCAGCACAAAGGCCAGTATACAGACAGCCGGGAGCAGAATATTGAAATACGAATCCTTCAGGAGAAATACCGTCTCAAAGAAGCTTTCAATGACCTTCCGGCATTCCTCCACCGGATCCTTCCCCCAGCGCATCTGATTCGTAAGATAATTCGTGGTGATATTCTGCGCGTAGAACATCCTCTGTACGATGGTCCCCGCCTTACTCACAAGGAAGGCGAGCGGAACAAGCAGGACATAGAGGATCCCTGTCCCGAATCCGCGCAGAAATTTCGGTTTCGTGCGGTGCATCTCAAAGAGGAAGATCCCCGCGAGTCCGACCGCCGTCATGATGACAAAGGACTGGTAGCAGCCAAAGACGAAGCCGCCGGTCAGGATGCCTGCGATGAGCCGCAGCGGCTTTTTTCCCCTGAGGCCGTCCGTGTAGAGCATGAGCGCGACCGGCATGAGAAATACCGCGAAGGAAATCGCAGCCGCCTGCAGCATATAGAGGAACTGTTCCCCCCATACCGGGTGGGTGAGGTAGAGTGCCGTGAAGGCACAGACGCCGAGCGGGTTCTTTCCTTCCGTCAGCGTATCCAGAAGATAGGCGAACGCCAGCATCGCGGCTGCCAGATTCAGAAGAAGGAGTCCGGTCTCAATGCCTGCGTTGTAATACCACATTCCGAAGACCCACTTATAGAGGAGCAGGCCCCATCTCCCGAAGGCAGACCAGGCCCGGTAAAGAGCATTCGGGTGCACGAGCATGACCTCGAGATCCAGGGAAACTGTCTGATAGGCGACCTTCCCCCCGTAGGCAAGCACCAGCACTGCGATGATGAGCGGGCAGATAAAAGGGCTCCTTTTCAAAAAATCCCTGAAGCCCTTCACAGAAAAAAGCATATCTTACTCTTCCTCTTTCACGATATAGACCGGGCGGTCCTTGATTTCCAGATACATTTTTGCCAGATACTCTCCGACGATGCCGATGCTGAAGATCAGAAGCCCTCCGATCAGCAGGATGATGCACACCATAGAAGGCCATCCGTAGGCCGATCCTCCAAATGCAAGCTGGCGGATGATGACAAAGAGGATTGCGAGTACAGCAATAATGGTCGTGATGATCCCCATCCCCGATACAAAGTGCAGCGGCACAACGGAAAAATCCACGAAGCTTTCTACCGAGTAGGAGAGAAGCTTCCAGAAATTCCATTTCGTCTCACCTGCGACGCGCTCGACATTCTCATACTCCAGCCACTTGACCTGAAAGCCGACCCAGCTCATGATCCCCTTTGAGTAGCGGTTCACTTCCTTCAGCGACAGCACCGCATCCAGCATCTGCCGGGTCATGAGGCGGAAGTCCCGGGCTCCGTCGACAAGCTCGACGTCCGAGATCTTATTGAAGATCTGATAATACTGACGGGCAAAAAAGGACCGTACCGGCGGTTCTCCCTTTCTCGTCACGCGGCGGAGACCGCAGCAGTCATATCCCTCCTCCGTGACTGCAGTGTACATCTCATGCAGCTTCTCAGGCGGATCCTGCAGGTCGGCATCCATCAGAGTGACGTAATCCCCCTTTGCCGCGGAAAGTCCCGCATAGAGAGCAGCCTCCTTGCCGAAATTCCTGGAAAAGGAAATGTAATGCACCCTCTCATCCTTCTTGCGGAGATCCTTCAGGACCTTGAGCGTCCCGTCCTTTGAGCCGTCGTTCACGAAGCGGAATTCAAATTCCACGTCCCTCGCGGCAAAATCATCGGCGACCTTCCTGATCGCCTCATAAAAATACGGCAGTGCCGCCTCCTCATTGTAACAGGGCACGACCACAGAAAGTAATTTCATTCAGTTCTCCCAAAAGCGTAAGTATCCTTGAAGACTCTGGTCTCTCAGTTCAGGCTCTCCCCGATTTGTTGAAAAAATCCACAGTACAAAAGACCAGGAATCGCATCCGTGCACGCGGACATATACTCAGCTATTATATCAGTATGCAAAAATGCTGTCAATTTATGCTTTCAGCACCTGCACCGGACGAAGGAGGAAGGAGATGCGCGCCGGCCGCATCCTCGCGGTGCGTTCTTGTACAGCAGGGAATGAAGTTTCCTGCTGCAGAACAAAGCAGGCAGGCCTGCATCAACTCCCCTGCCCCTCACTCTTGAGGGGCTTGACTGCTTTGTGCGCCGAGCACGACCGCGCAGCGGTATCTTCCGTGCGTGCGAGTGCGCATCCTGCACGGAGTGCTTTTTGTCTCATAGGAAATCCGGAGGAATTTCCTATGAGACGAAAAAGGCCCCGGCAGATGCCGGGGCCCGCATACGCAAGCAAATTAAATTACTTTGTGTAATTGAAAGCCTTCTTGCCCGGGAATACAGCTGCTACGCCAAGCTCCTCCTCGATGCGGAGAAGCTGATTGTACTTCGCAACGCGCTCGGATCTGGACGGAGCACCTGTCTTGATCTGGCAGGAGTTCAGAGCGACAGCGAGGTCAGCGATTGCAACGTCTTCTGTCTCACCGGATCTGTGGGAAACGATCGCTGTCATATTGTTCTTATGAGCGAGCTTGATCGCTTCGATCGTCTCGGAAACGGAACCGATCTGGTTCAGCTTGATCAGGATGGAGTTGCCTGCCTTGAGCTCGATGCCCTTCTGCAGTCTCTTGACGTTGGTAACGAAGAGGTCGTCGCCGACGAGCTGGCACTTGCCGCCGAGTCTCTTTGTCATCTCTACCCAGCCATCCCAGTCTTCTTCATCAAGACCATCCTCGATGGAGTAGATCGGATACTTGTCGATAAGAGCTTCCCAATGGTCGATCAGCTCTGTGGATGTGAATTCCTTGCCGGACTTCGGCTGCTTGTAGAAGCCAATGCCCTTCTCGGACTTCCACTCAGAGGAAGCTGCGTCCATAGCGATAACGAAATCCTTGCCCGGCTCATAGCCTGCGTTCTCGATAGCCTTGATGATGTGAGCGATCGTGTCATCGTCGTCCACAAGGTTCGGAGCGAAGCCGCCTTCATCGCCGACAGCTGTTGTCTGGCCTTCGGACTTCAGAAGCTTCTGAAGAGCATGGAAGACCTCTGTGCACCAGCGAAGTCCTTCACGGAATGTCGGAGCGCCGGCCGGCATGATCATGAATTCCTGTGTATCAACAGTGTTGGAAGCATGTGCGCCGCCGTTCAGGATGTTCATCATCGGGAGCGGAAGCTTTGTGCCCTGAAGGCCGCCGAGGAAACGATACAGCGGGATGCCTTCTGCCTTTGCAGCAGCCTGGCAGGCAGCGATAGAAACAGCAAGGATAGCGTTTGCGCCGAGATTGCTCTTATTCTCTGTTCCGTCAGCTTTGATCATAGCAGCATCTACTTCGTAGATGTTGGCAGCGGACAGACCGCAGACAGCCTCTTTGATCTCCTTGTTTACATGAGCGACAGCCTTGGAAACACCCTTGCCGCCGAACTTTGTCTTGTCATCGTCGCGAAGCTCACAGGCTTCGAACTGGCCTGTGGAAGCGCCGGACGGAGCAGCTCCTCTGCCGACAACGCCGCACTCAAGGACAACTTCTGCCTCAACTGTGGGATTTCCGCGAGAGTCTATGATCTCACGTCCGATTACATCAACGATAGTTAATTTGCCCATTTCAAGTCTACCACCTTTCTTATAATAGTTCTTCCTGCGCGGAAGCTGCGTGTAACACCTTATCGATGAGACTTAAAAGTTCGGTCAGAATACTCTGACTACTGCAATCATTATAATACAACTTTCATTTTCTGTATATAGAAAACTTAGCGTTTTTTTCAACATAATTCCCAACAAAGCGTCCTTCATCCGCCGGGAATTCGGATATTATGACAACCCGGATCCCTGAAAGAACAGAAAGACTTCGGCATAATGAACATGCCGAAGTCTCTTTTCAAGCCCGTCCGTCTTCATGTTTTTTTATGATCAGCTCGATCGCATCGACCAGGACATCCTGATCCGGAGGCTTCACAAGATACTCATCCATGCCGGCAAGCAGCGCAAGCTCCTTCTCCGACTCCGCGGAATCGGAGGAGAGTGCCGTGATCGGCACGGATGCCCTGACCGGGTCCCTGAGGGCCCGTATCCTCTTAGTCGCCTCGATCCCGTCGATCACGGGCATGTAGACATCCATGATGACCGCATCATAGTATCCGGGCGCGGAGTTCTCTATCCGGCTGACCGCCTCGATCCCGTTGTAGACCTCCTCGACCACATATCCCGCCATCGTGAGCTGGATCCTGATCAGCGCCCTGTGCAGCGGACTGTCCTCCGCGACAAGGATGCGTGCGCCTTCATGCTCCGCCTGCTTTCCTGACCTTCTGTAAATCGTTCTGTCGTCCATAGAATCTGCCATCCTCCATTTACCCCTCGTTCAAATGTGAATGTATTCTCCGCGGGTCTCCATACTGCCCTTCGCCGGGATCTCTCACAGAAGATTATCGATCCCGCCGTACGCTTCGAGGGTGCCGGAGATCAGACTGTCGAGCGCCTGCATTCCCAAAAGCTCGACAGGTGCCTTATCGTCTGTCAGAATATACTTTCCGCCCTCTTCCGCAACGAGTTTTTTCTCCACGGTCTCCATCTGATATCTCAGAGGATCGTCCTCCTTCATCTCCGAGATCCTTTTGGCCAGCCTCTCCCGAAGCCCGCTCTCCGTTCCGGCAAAAAGCTCCTGGTTCGTGTTGTTTCCCACTGTGACGGTAAGGACCTCCGGGAAGACGCTGCAGATCGTATCGATCAGATAGTCATTGATCCCGCCCTCCTGGTCCGCCATCATGTTCATGTTCACCACCATGACGCCGCCCGGGCGCAGATGCTCTTTCACCATCCCGAAGAACTCCGTGGTGGACATATGGAACGGGATCGTGATGTCCTGGTAGGCATCGACCATGATCACATCATAGGTCCCGGCATTCCGGAGATATGCTCTCCCGTCTCCGACCTCCACCGGGATATCCTCCGGAAGATCAAAATACTTTCGCGACAGGTCCACGATCTTCTGATCGATCTCCACGCCCTCGGACACGATCTCCGGAAAATAGCTCCTGCACTGCTTTGCGTAGGTACCGGTCCCCATTCCGAGAATGAGGAGCTCCGGTTCTTCATTTTCCGTGTCCAGCATCAGCGGGGCAGCCAGCGCGTAGTCATAATACATTCCGGTCAGCCCGCCGCTCTTCTTATAGATCGACTGGACGCCCTCGAGGACATTCGTCGAGAGAATCACGCTCTCCGGATCTTCACGGACCCGCAGATAGTTGTAGATCGACTCGCCTTCATAAACAAGATCCTTCTCCCAGAAGGCGAAGCTGTAGTCAAAAGGGACAAAAAGAAGAGCGATGATGATTCCCGCCGCAATGCCGCCTTTCGCCGCACCCTTTCCCGCGCTCAGGAAATACAGGAAGGCGAGGATCGCAAGGATCGCCGCAAAGATGTAGAACGTCGCTGCCGTCCCGAAATTCGGGATTGTTATGAAGGTCGGGAGGAATGTTCCGAGAATACTTCCGATCGTCCCGCACGCCTCTATGGTCCCCACCGTCTTCCCATTGTCGGTCAGATTTCCCGTCGCGTACTTGATGAGGGAAGGGGTGACCGTTCCGAGCAGCATGAGCGGAAATACAAAGAGCACAAGGCAGGCTCCGAAAGAGGCCCAAACGAGATAGTTTCCCGATATGAACCGCACGACGACGTAGGTCACGCCGAGGATCACATAGCGCCCGACAAGGGGAATGACCGCGATCCAGACTGCTGCGAGCAGGATGCGCCGATAGAGATGCACGGCATCCGGATTCCTGTCCGCAGCCCTGCCGCCCCAGACGTTCCCGATCGCCATCGCGATCATGATGATGCCGATGATCACCGTCCAGATCACCTGGGAGGAGGAAAAGTACGGGGTGAGCAGCCTGCTCGCCCCCATTTCGACCGCCATGACGGACATTCCGGAGAAGAATGCCGTCGCGTATAAATACATTTTATTCTCTGTTATTTTCATGAATCTTTATTCTTTGCTGAAAAATGCGTCCAGGGCCGCGATCAGACCGCCGATCCCGATGAAAATATCAGCGGGATTAAAGACGAACTTCCGAAGGCCTCCGACGGGAATACTGATGAAATCGGTGACGCTTCCGCGCTTCCACCGGTCCGCCATATTGCCTGCCGCCCCTCCGGTCGTCATGGCCAGAGCGAGCTTCTTTGCAGAGTGTCCTTTCTTCGGCAGCTCCGCGAGGAACCGCAGAAGGAGCCCTGCAAAGGCAAGCGTCGTCAGAGTGCGGACATCCTCCTCCCGGTCACTGAGCTTCCCGCCGGCTATCCCCTTGTTCCGGACCCTCTGAAGGCGTACTTTCCCGTCGAGACAGTCGATCGGTTCCCCTCCTGCCTCAAGCTTTCCCTCCGCCTTTCTCTTCAGGATATCATCGATTTTATAAAGGATCGTCGAAAAGAAAAGCCAGTTCATTTATTCCTCCGTTTCCGTGTAATCGTCGTCCTCTTCTTCCCCATCTTCCGGAATGACCGGTGAGTCAACAACGACCGGAGTACCGCACTTCGGGCAGAACGCAACGTCCGAGGCGATCAGCTCGCCGCAGGCCGGGCAGACCCGCATTCTCTTTACGCCTGCCAGTGCTCTCCTGCGTGACGCCAGCTGGCCCGCATGCGCGCGGATGTCGTCAACGATCTGCGCGATGTCCTCATCGGCTTCCATCGTGCCGTTCGCGATCTTCCTGTAAATGATCGCCCCGATCTTCGCATACAGCTTTTCGATCTCGCGGCGTTCGCCGGAAATCTGCGCGTTGATCTTCGTAGTCTCAAAGAGGTCTCCGGTACGGTTCACCGCTTTCTGTGTAACGCGTGAAATGGATTTTCCTAAATCACCGAAAAAATCATCTGACATGGTCTGTTCCTCCTGTTCACTTTCTGTATCTTATTCCATGATACACGATTTTTATTCCTTTGTCGAACGCCCTCAAATTTCAGCACTCTTTCAGGTGCGCATAAGGATGCGCGGGCCGCCCGTTCCGCGTATATAGTCTCCGGTGATAATGACTTCCCCGATATTGTCATCCTTCGGGATCTCATACATGATGTCCAGCATGAACTCCTCAATGATCGAGCGCAGGGCTCTCGCCCCCGTATCCTGCTTTACCGCCTTCTCCGCGATCGCATGCAGGGCGTCGTCCTCGAAGGTCAGCCTGACCTCGTCCATCGCAAGAAGGGCCTCATACTGGGACAGGATCGCGTTCTTCGGCTCGTGAAGGATCCGGACGAGCATATCCTCCGTCAGGCTCTCCAGCGAGAAAATGATCGGCAGACGGCCGAGGAACTCAGGGATCATGCCGAACTTCCGGAGATCCTCCACGGTCACCTTCGAGAGAATGTCGGGATCGTTGTCATATTTGTCCCTGAGCTCCGCGTGGAATCCGATCGAGCTTCTCTTCGTCAGCCTCTCCTTCACGATCGTCTCTAGATCGGGGAAAGCACCTCCGCAGATGAACAGAATATTCTTCGTGTTGACCGTCTTCAGCGGCACCATCGCGTTCTTGCTGGTCGCGCCGACAGGGACCTCGATCTCCGCGCCTTCCAGGAGCTTCAGCATGCCCTGCTGGACCGCCTCCCCGCTGACATCTCTCTGATTCGTATTCTTTTTCTTCGCGATCTTGTCGATCTCATCGACGAAGATGATCCCGTGCTCAGCCCTCTCGACGTCATTGTCCGCTGCGGCGAGCAGCTTGGAGACGACGCTCTCGATATCGTCCCCTATATACCCGGCCTCCGTCAGGGACGTCGCGTCCGTGATCGCGAGCGGTACGTCCAGCAGCCTTGCCAGTGTCTGGACAAGGTAAGTCTTTCCGCTTCCGGTGGGGCCGATCATGAGCATATTGGATTTCTGGATCTCGACAGGCGCCGGTGCATTCGGATCCGCGCCGCCGCCTTTTTCCGCCTCCGCAAGAAGCCGCTGCTCGCCGATGACTCTCTTATAGTGATTGTAGACACCGACGGAAATGATCTTCTTCGCGCGCTCCTGCCCGATGACGTACTCATCGAGCTGCTTCTTGATCTTGTGCGGCGGGAGGATGTCCTTCATCTCGAAATGCGGTTCCTCCTCCTTCCTCGCTTTCGGCTCCCTCCGCGGAGCCTCCTCCCCTCCGAAATTCAGGAAGGAAATATTCGGGAAATTCGAGAGACCTTTAAAGAGCGAGCCCAGGTCAAAATTGGAATTTTTCATATAATCCATGCTCTTCTGCATGCAGTCATTGCAGACAGACATGTCGCCCAGAGTCACAAGGGGCCCTGTGACGGATTCCGGCCTGTGGCACACGGAGCAGTACTTCTCCTGCTTCTTTTTTTCATTTTCCTTCAAAGACTCTTCGATCTCCAGCTTCGTATCTTCTGTTTTATCTGACATATACTTCCTCTTTCATTGTTTCAGTGGTCCCGAACGGGATTCCTGGAATAATTGTACAGCGAACAAATCCATCCAACAAGTGATATAAGAAAAAGACTGCCGTTTCAGGCGGCAGCCTTTACTTATGGATACGTTCTGATCCTCCTTATTCAGGCATCGTCGGGAAGCCGCGGTCGTCACGGCCTTCATTTCCGGAGTTCTCCTCCGGAGCCGCTGTCCCGTTCCCTGCCGCAGGATCGTCGAGCCCCGATTCGCTTCTCTTTCCAAGCGTGACCGGTATCTTGGTCGTCTGGAAGGATCCGATCTGCTCGCCCTGACGGCTCACGGAGAAGTCGATTGTCTCGCCGGCTGCATAGTACTCGAGATTGTCCAGCAGCTGGTCCGTCGTCGAAACCGGAACTCCGTCGATCGCGGTGATGATATCCCCGGTGCGAAGTCCCGCCTGGTCTGCGGGGCCGCCCGGTGTCACTTCACTCACATAGACTCCTGCCGGATATCCGTACTGGACATATTCGCTGTTCACGCCGACACACTTGATGCCGATATACGCGCGATTCTCCTCGCTGACTTTCTCCCTCTGAACACGGGTGCCCAGATTCGTGAGGATCGGCTCCGCAAGATTGATCGGGATCGCATATCCGATCCCCTCGACCTCTGTATTCACATATTTGACTTCATTGATCCCGATGAGCTCACCGCGGAGATTCAGCAGAGCGCCGCCGGAATTGCCGGGGTTGATGGAAGCGTCCGTCTGGATGAGGGTGTGGGTAACACCGTCCACGGTGACTTCACGGTTCATCGCGCTCACGACACCTCTCGATACCGACTGTCCGTAGCCCAGCGCGTTGCCGATCGCGACGACCGTCTCGCCGACCTGAAGCTCATCCGAATTGCCGAGCGCGACAATGGCGATCTGCTCTCTTGTCTCGGCGGATATATCGGCAAGGTTTACGCTGATGATCGCGAGATCCTCGTCGCTCGCCTGTCCCTTGATCGTTCCGGAACATACCGAATCATCGATGAACGTGACCGTAATGTCCGTGGAGTTCTCGATGACGTGATTGTTCGTCGCGATGAGAAGCTCTGTCTCTGTCCCGCCGATGATGATGCCGGATCCGGCGCTGACATTCTCATACGTCCGGGTCCCGCCGAAATAATCTCTGTACTCCTCGACCGTTGTGTTCGTGATCGCGACCATGGAGGGCAGACACATCTGAACGACTTCCGGGACCGTCATGTCCCCGCTCCGTTCAGATGTCTCGGTATCGGCTCTTCCTGCGGTCTGCGGATTATCCGCCGCCCGGTCCTGATTGCCGTTCGCGATCTCCGGCTCTTTCTCAGGAGCTTCCGCCTCTGCCGCCGGTCCTGCCGGAGCACCCGGCTCCTGCCCTGCTTCGACACCTGCCGCGGGAGTATTCCGCGCAGTGCTCACCGCACTTGTGAGGAGCGCCCGTACGCCGAAGAACAGAAGGATCGCTGCTGCGAGCACGCCCGCCGCGATTCCTGCAATGATCCATCCCAGGTTTTTCTTCTTCCCGGAAGAGGGCTCTTTCCTGCCGCCGGAATAGCGGGGATCCGGCGCGCCTGCCGGCCCGTGATCCGCCGGCGTCTCGAACCGGTAGCGGTCATAGCTGCTCGTATACCTGACGCCGCGCCCGTCCGCGGCATTCCGGCCATCCCTTTCCGGCTCGAACTTCCCGCTTTTATCATTCGTCCGGCTCGTCCGCTCGCGCCAGTCCGCATCCGCTCCGGGATCC
>CAMOXU010000064.1 GCA_946629525.1 uncultured Clostridia bacterium
TGAAAACTATAGGCTTTTATATAGTCTCACTGGTTGGGAAAGTTATATTTAATATTCCAGATGCATGCAATTATATAATATAGCAACTTTTACGGGGAGCCGCAAGACATTCCATGGATTGACGGACTCCTGAGCTGCCGCAGATTTCACCCCGGCTCTTCCCGTGGGGTACATACTTTAGAAGGGCGGACCGTCCCAACTCACAGTATAAGCAGAATCGGGGAACCATATACGCTGACAAAAAAACAGCAGTCGGAATGCGTAAAAGAACCTCCCGTATAAAGACAGAGTAAAAAGGATATGGTATAATCCTATGACTTACTGACTAAAACTTCCCGCATGCACAGATGCAGTGGTGACCAGGAATCCTGAAGTGGGAAGTTTCAGTTATTGACTACCCGATCATAAAGGACAAAATATTCATGGCAGTACGCACCTCCTTCAACTACCCTGTATTTTTGCGAAATGTCGCACGCATCGCCGTGCCCGTCGCCCTCCAGAACCTGCTCATGACCACCGGCAGCATGGTGGACACCGTAATGCTGGGCAGGCTCGGCGAGAACACGGTCGGAGCCGTCGGCCTCTGCGCGCAGTTCTCCAGCCTGATGTTCAGCTCCTACTGGGGCTTCATCGGCGGGGGAACACTTTTTATGTCTCAATACTGGGGCGCAAAAGATGAGAATGGTCTTCGAAAAGCGTACGGAATCACGCTGACCCTCTGCACGATCGTCGGCGTTCTCTTCTCGATCCTGGCGGTCACCGCGCCGAAAGCGGTCCTGTCCCTCTACACTGACAAGGAGGTCATTCAGGAGATCGGCATCCGTTATCTGCGGGTCGCAGGCATGGCCTATATACTTCAGTGCATCACTGTCGCCATGAACACACTGCTCCGTTCCACGCAGAGAGTCCGGGTTCCGCTCTACGCCGGTTTCGCGTCCGTCTGCGCGAACTGCATATGCAACTATATCCTGATCTTCGGCGCACTCGGCGCTCCGAAAATGGGTGCCGTCGGTGCCGCCTGGGGCACCGTGATCGCGCAGACCGTCAATCTGGCCATCATCGCCATTTACGGTATCTGCGGAAAGGTACCCTACCTCTTTGAATTCGGCAGGATTTTTCATTTTGAATGGGGATTTATAAGAGAATATTTCAGAAAATGCTTCCCGATCCTCATGAATGAGATCGCCATGGGGATCTCGACGATGCTCATCAACATCGTGCTGGGAAGACAGAGCGCGCCCGCCATCGCCGCGGTGGCGGTGTATCGGACGGTAGAGGGAGTGATTATTTCATTTTTCGCAGGGTTCTCGAGCGCTGCCGCCATCATCATAGGAAATGAAGTCGGCGCCGGAAACCATGAGGACGCCTACCGGAAAGCCTTCCGGATCGTCTACTTAACGAGCGCGATCATCGCCGCAGCCGGTCTCACGGTGATGACGCTGCACGGCCCGCTCTTTACGGCAATGGGGCTTTCGGGAGAATCCTTTTCGATCTGCACATTCCTCTGCGGCTACTACTGCCTGATCGCAGTGATCCGCATGGGGAACTGGCAGCAGAATGATATCTTCCGCGCCGGCGGTGACCCGGCTTTCGGAAGCGTCATGGAGATCACCTTCATGTTCCTCATGGTGATCCCGCTGGTCTATACGTCACATTTTGTGTTCCACGCTCCCTTCCGGGTCGTGTTCCTCTTCGTGTACTCGGACGAGATCATCCGGTATGTGATCATGCAGAGAAGGCTCTATTCCGGGAAATGGATCCAGCCGGTCTCAGAGGCGGGGCTGGCCACGATCGGGGAGTTTCGGAAGGAGCATGGTATATCTTAACTCAGTATCCTCTGACCGTCACCATCCTGCCGTTTATAACGCGCGTCTCACTGCATCCGACGAACACCGTAGTGAACATGTCGAGCTGCGCGCCGGCGAGCTCCCTAAGTGTCAGAAGTTCAGATTTCTGCCCAGCCCTTCCGATATTGCGGACCCAACCGCAGACGGTATCGGCGGGCTTTTCCTCCATGAGGATCTCGCAGGCCCGTGCCAGATGTCCCGGCCTTTTTTTCGACATCGGATTATATATGCAGACACAGAAGTCCGCCGCCGCTGCTGCCCGAAGCCTCTTCTCTATGACCGGCCATGGAGTGAGAAGGTCAGAGAGGGAGATCACGCAGAAATCATTCATGATTGGAGCCCCGAGGACCGCCGCGCCGGATACAGCCGCCGTGATTCCCGGAATGATCTGAATATCGACGTCCGGGTACTCCGGACTCATTTCAAGCAGCGGACCGGCCATACCGTAGATTCCCGCATCCCCGCTGCAGACCATGGCGACTGTCCTGCCGCATGAAGCGGCCTCCATGGCCATACGGCAGCGCCTGATTTCCTGCCGCATCGGCGTAGTGATGAACTCCCGGTTCGGATACCGATCCCGGATCAGGTCGACGTAGACCGTGTACCCGCAGATAACGTCCGCACGCTCAATGGTCATCCGGGCTTCTGTTGTAAGAAAGGCATCGGATCCCGGTCCGATGCCTGCAACATAAAGTACGCTCATAAAACTTCCCCGCTGGTATTCCCTCTGCACGTTCAATCATCATGTCTTACTTCACAAATCCTCTGCGTCAGAGAACAATCTTCCTCGTTTCAGGAATGCCTCAGTGCTCCTGCCGCGCCGCGGAAAGTGTGAGGCACCTTTTAAATCAATATCAGAGACCTGATTGCGGAATATTCGTCCGCAGGCGGTTCTTCTGCAGCTTTGGAAAATTTCTTTTTAACATCCGTATTCCGGCTGTCTGCAACTCATCCGCGGCCCCAGGTAAGCTCCGGCTCACGGAACGCGAGGGCGCACGTCACGCCGTCCTTCACCATTTTCCGCAAAATGAGAACCCCTCCGCTCGCAAGCACCGCACTGCGCTCACAGACGTTGTCGACTCCCGTGACTTCCGACACGAATTCCGACGCAGAAAAATCCCCCGCTGCGGCAGCGAGATCCGCGGCCGGAAAGACCATCAGCGGAAGCTCCTGCTCTCTGCAGAATTCAAGGAGTCCCTGCTCGTCCTTCTTGAGATCGATCGTCGCGATCCCGGCGAGGGCAGACGGATGAAGGTCCAATGTGCCGAGGGCTGCATATACGGCATTGGCGATCTGATCTGCCGTTGTCCCGCGGCGGCATCCGATCCCGGCATAGACAGCACGGGGAATCAGGTGCAGCGTGTGTGCAGGACTGCAGATGTCCGTACGCACGCTGATGAAGACATTGGGGTGCGAAGCATCTCCTGCCGAGAGATTATCTCCCGCACCGGACGGAAACCCGGTCTGATCCGCCGAACGGGTCTCTTCCGTACCGGATGAAATTCCGGTTCGACCCGCTGAAAGGAGTTTACTCGGATCAGACGGAAACATCTTTTGATCCGGAGATGCTTTCTCCGGTCCCTGTCCCGTCGTCCTTCCGGTCCTCGGCAGCTTCACGTACTCAACGTGCTCCGGTACATCCCCCGCGATCGGGAATTTGCTCTCCACGCGGATCGTACCGCCGGACAGTATACATGAGGAGATCTTTTTGATCAGCGGAACGTTTTCCACACGCATGCTCTGCGCTCTGGCCCAGTCGTCCACAGAAAACACATTGTTGCGGTCGGTCGCTGTGGTGATCACGGCTTCCGCGCCGATCTCGTCGGCGATCCGCGAGGCAAGCACGTTCGCTCCTCCGAGATGACCGCTCAGGATCGGGATGACGAATTTTCCGGTCTCATCGACCACGATGACTGCCGGATCAGCAGCCTTGTCCTTTACGAAAGGAGCGATCGCCCGGACGGCGATACCTGCGGCTCCGACGTAGACGAGGGCATTTCCTTTTGCAAAAAAACTCCGGGTCCACTCTGCAAGCGGATGCTCCGCGCCGCAGCGGACGGCCTGCCCGTCCAGGATATCCGCAATTTTCTCTGCAAGGCGCTGCCCTTTATCTGTAAATGAAATGATCTGGATCATGTCTCTTAACGCCTGTCTCCTGTTATCTGTGCGCCTTCCTGTATCCCGTCTCGAACCCGGGATCATACAGCCGGCTCCTCTCATAAGAATCCCCCAGAAAATCCCCGACAAGGATCAGTGCTGTTTTGGAAATGCCGCCGGCCTTCCCTGCCTCCCGAAGCGTTCCCACCGTACAGTGTACGATCTTTTCTTCCGGCCAGGTCGCCTTATAAACGATCGCTGCCGGGGTCTCCTCCGTGTAGGCACCGAGAAGAAGCGCCTCCGAGACTTCAGCGAGCATGCCTGCCGACAGAAAAATGGCCATCGTCGCGCCGTGAGACGCGAGCGATGCGAGATTTTCCCGCTCCGGCACAGGCGTGCGCCCGGCCATGCGTGTGATGATCACCGTCTGGCTTACCCCCGGCAGCGTATACTCCGCCTGCAGCGAGGCCGCCGCCCCGCAGAAGCTCGAGACACCGGGGATGAGTTCGAAGGGAATGTTTTCATTTTTCAAAATATCGATCTGCTCACGGATCGCACCGAAAATGCTCGGATCTCCGGTATGCAGCCGGACTATATTGCGGCCGGATCCGTGATCGCGCCGCATGATCTCCATGACTTCCTCGAGAGTCATCTCCGCACTGTTATAGATGGAACAATGTTCGCCGCAGAGGCCGAGAAGCGCGGGATTTACAAGACTCCCGGCGTAGATGACCGTGTCGGCGGTCCTGAGCCGTTCCGCTCCGCGGACAGTTATAAGGTCAGGTGCTCCGGGACCTGCTCCGACGATTGAGATCATGGATGCCTCCTTGTTTTTTGCGCGCTTCATTCATTGTATCGCAGGATTTTATCGTGTCAAGCGCTCACGAAAAAACGCCTTCGCCCCTGTGGCTGCATATAAAAAACGAATCTATGAAGCGAAGCAGCGTAAGTACCACATACATAGAAGCTGCCTCACCGCACGGGGGATGTTCATCATTGTATCTGCATGTGAAGGACCGCCCCAATCCTGCGTCGTGGGCTGCCGCGTAAGGGATCCCCATACAGGAATGATCGTACCGGAACCACCGTGCCGGAATCACCGTGCCGGAATCACCATGCAAGGCTTTACACCGTGCGGAATCCGAGGATCCCGTAGACATTGGAAAACACCAGTACATGGATCCGATACTTCCCGGAGACCCGCCCGGAAATGTGGCTGCAGATCGCCGTCATAAGAGACTCCATGACCGTCTCCCGGAGCCCTTCCCTTTCAAGGATCCCGAGACAGGCATCCGTCGTCGCGGCGGACATGAGTTCCCGGCAGACTTCCGTCCGGGCACCGCAGATCGCCGCATGGGCACAGAACAAGTCCGCCCGGCAGTCCGCGTACATGCTGTGGGTATTCATGATCCCGCCGGCGAGCTTCACCATTTTGCCGATGTGGCCAACAAGAAGCACCTCACAAAAGCCGTGCATTCCGACGGAGTCCAGCGCGTCGCCGATAAAGTTGGAGCACATGACTACGGAAACAGAAGGATCCTGAAGCATCGCTTCCATGCCATGGAGCTTTCCTTTCCCGGAATCTGTACTCCAAAGGCCTATACTTTCAGGACCTGAGCTTTCCGGATCTGCGCTTTCCGAACCTGCACTTTCCGGACCTGCACTCTCCAAACCCTTGTTTTCGGAATTTGCATTTTGCAAGCCAGACACGGACACTGACTTTCCTCTCATCTCCTGCAGAAAGTTCTTCCCGTAATTTCCCGGCGTAAGGATGAGCCTCGTCTTTCCGAGCGCCGCCTGCTGACGGATCTCAACATTCATCGCGTCGATATATGCCTGCATGCTCATCGGCTTCACAATTCCCGATGTGCCGAGGATCGAGATTCCGCCCTCGATCCCGAGGTGTCCGTTGAAGGTCTTCGCGGCGATCCTCTCCCCATCCGGCACGGAGATGCAGATACGGATCGTCCCCTCATACCCGGACGCTTCGCATACCTTCCGCACCGCATCGGTGATCATCCTGCGGGGCGTGCTGTTGATCGCCGCCGCGCCGACCGGCTGGTCAAGGCCAGGCTTTGTGACGCGTCCGACGCCGGGGCCGCCTTCGATCAGAACCGTGATTTCATTGAAAGTATCCGTATTGTCTGACTGGCTGTCTTCTCGATAAGTTGTCTCTGCGACGTTCGATGCGCTTTCTGTGCCATAAGCTGCCTCTGCGGTGCCGGATGAGCCTTCCCCACAGAATGTCTCTGCGGTGTTCGGTGCGCCATCCGCAGCATCGGACAATCCTTTTTCCCCATAAGCCGCCTCCGCGACGATCAGGATTCCGTCGGTCGCATCCCGGTCATCGCCCGCATCCTTGCGTACGCCGCACACGGAAGAATCGCCTTCTCTCACCCGGACGAGCGGGACCTCGACCATGATCCCGGCAGGTGTCATGAGCGACATGTGATCCGGGAGGACTCCGGTCAGGAGACCTGTCGCGGCGCCGGCCGCAGCGAGCGCCGCGCAGGTGCCGGTGGTAAAGCCGCAGCGGAGACGTTTTCCGCCGGACTGAATATAATAATCAAGAGCCATGTTTTCACCATAAAGCACAGGATGCCCGAGACCTCCGTCATGAGTAAGCTGAGCTTCCATCATAGGTAATCTGAGCTGATTGCTTAACCCGCGTTCATTGCAGTAAACTGCAGGGAAGCCGCAAGCCACGTACCTTCAGGTGCGCGGCAGTTGACAAATGCCAAAATTCAGAATACCAAAAATCCGAATCGCTGACAACCGCCCTGCTTTATCGTAAAATTATCCGGATCACAAAATAAAATCCTGTCGCATTTTTTCTTATATTAGTGTACAATGTTTCAGGAACCGGCATCTGCCGGGCTTTTCGCATGAGCTGGGGAGCTTTGATGTACTGCGGAAAGATGATCTGCGAACATATCATACGGTTCGTACACAAGGGGAACGGGACGCCTGTTATTTGCTTTCACATTTTTGCGGATGGACAGGCTGACATATAAGGGGAGCACGGCCTTGGATTTGAGGGGCGGATTTCTTTCATTTTCAAAAGGATTTTACCGCGCGACTGCCTTACTTCTGGCAGTCGTTCTTTTTGTGTGCATTTCCGCGGTGGATGTCCGCGCAGAAATCACCGGAGATGACGCCTTCAACAACATGCAGTGGGAGGTCGTCTTCGACGACAGCATCCAGTCCGCGCACGGCGTCATCCAGTCGATCTGCTGCACCGACTACTACATCATTACGATCGAGAATACCACCGAGGATCCCAACCAGCCGGACACCGTCTCCGCCTATTACAAGTACCCCTACGACGAGTACGGAAATGCCGTCGAGCAGTACGCCCTCGCAAAGCGCGTACAGGATTTCGACTGGGAGCACGGCAACGGCATGACCTACAATCCGCGCACGGGCGAGATCTATGTCGCACTCTACACGTCGCTGAGACCTGAAAATGCCGGCTGCATCTTCGTCATGGATCCCGACACCCTCTCCTTTAAAAATTCCATCAAAATAGCGGACGGATACAACATTCTGGGTATCGAGTACCTCGAGGAATCCGATGAATATATGATCATCACCAACGATTCCGGGGGCTACAGCATAAAGCGGCTCGACTCGAATTTCCAGGTCATCGACGATTTCGGACCGACGAGCACCTCTCCCGGGGTAAATTATCAGGATTTCTGCGTGGACGGGGATTATCTGCTGATTTCCCCCCTGACCTTCGGGATGGGGATCGGAGAATACGTCAACATTTTCTCCATTTCCCGCCGCGGGATCATTCAGAGCGCCTACTTCAATCCGGGCGATCTGGGCGCCCAGCACTACGAGCCGGAGAGCATCTGCGAGCTGGAGCCGGGCGTATTCCTCATGCCGGTCACTGCGACAGGCTACGACGGGAGCATGCATGTGTATTTCTACCGCACTGTCATGCCCTACTACTTCACCGTCGAGGTGACGACGCAGACAGTCGATGCAGAGTCCATGTCCGATCCGGAAAATGAAGATCTCCCCTACAACGGGGAGACCATGAAAGCCGATCTCGCAAAAACATCGGCAGCATCTGACGGGAAGAAGACCGATCTCACGAAGGCATCGGCAGTATCCGGCGGAACGGTGACGACCGAGGTCGTGAAGCCGGCGGACGCACTGGCCGGGAAGGAGAAGACTAATCAGGCGAAAACACCCTCTGTGAAGAGCGGTCTTGCCGGCTCTGACGAATACGAAGCCAGTGCACTTGCAGCTATCATGGAAGATACCGGCGGATCCGTCACGGAAGGGTCTGCCCAGGTTCTGCGCGGCACGGGCTACGCGGTCAACTATATTCCGAACGAGGGATATGAGACTGCCTCCGTCTTCGTCGACGGGGAGGAGATCGACCTTGCCGAATATCCGGACCGCTATGTCATTGAAAATATTCAGGAAAACCATACAGTAGACGTCACGTTCGCGGTCAAGCCGACGCCTGTTCCGACGCCCACGGAGGAACCGCAGGAGATCACGAAGCCGGCCCAGGCTTCCGGCAGTGATGCGAGTGAAAACGGCGATGGATCCGGTGAGCATACAGACGCTTCCGGGACGGATTCAGAGAAGGAAGAATCCTCCAAAAAGGCCGGAGGCGGATTCCTCGCAGGACTGGGAAGCGTATTCTCATCGATCGGACAGCTGATCAAAGGCGCGTTCGCGGCCGTCGGCGGTCTTTTCGCAGGAATCGGCGGCCTGATCATGAGAGGCCTCCGCGCAGTGGGCGCCTTCTTCGCGGGAATTCCGAAATTCTTCGCGAAGCCGGTTGCCAAGGGCGGAAAATCTGTCGGAAGCGTCGTCGTAAAGATCCTTCTGGTCATCCTCCTCCTGCTCCTCGCATCGCTCGGCCTCACAGCTGTGCACGTGCAGCGGGTGCGCAAAAAGAAGGCGGAGGAGTCGAAGCGCAGACGCGCACGGGTGCGCAGGCAGCTAGAGGAAGAAATTGAGGCGATCGATATCGACTCGATTCCGGTGCCGCCCCCGCCGGCATGGCAGAAATCTGTCCCTGGAAAGCAGAGCACCTTGAGTAAACAGAACACTGTAAGAAAGCAGCAAAGTCAGAAGCGAAAAAGAAATAAGCAGCAGTGAAGTATAATTCTTTTTCTCATGAGAAAGTCATCGGAACTTCCACGAAAAAAGCCCCATCCGGCTCCCGCCGTACGTTCTCCTGTCAGGCAGGCATAATTTCAAATGCCTGCTGCCCAAAGGAGAATGTACGATTATGCGGAGCCGGATGGGGCTTTTTTTAATTATCTGAATTTGACGTTATTTTTCTTTTCTAAATAACCATACTTTCATATGCGTAGCTGTCCCGATAAACCTTTTCCGGAGCGATATCTATTTCCCCGTTATTCCATGTAATGACACCATGAAACAGTACTGGATTTCTGAATATCTTTTCATCCGCAAGCGGTGCAAATGCGGAGCCCTCCAATAATGTAGTATCAAACAGTCGTTTCTCACCAGTCGAGAATGTTACAAGCATCATGCCGCCCTGCAAAGGTTTAGCATCTGTGACTTTGATACCGTCCTGCATTTCACCTGCGTAACATATATCATTTAAAATATACATTCTCATCCCCTCATTTCATAGGCGGAATTTTATCAAAATGCTCGCCTCTTACTGCAAGATTCCATGCTTTATATGCTTCTTCTTCATGAAACGCAAGCCACCCCGCCACAATTTTCAGCTGCTTGTGTGGAAGTGAACCTGCCAATAGTTCTCCATCAATTGCTATTGCAGCTTCATACTCACCATAATAAACATGAACATGCGGTTTATTGTGCTGCCCTATATCATGAAAAAGCATATAAATAACCATTCCCCCAAAGCGACTTAATTCCGGCATAACCATACTACCTCTATAATAATAAAAATGTTCCTCACATATCCGTCGTTATATCTTATCGAAACTTCCAGAATTTTTACAGGCTTCCCTTCGTCGACCACACCGCATCTCCAAGCCGCGGATCATAGGAGGTCGCCTCATCAAGCGCCTTCCCGAAAGCCTTGAAGCAGGCCTCGGCAATATGGTGGTTATTCAGGCCGTCGAGCTCCTTCATGTGCAGATCCATCGCTGCGGAGTAAGAGACGGCATAGAAGAACTCCCTGACCATCTCCGTATCCATCTCACCGAGCTTCGGGACCGTAAACTTTACATCGTAATTCAGATATGGTCTTCCGGAAAGGTCCACCGCGCAGAGGACGAGTGTCTCATCCATCGGTAAAATGAACGACCCGAACCGCCGGATCGCCTTCTTATCCCCCACCGCCTGCCGGATGGCTTCGCCGAGCACGATGCCGCAGTCCTCGATCGTGTGGTGCGAATCGACCTCAAGATCGCCCCTGCATGTGAGCTCCAGATCAAAGAGACCATGGCGCGCGAACCCGTTCAGCATATGGTCAAAAAACCCGATGCCCGAATCGATCCGGCACTGGCCGCTGCCGTCAAGGTTGATCGTCACCTTTATATCCGTCTCTTTTGTGGTTCGTGTGACGGTTGCAATTCTGCTCATAAGAATCCTCCTGATTACCCGGGTCTCCCCTTCTATTGCTCTGAAATTCGGAGCATCCCGGCGTCTTTTCTCCCGCAGGGGACCGAAATTCTGTGTCCTCAGCGTACCGTTTATGTCCCCGGCTGTCAACAGCCAGTTGACCCATGCAGGAAAATGCCGCAGCCGGCTTCCTTCCCATACAAAAGTCCCGGAAGGATATTCCCTCCGGGACTTTATCTCTCATGCATCTTTACGGGGAACGCCTCAGCACTCCTGCCGCACCACGCAGAACACGGAGTACTTTTCCCAGTTGAACGGCTGCATTTCAGCCAGTGGCATTAATCTCCGGCGCGAGAATTCTGTGTCGAAGATTACACCCGCTTCACCGCCAGGCAGCGAATCGCGTTCAGCACACACAGCACCATCACGCCCACGTCCGCGAAGATTGCAAGCCACATATCCGCGATCCCGAGTGCGCCGAGCAGCAGGCAGGCAAGCTTCACGCCGATGGCAAAATAAATATTCTCGTAGACGATCCGGATGCACTTTCTTGCGATCCGGATGGCCTTGGCGATCTTTCTCGGATCGTCGTCCATGAGAACGACATCCGCAGCCTCGATCGCAGCGTCCGAGCCGAGCGCGCCCATCGCGATGCCGATGTCCGCTCTGGAGAGGACCGGCGCGTCGTTGATGCCGTCGCCGACGAAGGCAAGCTTTTCCTTCTCTCCCTCCGCCTGCAGCATTTCCTCCACGATCCGCACCTTATCTGCCGGAAGCAGACCTGCATGATACTCATCGATTCCGACCATTTCCGCGACAGCCTTCGCAACCGACTCCTTGTCACCGGTCAGCATGACCGTCTTCTTCACGCCGGCTGCTTTCAGGGCCTGCATGGCCTCCCGGGAAGTGTCCTTCATTTCATCGGAAATGACAATATGTCCCGCATACTTCCCATCCACCGCCACATGCACGATCGTGCCCGCGCTGTGGCAGTCACGGCCGGTCACACCGACATGGCGCATCATGTTGAGATTTCCGGCAGCGACATTATGTCCGTCGACCACCGCGATGACGCCCGATCCGCTGATCTCCTGTACGTCCTCCACGCGCCCGAGATCGAGTTCCTTCCCGTGCGCCAGCTTCAGGCTCCGGCTGATCGGGTGGGAGGAGTGGCTCTCGGCGAGGGCCGCGAGCTCGAGAAGCGTATCGTTGATCATCGTGCTGTGATGCACGCCGGTCACGGAGAAATTTCCTTTTGTGATCGTTCCTGTCTTGTCAAATGCTACCGTCCGCACCTGCGAGAGCGTCTCCATATAGTTGGAGCCCTTGATCAGTATGCCCTGGCTGCTTGCACCGCCGATCCCGCCGAAAAAGCTGAGCGGGATGGAGACCACGATCGCGCACGGACAGCTGATGACAAGAAATGTCAGCGCCCGGTAGATCCAGCTCCCCCACGTCGGGTCCATCCCCATGAGAAGGCGGACGAGCGGGGGAAGAACTGCCAGCGCGAGCGCGCTGTAGCAGACTGCCGGCGTGTAAATGCGCGCGAACTTCGTGATGAACTGTTCCGAGCGGGATTTGCGGGAGCTGGCATTTTCCACCAGATCAAGGATCTTCGAGGCTGTCGACTCGTCGAACTCCCTCGTCGTCTCCACGCGGATCACGCCGGACATATTGATGCATCCGCTGATGACCTCATCGCCGGGGGCAACGTCCTGCGGAATGCTCTCGCCGGTGAGCGCCGCGGTGTTGAGGGTCGTCTTTCCCTCCCGGACAACGCCGTCGATCGGCACTTTCTCACCGGGCTCTATGACAATGATGGTCCCGACTTCGACGTCGTCGGGATCCACTTTCTCGATCTTTCCGTCTTCGGTCTCAATATTCGCGTAATCCGGCCGGATATCCATAAGGTCGGAGATTGACCGGCGGCTTTTTCCGACCGCGTAGCTCTGGAAGAGCTCACCGATCTGATAGAACCACATAACGGCGACGCCCTCGGTGTACTCGCCGAGCGCCATCGCACCGATCGTCGCCACCGCCATCAGAAAATGCTCGTCGAAGACCTGCCTGTTCAGGATCCCCTTGAAGGCCTTGCGAAGGATGTCGTAACCGACCGTCAGGTACGGGATCAGGAAGAGCAGGAAGCGGATGACCGGATAATTATCCAGCGGCAAAAATGCGATCACCGCCATCAGAATACCCGCGGCGATGACACGGATGAGAAGATTCTTCTGCTTTTTCGTCATGATTTTGTTCCTTTATTCAGTGTCCTCTTTATTATTCAACCCTAAATTACTAAAAAAGAAGCCGCTGCGGATCTCTCCTCCAGCGGCTCGTGCTTCTCTTTACAGGAAGATCTCGCAATCGTCCTCGACGACCTTGCAGTTCTTGATCACGTCCTGCATAACGGCATCGACATCAACGCCATCTTCAAATTCGACTTTCATCTTCAAAGCCATGAAATTGACGCTCGCGTCCTTGACACCCTTTGTCTTCTTCGTTGCTTCTTCCATCTTGTTGGCGCAGTTTGCGCAGTCGACATCGATCTTGTACGTCTTTTTCATGTGTTTATTCCCCGCTTTTTGTGATTTTATCCCTTGATTCTCTTTGAATCTTTTTGGTACTTCTCCAGCCGGCTCAATTTGCCGCATCAAACATATGAACAATTATTCATATGTTTGATATCATTCTATCACTATGCGCCGGATTGTCAATAGTATCCCCTGAATATTTTCAGAAATATGGACTGTACGTCTCCTCACTCCTCAATATGATCAAGTCCCTGGTCGATGATCGTCCGCACATGGTCGTCCGCCAGCACATAGAAGACCTGTTTCCCCTCGCGCCGGCTCTTGACAAGCCTTGCGTTCTTCAGGATCCGAAGCTGGTGAGAGATCGCTGACTGCGTCATGTTGAGAAGCTCAGCAAGATCGCAGACGCAGATTTCATTTTCAAAAAGCGCGAAGAGGATGCGGATGCGCGTCGAATCTCCGAAGACCTTGAAGAGCTCCGCAAGATCGTAGAGCTCGTCCTCCGCAGGCATATGCGCTCTTGCCGCCTCGACAAGATCGGCGTGTATTTCGGTATGTTCGCAGTGTTCCACATCATTGATTGCCATATCTGTTCCCTCTTCGTTTGCTGTTCCGGCTCAGCCATGTATCTGTCAGCCTGTTCCTATGCAGCCATTCGGCGACTCCAGCCTGTTATCGACACCGGAAAGGAGGCAAAAGGCCTTCACGCCTCCACTGCCTTGACAGGGCTGACTGTCTTCTTTATAATGATATCTGAAAGAGGGATACAGCGATAAGCGGTTGACCTCAGACCAGATTATTAGTTATTGTTAAACAACCGTCACTGGCCAGAGTGGCGGTTGTTGCTTTTCGTCTTAATTCTCACTGTGACGGTTAATCCGAACACATGAAATGTCAGAGTAATAGGCATAAGCTCCACCTCCTTTCGGAGAGTGTAGGCCAACCGCTTTACGCTTTCGTGTATCCCTCCCGTGCCCTCTCGAGCACTGCCGCATCACTGCGGGCATTCTAAAGTATAGCAACGGGGTTAGTCCCTGTCAATTCCTGCACCGGCAGCCCCTCATCACGAATGCCCACGCTTTCCATTCATGAAAATGAGCTCAGCCCCGGACCTGTCCGTTCCTGAAATTCGGTGCATATTTGGCCGCCAGCCTTATTGCCTCGATCATGCTGACCGGACGGACGATTCCCTTTCCGGCGATATCAAATGCCGTCCCGTGGTCCACGCTCGTTCGAAGGATCGGCATCCCGTTCGTGATGGAGATCGTCCTGTCGAAGTCCAGCGTCTTCGTCGCGATATGTCCCTGATCGTGGTAGAGGGACAGGACACTGGTGTATTTCCCTGTCGCCGCCTGATGGAACACCGAATCCGCGCCGACCGGCCCTGTCACGTTGTACCCCATCCTCTGCAGCTCCTCCACCGCGGGTGCGATCTCATTGACCTCCTCCCAGCCGAAGAGTCCGTGCTCTCCGCAGTGCGGGTTCAGCCCGGCGACCGCCATCGTCCCGTCCGTCACTCCGAGGCGCTCGAGCGCCTGAATACACTCCTGGGCGCAGGCGATGATATTTTCCTTTGTGATCTGATCCAGCATATCCCTCAGGGAGAGGTGGCGGGTCAGGAAAAAGACACGCAGTCCATTGGTCTCGAACATGGTGAGCGGGTCCTTGGTCCCTGTCAGCGCACCGAAGATCTCGGTATGTCCGATAAAGGGAACTTCCGCCGCGTGCAGCGACTCCTTGTTGATGGGCGTCGTCGCGACTGCCGCCGCCCTGCCGTCCATCGCAAGTTCTATGCTCTTTGCGATATAGGCATATGCAGCCCTTCCGCACATCGCCTGCACTTTTCCATATTCGAAGACCGACTGGTCAATATTGGCGAGATCGATCAGGTTCATGATGCCCGGTCGGTAGTCTCCCTCTTCGGGTTCCTTCACCGTATTGATCCGGATCGGTACGCCGGTGATGGCGATTGCCTTCTCCATGACCGCCTTATCTCCTATGACGATGCAGTCTGCAATATTCTGTGTGCCGGCATCCGCCAGCGCCATGGAAACGATTTCGGGCCCGAC
>CAMOXU010000065.1 GCA_946629525.1 uncultured Clostridia bacterium
TTCAAGTGCTTCCGCACTTCCATCAACTGGACGCGCATCTTCCCCACGGGCATGGAGGAGGAGCCCAATGAGAAGGGCCTCCTCTTCTATGACAAGGTCTTCGACTGCTGCAGGAAGCACGGCATCGAGCCGCTGGTCACGATCTCCCACTATGAGCTCCCGTATGCGCTGGTGGAGAAGTATAACGGCTGGGAAGGCCGCGAGCTGATCGGGCTGTTCGAGAGATACTGCCATGTGATCTTTGAGAGATATCAGGGCAAGGTCAAATACTGGCTCACCTTCAACGAGATCAATGCGGGCACCATGCCTCTGGGCACGATCCTGTCCACAGGTACTTTCAGGGGCTTCGAGGGACCGATCAATGAAGTTCCGGACAAGCCGCAGGAGAGATATCAGGCGCTGCATCACCAGTTCCTGGCAAGCGCGAAGGTCGTAAAATACGCGCACGAGCACTATCCGGAGTATAAGATGGGCAACATGATCTGCTTCATCACCACCTATCCGCTGACCTGCAATCCGGACGATATCATCAGGAATCAGGAGCAGATGAGGGAGATGAACTGGTACTGCTCCGATGTCATGGTGCGCGGCGAGTATCCCGCGTATGCAAAGAGGCTCTGGGAGAGAAAAGGCATTTCCGTGAAAATGGAAGAGGGCGATCTCGAGATCCTCAAAGAGGGCACCGTTGATTTTTATACGTTCAGCTACTATATGTCCAACTGCATCACGGTGGATCCCAATGCGGAGGGCACTGACGGAAATATTGCGGCAGGAGTCAAAAATCCTTATCTGGAAGCTTCCGACTGGGGCTGGCAGATCGATCCCAAGGGCCTTCGGTACACGCTGAACGAGATCTACGACCGCTACCGCATTCCGCTGATGGTCGTGGAGAACGGCCTGGGCGCCTACGACGAGAAGGGCGAGGACGGCATCGTGCACGATACATACCGCATCGATTATCTGCGCAAACATATCGAGCAGATGAAGGAGGCAGTAAAGGACGGAGTGGATCTCATGGGCTACACGCCCTGGGGCTGCATCGACCTTGTGTCCGCATCGACCGGCGAGATGGCGAAGAGATACGGGTTCATCTACGTCAACAAGTTCGATGACGGGACAGGAGATCTGACACGCGAGAAGAAGGAATCCTTTGACTGGTATAAGAAAGTGATCGAGACGAACGGGGAAGTCCTGTGATTTTCATGTACTGCAGAAATCGTTCCGGGATCACCGGTCAGGCGAAAGGTATTTAAGCTTTTCACAGAATACTGAGAAAACAGGTTATCGGGAGAACCTCCGGGTTCTCCCGATAATTTATATTTAAATGGTACCCCGAAGTGCTATAATAAATTATTCACATAATTTCATCCAATACATAGTTAAGAGCGGCCTGCTCAGGCATGATTGAAAGGTGAGTGGTTTTTGTTATGAGAGTGGCGATCGCAGAAGATGAATTACATACCCGCACGGAGATAAGACAGCTGCTCCTCAGGTTCGCTTCCGAGAACGGTGTTTCTTTTGAAATCACGGAGTTTGCGGACGGGGACAGCATCACGGACAATTATCAGAGCGATTATGATCTGATCCTTATGGATATCGAGATGCCCTTTGTGGACGGGATGACGGCAGCCGAGGAGATCAGGAAGGTGGATCAGGAGGTCACGATTATATTTATCACCAATGCTCCCCAGTATGCCATAAAGGGATATAAGGTCGGGGCGCTGGACTACATCTTAAAACCGCTGAGTTACTATGCGTTTTCCGAGTCGATCAGGCGCGCGATCTCGAAGATCAGGGCGCGGCGCATGGATGATTTTTATATCACGATCCCCGTTAAAGGCGGTGCCCGAAGGATCGGGATCAATTCCATCTGCTACGTAGAAGTGATCGATCATGATCTGTTCTACCACGTGGGAAATGAAGTGATCGAGACACGGGGAACGATCCGCGAGGTCGAGAGTGAACTGACTCCGCATCACTTCTTTAAGTGCAATAAGGGATGCCTCATTAATCTCGCGAAGGTGACAGGATATAATAAAAATGACGTGACCGTCGGACAGCATGTACTTCCGGTGAGCCGTTCAAGAAAGAAGCCTCTTCAGGAGGCCATACATGTTTATCTGGACGGAGTGACATAAGAGGGACTTACGATGTATACAGAACTTGCGCATACTCCCGGGATCTTATATGCGATCGCATACTGGATCTCGTCCATGATCTTCTGCCGGTTCCTGCCTAAACGGACTGCCGGCTGGCAGCGTTGTCTTCTGGCAGCGCTCTTTTTTGTCCTGATCTGCGGCTTTATGATACTGACGGATCATCCGCCGGTCTGCCTGTATTTTCTGTTCGTGGCGGTCGAGATCGGCATGATCTATCTGTTCATGTGCCTGATGTGCGATATGCCGCCCGGCAAGATCATCTACTACGGTGTAAGAGCGTTCATGCTGGGTGAGCTGGCGACTTCACTGGCATGGCTCTTATATTATTACAGCGTCGGACGGCTGAGAGACAGACCTTCACTGCAGCGGATGTGCCTCCTGACGGCAGGCGTGTATGCTGTTGTTTTCGGCATCGCATATATAACGGAGAAGCGGCAGGAGAAGGATGCACATCTTCTCAACCCCGGCAGAAGGGATGTCCTGGGGGCACTGGCGATCGCGGCCAGCACGTATCTTTTCTCCAATATCAGCTTCGGAGTGGCCGACACGCCCTTTTCCATGCGCTTCAGCAACGAGATTTTCATCATGCGGGCACTCGCTGACTTTGGCGGGGTGATCATACTGCTCCTGTATCACAATCTTATCGTCGAGGCCAGCGCAAGAGCAGAGGCCGAAATCGAGCAGCAGCTGCTGCAGATGCAGTACAACAATTACCAGATCTCGCAGGAGAGTATCGATCTGATCAACCAGAAGTATCATGACCTGAAGCATCAGATCTCCGCACTCCGCTATGAGCTCGGCGATGAAGAAAGATACGGGTATCTGACACAGATAGAGGACGAGATCCGGCAGTACGAGGCCGAGAACAAGACAGGCAATAAAGTGCTGGATACGATCCTGACTGCCAAGAGCCTCGTCTGCCAGAACCAGCAGATCTCCATGAACGTGGTGGCGGACGGCACGCTGCTTGATTTTATGAGCATCATGGATATGAGCGCGCTCTTTGGAAATGCCCTCGACAACGCGATCAGAGGAGCCGCAGGCGTGGCGGATGAAAATGAACGTCTGATCCGCGTCGTGATCTGCGAGCAGATGGGATTTATCCTGGTAAAAATAGAGAACCGCTATGCGGGAGAGGTGCGCTTCGATGGGGAGGATCTGATCACCACCAAGAATAACCGGGATTATCACGGATACGGCGTAAAGAGTATCAGAAGGACAGTGGAGAAGTATGACGGGACCGTTACCATCAGGACGGAAGACGGGTGGTTCCTTCTGAGCATACTGTTCCCGACCTGAGCGGCTGGCCTGTACAAATCCGTTCGTTCACGCCGGTTTTTTTACCGTTTACGTCCCCGGCGCACTGCACGTCTCCAAATGTAGTACTATAGCATTGGGCGAAAGCTTCCCGCATGCACAGGTAAAAGAGTGTCCGGGGATCCGGAAGCGGGAAGTTTCCGTCAAAAAATGTAAACCGATCATGGAGGGGATACTATGAGCTTTTTGAAAAGTACAGTAGAGCAGCCGGCCTTCAGGACCAGGATCCGGAGTGATGAGGTAAAAATCAAGGAGATCGCTCTTGGATATTTTCTGGCACCGTTCTGCGCGATGCTCGCAAACTCGATCTTTGGCGCTTACCTGACCAGATACTATGCAGATGTACTGGGCTGGACCAAATTCGGGGCAGGGGCATTCGCAGCGCTTCTTCCGATCGTTTCCGTTGTATTCGTCGTACTCGGAAATCTGATGGTGGGAAAGTGGATCGACAATACAAAGACTACGGCGGGAAAAGCACGTCCGTATCTGTTCGCTTCGATCCCGCTCATGGCGGCGGCCATCATCATGATGTTCACGTCACCCAACAACGGCTCGCCGCTGCAGATGATCTGGATCGCGGTAAGCTATAACCTGTACTATTCCATCGCCTATCCATGCTACTACACGGCGCACAGCTCGATGGTCTCCCTGTCCACAAGAGATACCGACAAGAGAGGTCTTCTGGCGACTATGTCCAATGCGTCCATGGTGGCGGCGGCCGGTGTCGGTGCCAGCATCGTGGTCCCGATCCTGCTGCAGAGCTATATGTTCTCTTACAACGGGACTTCACTGGATGTTCAGGCATCCTACTCCCACTGGAGAGTGCTCTCGATCGTCTTTGCGCTGGTCACGGCGTTCGGCATCATCCTTGAGTATTTCTTCACCAGAGAGAGGATCACAGAGGAGACCATGAATCTCCCGCAGGCAGCGGAAGCCATTCCCATGAAGACGCATGTGAAGGCCTGCACACAGGATAAGTACTGGTGGATGGTCATTCTCTTCGTGCTCTTCTTCCAGATGGGCCAGCTTGTCAAGAACACATCCATGAGCTTCTACGTTCGCTGGATGTTCGACAGTGTGCTTTCCTCAGCAGATCCCGAGAGTTCTTCCGGAGCCCTGATGAGCACGCTGGGTCTGATCGGCGGTCTTCCGTCTGCAGTCGGAATGGTCATCGCATGGCCTCTTGCCAATAAGCTGGGCAAAAAGCGCGCGATCGTGATCGGACTGGCATTCTCCGTGCTGGGCGGCATCGTCGCATTCTTAAGCGTACACAATTTCGTGATGGTCTGCACCGGCGTTGTACTCAAGGCAGTCGGCATCATTCCTGCCCAGTATGTCATGCTGGCAGTTGTCTCGGATGTTCTCGACCATCTCGAGGCGAAGAACGGATTCAGGAGCGACGGCTTCACGATGTCGATTTACGGCTCCATCATGGTCGGACTTCTGGGCCTGGCAGTCGGAATTGTCAGCGGTCTGCTCGGCGCGACCGGCTACGATGCGTCGCTTGCAAAGCAGCCTGCGGCTGCTGAGAATGTCCTGATCTTCGTATATCTGGCAATGGACATGGTCTCCTTCGTCATATCCATCATCCTTCTGTGGAGGATGGATGTCGAGAAGTATGCTGCAGAGGATCAGAAGAAGATCCGGGAAAATCAGGAGAAGGCAGCTGCCGCGAACAGGCAGTGACGATATATGTGAGCCGGTCCAGCCGGTGATTGCAAATAAAGGGGCTGTCGCAGTAAGACAAATCACCACTATATATGACAGATGTCATTTGTAAATATCTGCCATATATAGTGGCGACTCCGTCTGATGCGACAGCCCTTTTTTCGTTTCAGGTCCTGCGCGCCCGGATCCTGTCCGCATACTGAGAGAAACGGTAATCCGTGCGGTAGGCGGAGAGGGCTTCTGCAGGTACGAGGAGATCCGCGTCTGTGCCGTCTAAGAGATGTCTTCCTACGAGGATCTGCGAGGGATCTTCCGCATTGATGATGATGGTTTCAAGGGACGTGCAGCCGTCGAACGCACCGTCCTCGATACGGCGGACTGTCCCGGGAATCGTGATCTCAGTGATCTCCGTGTTGCCGGCATAAACTGACCGCCGAAGGACCGTATCCTCGTCGTCGGACATCTGCAGAAATGCCAGTGTTCTGGGCATCACGGGCACATCGATCTCTGTGGGGGTCGTGTCGCCGAGTGCAGCCTTCAGGTCGCGCACCAGCTGCCTTGTGAAGACCGTTCTTCCTGCTCTGTTCAGGTGGAAGTTGGTGTCATAGAACCATCCGGCTTCCATCACGGAATCCCCGGGATCCCCGAGAAGAGGAAAATCGAGGACCAGATCGAGATGTGCATAGAAATCCCGGGCGGACCGCCTTGCGGATGAGTACGGTCCGGTGCTCTGTCCGCTGTCTGACGGATCCGCAGCCCCCGCGGCAGACATTTCGTTCACCGGGCAGAGATGATAGTAGAGGGAGGCACCGCGCGCATGCACCTTGCGGGCATAGTCGTTGAGATAGGCGGTGAATTCCTCCGTGGGCAGATCATCGGAAAAGATAACGGGAAGATCAGGGTCATACTCCTCCGGCATGATGTTCCGGGAAATGATCGGACTGTCCATATCCCCGTATTCATTGAAGGAATCGCGGCGGTAGAGCTCGCCGGGGACCGGAGCCGCTCCGTCCAGTTCATAGTGCAGCTTTTCCATGGCGAAAGAGGGCATGGCTCCGATGAGTGATGGATAAAGATCCGGCCGGATCTCTGCAAGCAGCGGCCACGCGCCGTCGAGCCCCTGCAGGGCACAGGTGCCGTCTGTGAAATCCGACAGAGTCTGCTCATTGATCTCCGGCAGGAAGATCACGATGTCTCCCTTGCCGATGTTTGAGAGCGCCAGATCCAGCATCATCCGGCTTCCGAGCGCTGCGTACATGCCGAAATTCACTACTACGTGTTCCGGGAACTCCTGCTCAATGAGCTGACTGTCCACACCGAATGCTGCGGCACTTCCTCCGATCAGAACGATTTTTTTGCCCTCCGCGGAGGACAGCCGTTCGTATTTGTACCTGAGCTCGCCCATATAGGTAGCGTCGTATTTTGCCGGCAGAACCGCTGCGCAGACACCCATAAAGATGAGCGGCAGAAGCAGTGCCGGAAAAAAGAGTAGAAGAAAAAATTTTCGTTTCATAGACAGCCTTTCTCAGAACCGGAAGCAGATAAAGTCATTTCCTGTGCTGTTTAATTCAGAACCGGAAGCAGATAAAGTCATTTACGTGCTGCTTTTTCAGAACCGGAAGCAGACAAAGTCATTTCCGTGCTGCTTTATCAGAACTGGAAGTAAATAAAGTCGTTTCCTGTGCCTCCGGCGAGATTGCCAAGCCATGAGACGAGGATTGCACATGTCATGAGGAAAGCGATGATGTCGGGAAGACCGACTCCGTCCCGCTCCTTTCCGGATGCCCGCCCGGCGGGAATTTCTCTTACGAGAATGAGGAGGACAGGGATCAGCGCGATCCTCACAAGCGATGCGGGACCGAGCGGCGCTCCTGCTGCCGTAAATGCAGCCCGCAGCAAATCAGGGTCTGTCCAGCCCCGGCCCAGCCCGGCGTACATGGAAACTGCCTGCCGTACGGAGGAGGCCCGGAAAAGGATCCAGCCGAGGCTCGTTGCAAGGAAAGTCAGGGAGATGCGCAGGATCCGGATCGCACCCGGTAAGGCGGATGAAGCTGCCCCGGTTTCTGCAGAGTTCTGCCCGGAGAGAGGACCGGAAGCGGGTGCCGAAGCTTCCTGACCGGTGAGTTTCTCAGCCGGACCGGAGAGTTCCCCGGAAGCGGGTGCTGAAGCTGCCCGACCGAAGATATTTCCGGATGCACCGGACAGAGTTCTGCCGGGACCTGCCTTATCCGATCTCATGAACAGTATACTGCAGGAGAGCAGAATTCCGTGATAAAGCCCCCAGGCCGCAAAGTGCCAGTCCGCCCCGTGCCAGAATCCGCTCAGAAGGAATACGATCAGCACGTTCCGCACGTGTACCGCCGTTCCCCGCCGGCTCCCGCCCAGCGGAATATACACATAATCCGTGAACCAGGACGTGAGCGTGATGTGCCATCGACGCCAGAAGTCCCGGATACTGTCAGCCAGATACGGACTGTCGAAATTGATATGCAGACGGATTCCGAGAAGCCTCGCAGCGCCCAGCGCGATATCCGAGTAGCCGGAAAAATCCGCATAGATCTGGAATCCGAACAGTATTCCGGCAAGGACCGTGAGAGGGCCGCTGTACCGGTCCGCGTCAAAGAGCGCGGTCACGTATAAAGAAACAAAGTCAGCGATCACGATCTTCTTAAAGAATCCGCGCAGCAGATAAAAAGCCCCGGCCCGCGTGTCGGATTCCGTCGGCAGGGGGCAGGTCGTAAGCTGCGGCAGAAGATCGTCGGCCCTCTCTATCGGACCGGCCACGAGCTGCGGGAAAAAGGATACAAAGAGAGCAAAATCCCTGAAGCTGCGTTCCGCCTTCCGTCTTCCGCGGTACACGTCAAGACAGTAGGAGATCGACTGGAAAGTGTAAAATGAAATTCCCGCAGGCAGCGGCAGCCTGATCCCGCGGCCCTGCACACCGATCAGCTGAAAGAGAGTATCCTGCAGGAACCCGAAATACTTGAAAAAGAACAGGATCGTAAATACGATGACAAGCACCAGAGAGAGGAACACTTTAGCGTGTCCGTTCTTCGCAGTGCGGGCATTTTCAATCAGGATCCCGAAAAGGAAAGTGACCAGGGTGACCAGAAGGAGCAGCGGAAAGCATCGAAGGCTGCCTCCCATATAGAACATCCAGCTCGCCAGAAGGAGAAAAGTCTGGCGGGAGAAGAGAGAGTGCGGTCTTCCCGGCATTTTCCTGTAAATGGCAAGGACCAGCGGAAACCCGATCAGGAAGAGAGGAGAAGTAAAATTCACGATTCCCCTCCTTTCCCGGTCTTTTCATCGAAGTGCAGTGCAGTAAGCGAAATCACAAGCAGGATAAGAAGTACTGCGGTGATCGCATCATAAGAAAGGCCCAGAAAAAGGGCCGCAGGAAAAAGCACTGCAAAACCGGCCATGAGGATCAGCAGCAGAACGGTAAAGACGCGGGAACTATTTTTCATCCTCAAGCACCTCCAGAAGATCCCGGCGGATCCTTTCCGAACGTATATGAACGCCGTCAGTTGTCAGATGATTGTCCGTACCGAAAAGATATCTGCCCGGATAGAGAGAATCGGAAATGTCCGAGATCACTTCGGCGTGCAGCGTCTCGCCGAGCCAGGCGTCGAGCTCTGCCAGGGCAGCGTCGTCGCTCTCGTCGGAAAGAGCGGCAATGTTCCGCGGAGCGTAGGTAAAGAGCACGCGGATCCCGTCCGCGGCAAATCTGTCGTAAACCGTATTCAGAGGGTCGATATAGGTCTCTTTTGGAAATGCCGCGACCGTGTAATTCACCGGAAGATCATAGATTGGCGCGTCGTCCGACGCATTCGGACGATATACGATGTAGTCGCCATATGCATTGTAGGAGGGAGAGCTGACCGGCTGCCCGTCCTCGTCAAGATCCGCCGCGCTGACTGTATAGGACTTCGCCTCCATGCCGCTCCTTACCTTCTGAAAGGTCGTGAAGGCACTGAGAACACCTTTATACTCTCTGCAGTCGAGCTCTGCCAGGAGGTCATAGTCTGCTTCGATCATGTTGAAGAATTTATCGTCGAATGCATTGGTCGTGCAGAACTGTCTTTTTGCGGCGTCGAACTCCGGAGAGTGAAGCAGGATGTCGCCCTCCTTCATATATCTGCGGATCAGATCGAGCTGCGGAAGGGCGTTCGTATAGGCAAATACGCCCATATTTACGACTTCATGATCCGGGAAGGCATCGTCCAGAAAGGCACTGTCGTACCCGAACCGGACGGAGGAGCCTCCGAAGAGCACGATTTTTGAGTCGTCCGCAAGACTTCTGAGCCGGTCACATTTGTCCGGAAAGGTGTCATAATAGCTTCCGCTCCAGACCGGAGGAACGCAGGCGTTGATGCGGATCGTCCGGAAGTTCCCGCAGCCGGAAAATGCGTGATCCGTGATCTCCGAGACCGCGTCAAAAAGGACCAGCTCGCAGAGAGTACAGTTCTCGAAGGCACGCACCGACACCGCCCTGATCGTCGGCGGAAGGACTACCCGGCTGCATGCGATATCCCGAAAAGCGCCCTCCTGTATCACGGTGACGGGGAGACCGTCGATCCGGGAAGGGATCACGATCTCTTCTGAAAGGGAGGTATCTTCCGCGGAGTGTTTGAAGCCTGTGATCGTAACGGAATTTGGTCCGGCCGTATAGAGAAAGTCGGATGCGGCATTGCATGGAGACCACTCGGCGTAGAGGGTGAGAATACTGTCCCTCTCCATCGCGATGCGGCTGCCCAGACCGATGTGCTGACCGCTCCCGTCGGATTCGGTGTTCCACCCGGTCAGAATACAGTTCTCCCGCTCGAACAGGGCGGTGCCCTGTTCGGTGTTCACGCGCAGGTGAGCGGCCGGATAGGAGAACTCCGCCGCAGATCCGTCCGGACCGCCTGAAGAGACGGTATGTCCGCCGTTTGCGTCATACCGGATCGTGTAGGGATTCTCCTCCGTGAGAACGGAGACCACCGTATCGTAAGAGACACTGTGAAGGGTACAGAGATACTGTCCGTCCTCCGTCTCGGTCAGGGAGCAGTTCGGATAGTCTGTTCCCAGGACGGTACAGCGGTCCGCCGGGGTGATCAGAAACTGCAGATCGGATCCCGCTGCGGCGGACAGGACGGAGGCTTCTGTCCGTATCTGGGGGTTGTCTTCGATGACGACCTGTATTGTTCGGCCGTCCTTCGGCGAAGTGTGTATGGAAGAAGCCGGACCGCCGCAGCCCGTACAGAGCAGAATCAGAGAGAGAAGGAGCGCGGCAGCGGTCATCCGGAAACCTTTTCTATGCAGTTTTTCGCGTCGGACTGTTTGACCGGACATAGGAGCTGCTCCTTCGGAATGGAATCAGGTCTTATCGTCAGCATCAAGGCTGCTGACGATAAAAAGGCCGATTTTTCGGCCGAACTATGATTATGAGGTTCGCAAAGCGGTTCGCATAATAATGCTTCCCTCTTATTATAGAGCTCAAAATCTTTCCTCTCAATTATAATGCAGGATCGCCCTCTCAAATCGGACACTTTGCGCAAAGAATGATGCAATTTACGGCATCATAAGTTGTGCCCCGGAGCCGATGATATACTGGAAACAGCTTTAATCCAGAAAGACCCGATATATGTAAAGGGAGGGAGGACCAAATGGGCAAAAACAAATCAAAAGTCTGGCGTGGTCTGACGGCCACCGGCGCGATGCTGCTGGCCGCATCAGTGACTGCTTCGACGGTCGTTACTGCACACCGCACTGACATTGACAAGATGATCGGAACGCAGAGCACACAGATCGTCAACGAGACAGACGCTTCTCCGGAGGAACTGTACACGTATTCTTCTGACTATTCCAGTACGACCGAGCTGGTACAGGCCATGCAGGATATCGGAATCAGAATGAGCCAGGAGGGCAGCGTCCTGCTCAAGAACAATAACGCGGCGCTTCCGCTTGGCGCGGAGGAGCTTTCGAAGGTATCCCTTCTGGGATTCCAGAGCTATTTCCCGAATAAGGGAGCGATCTTAGGCCCCACGGCTGCAGATAATCGCGGCACGGACGCTGACACGGTGGATCTTGTCGGTGCGCTGGAGGCAAGAGGCTTCACACTCAACTCCACGCTGAAGGAAATGTACAACAGTGACGCACTGAAGAGCATCTTCAAGTCAGAAGTCGCCACATGGACAGGTACGGCTGAGTATATGAACCTGACGGCACCCTCTGTCGGCGGCGTCTACAAGGATAAGGAACCCTCCATCGCCGAGATGGACAGCGCGAACGCAGGCTGGAAAGACAGTCTGAAGGACAGCAATGTGATGATCATCACGATCGGACGCGCAGGCTCCGAGAATGCGGACTACACTCCCGGCGAGGCCGGCGTGGATCCCGCTGACGGCCTGAACCAGACCGATCCGCTTGGCCTTTCTGACGACGAGAGGAACCTGATCGCGGCAGCAGTCGATGCCAAAGCCGCGAACGGCGGCAAGGTCATCATCCTGCTGAACAACGGCAATCCGATGGAGATCCAGGAGATCGTCGACAATGACGGCGTCGACGCGATCCTTGAGGTCGGTACTCCCGGAAGCTACGGATTCTACGGCGTAGCGGATATTCTGAGCGGCGCGGCAAATCCCTCCGGTCATCTGACCGACACGTACGCGGTGAAGAATTCCCTGAGCCCGGCAGCCCAGAACTACGGCGATCTGCAGTGGACGAATGCGGATCCGTCCATTTCCATGAACGATGCGATCGTGGAGGCGGAGAGCATTTACACAGGCTACAAGTATTATGAGACCCGCTATGCAGACTGCGTTCTCGATCAGGGCGCGGCAGACTCGGAAGTCGGAAGCACGGGCGGCGCATGGAATTATGCGAACGAGGTCACCTATCCGTTCGGATACGGACTTTCCTACACGACATTTGAACAGAAGATCGATGACGTGAAGGTGGATCTCGCATCCAAGACGGCGACAGCAACGGTCACTGTCACGAATACAGGCGATGTTGCAGGCAAGGATGCCGTTCAGCTGTATGTCTCCGTACCGTATACAGAGTATGATATCGAGCACGGCGTCGAGAAGTCTGCGATCTCTCTGCTGGACTTCGGAAAGACACAGATCCTTGAGCCCGGAAAGAGCGAGACGGTCACGATCACTGCTGACCTGCAGTACATGGCAAGCTGGGATTCCACCGCGGATAACGCAGCGGGAACCAAGGGCAATTACATTCTGGATGCAGGTGATTACTACTTTACGGTCGGCAACGGTGCGCACGAAGCGCTCAACAACGTGCTCGCTGCACAGGGCAGGACCGTGAATGACGGCATGACAGCGGAAGGCAGCGCAGAGAACGTCGTGGTCTGGAACCTGGCGGCGCTGGATAACGAGACATTTGCAACGACAAAGGCCGGCGTGAACGTTGAAAATCAGCTGGCAGACATGGATATCAATTACTGGATCCCGGACACAGCCGTTTATCTGACGAGAAACGACTGGGCGAATACATTCCCGAAGACGTACAGAGATCTGACCGCTACTGAGGAGATGGTGGCGATCATGGACAATGACGTATACCAGTACCAGACGGACGGCGAAGAAGTGACATGGAATGCGGACAACGGCCTGACGCTGGCGGACCTCAAGGGCGTGACGGATTTTGACGATCCCAGATGGGATCAGCTGATCGACCAGATGGATCTGTCCGAAGCTCTGATCAGAACAGCCTTCGGCGGAACCAGCACCAAGACGATCCCCTCGATCTCCTCGCCGGAAGCGATCCAGAACGACGGACCTACGGGATTTGCGAACTATCCGCTCGGCCAGTATGCAAATAAGAACAAGGACAGCGGCGATCCCTGCGTTATCGATGCAAATGATCCCAATGCCGGTTTCATGGGCAACATTATGGCCAATAACGTCGTTGTGGCACAGACATTCAACAAAGATCTCGCTCTTGAGTGGGGCAAGGCTGTAGGAAACTACTCGCTCTGGTCCAACTGCGCGATCCTTTGGGGTATATCCGCGAACCTTCATCGCCTGCCCTACTGCGCAAGAAATCTCGAGTACTATTCGGAAGATCCGGTCCTGTCCTCCTTCCTCGGCGCGGAAGTATGCAAGGGTGAGCTTGAATACGGCGTCATCGCTTCCGTGAAGCACTTCTGCTTCAACGATACGGAGATGAACCGTACCGGCGTAGCTCCGTTCATGACCGAGCAGAAGGCCCGTGAGGGAGATATCCGTGCGCAGCAGTCCATCATCGAGGATGCAAAGTGCCTCGGCGTGATGACCGCTTACAACCGTGTCGGCTGCTATACGGATAATGCGCATACAGGCCTGATCAGGAACATTCTTCACGGTGAGTTCGGATTCAGAGGCCTCATCAGCGAGGACTTCATCATGGATCCTGTCTACGCTTCTCTCAAGGAAGCCGTACTGAACGGCGTTACGATGTCCTGCAACACAGGCGACAACAGCCTTGACGCTGTTGCCGGGTACTATCCGAACCTTCAGTGGAACGTCGAGACGGTCGGCAAGGACAGCGAGCTTCAGAAGGCTCTTAAGTATGCGATGAAGAAGCAGAACTACGCACTGGCGAACTCCAACGCCATGGACGGTCTCGTATCCGGAGCGCATCTTGAGACTGTGAAGACCTGGTATGACAAGCTGATCATCGGACTCGAGATCGCATTCGGCCTGATCACGCTTCTTAGCGCAGTGATGTATTTTCGCAAGAGGAACGCATAAGGAGGAAAAGTGAGATGAAAAGAGCAATATTCGGATCGGCCATGACGGTCATCACGATCGTGGCAGCGGCCGTAGGACTGATCTTCTATATCATGAACGCGGGGACCACTTACTTTTCCGGACTCGGGAAAGATCCGGTGGTCATCGGAGCCTCGGCAGCCGGAATTGTGGTGCTTGCCCTGTGGCTCGTGCTGGGAGAGGCAAAGGCATCCTGGAAGGATCTCCTTCCCGTTGCAGCGCCTGCATGCCTTATCGTGGCAGCTCTGACTCTGGTCAACAGCAGAATTAACGGCATCGCCGCGATCATGACCTTTGAGAACAACGCCCAGAATATGGCGGACCTGCAGAGTGCGATCATCGCCATCGCAGCCCTTATCATTGCGGCGGTGCTGGCAGCGTTCACAGCCTTCTTTGATGTAAAGAAAGAGGCCTGAGCACCGGCTTTGCATTCAGATTGATAAAATAGAGATATGCCCTCTCCGGGATGGCACATAGCCGGCCTGAACGGAGGGGGTGTTTTACTCTTTTGGCAGCATGCGGAGGAAGCCGGGGCCGGACAGCCTCTGTCGGTTCAGAATGCGGCAGGAATCCCGGGAATTCTGCAACAGAGATTAAAAATGTATAGTATAATGAGTATATGCTGAAGGCCCGGCAGACGGCCGGAAAATCTGTGAATTCCGGAAGTCTCAGGAATCCGGAGTCTGTGGATTCAGGAGTCTGTGGATTCCGGAGTCTGTGAACACCGGAGTCTGTGGATCCGGAGTATCCGGAAGTCTCGGGAATCCGGAAGAGCAAAGTATTTGTCACAGATAATCAGGA
>CAMOXU010000066.1 GCA_946629525.1 uncultured Clostridia bacterium
CGTCTACGGCTACGAGACCCGTGACTGGGACGGCATGATGGCCCGCATGATGATGCTCTCTCAGGATTACCCGATCAGGGGATTGCGCCCGATCGGAACAGCCGGTCCGCGCGGCGACGGCTACAGCTCCGCGTATATCTGCGGACAGCTGCTGGCGAAACTCGCGATCAAAGATCTGAATACGGAGGAGGTGTGAGCTCGTGGCACTGAATGTTAAAGTAGGACTTGTCGGCGCTCTGGACATGTTGAAATTCAAGAATATGGCCAAGGTCCGTGAACAGGCGATCCAGGCCGCGCCGGCGAGAGAGGTCGACGGGAATTTTACGATCAATACAAAAGCAAAAGAGCTTCACCCCGATTTTCAGGAGCTCGGGGTCATGAAGGTGATCGATCACGACGAGGCGGGGGCGAAGACCTTCGTGCTGAAGAGAACGGACGGAAAACCGGCAGCGTATTTCCGTGCAGGACAGTATCTGTCTCTGAAAATGCAGATCGGCAGCTCATTTATCACAAGACCTTATTCGATCAGCTCCTCGCCGAAAATGGCGCTGGACGGAAAATACTGCATCACGGTGAAGACGAATCCGGGCGGATTTGCGGCGGATTATATGCTGGAGAACCTGCATGAGGGGGATCGGATCATCGCCTCGGATCCGCAGGGACAGTTTTATTATGAAGATCTGCGGGACGGCTATAACGTTCTCGCGCTTGCGGGCGGCAGCGGCATCACGCCGTTCCTGTCCATGGCCAGGGCGATCCGGGACGGCATCGAGAAGTTCAATCTGACGATCCTCTTCGGCTCGAGGACCGAGGAGTCGATCCTCTTTAAGGAGGACCTCGAGGAGATCGCGAAGGTCTGTCCGAAGGTGAAGGTCGTGCACGTTCTCTCGGATGAGGAGAAGGAGGGCTTTGAGCACGGCTTCATCACTGCGGAACTGATCCAAAAGTACCTGCTCAATAATTCAAGCATATTTATCTGCGGTCCGGAGGCCATGTACCGGTTCCTCGACAGGGAAATTCCCAAGCTCGGTCTGCCGAAACGCCTTGTGCGCCGTGAGATCCTGGGCGTGACAAAGCATGTGGCTGATCACGAGGGATATCCTGCGGAGTGCGTCGGGAAGACCTTCACGATCACGGTCCGCCGGGGACCGGAGGAGACGGAGATCCCCGCGGCAGCGGAGGAGTCCGTCCTGGTCGCGCTCGAGCGTGCGGGCATCAAGGCCCCGAGCCGGTGCAGGAGCGGAGAGTGCGGCTGGTGCCGGTCGAAGCTCGTGTCGGGAGAAGTGTTCATTCCGGAGGAGACGGACGGCCGCAGGTGGGCGGACATCGAACATAATTATATCCACCCGTGCGCATCGTTCCCGGTCTCGGATCTGATCCTCGAGACAGCCGGAGAATATCTGGAATGACAAAAGATCGATGTATGCTGCGCAGGGTCCGGCTCGGGAACGAACCGGGCCCTGCGGTGTCTATGAAGCACAGACTTTTGCAATTGCCTGCAGGGAGACTCTATGGAGAAGGAGAAGGAACGCCTGGAAAAGGCCGAATATATCGCCGGGGAGATCCTCGCGGAGGCGAGGGGACGTCTCGTCCTGCATTTTCCGTACCTCGATCAGGCGATCTTCGGACTGCGTCCGCTCTCCTCGAAGATCGTATCCTTCGGGTCGGACGGAGCATTTCTCTATTACGACCCCTTTTATCTCATTGATCAGTATGAAAAGGATGAGAACGCCGCGGTAAAGCTCCTCCTGCACACGACGCTCCATATGCTCTTCCGGCAGCCCCTGGTCGGGCCGCAGATCGTGAGGCCGCTCTGGAATCTGGCCTGCGATATCTCGGTGGAGCATCTGATCGAATCCTTCGACCTGCCCGTGCCGAAAAGCGGAAGGGCGGAGGCACGGAGAGAACTTTACGGAACGCTGCAGAGTGAGGGTGTTTACATGAGTGCCGAGGCGGTCTACGCATGGCTTTCGGAGCATCCGCCCGCTGAACCGGAACTCGTTTCGTGCAGGGAGCTCTTCTGCAGGGACGCGCACGGAGTGTGGTACCGCCGGGAGGACGGAACGGCGGGAGAGGAGATCCCGGAGCTTTCAGACTGGGAGCAGATCAGGCGGGACACGGTCTCCCTCGCCGAGGCGGAATCAGATGATAAGAATTCTCTTTTTCTCGAGCTCCTTCGCGGCCGTCAGAAGCCGGGGACGGATTATTCCGCCTTCCTCCGCCGCTTCCTTGCGAGATCTGAGATCATGCAGCCGTCCCGGACGGAGTTCGATCAAGGACTCTACCGGGCAAGTGAAAGGCTCTACGGGCCGGTCAGACTGATCGAACCCCTCGAGTACAGCGACGATCCGCACCTCACGGAGCTCCTCATTGCGATCGATACGTCCGGGAGCGTAAAAGGGAAGCGGGTAAAACGATTCGTCCGGAGGACTTTGGAGATCCTCTGCGGAAGGGATGTCTTTGTGCCGGGGACAAAGGTCTGTATTGTACAGTGCGATGACCGGATCCGGGATGTGTGCATGATCGGGAGCAGGAACGAGCTCGACGCATATCTGACGGATCTTCGTCTTTCGGGCTTCAGCCAGACGGACTTTCGGCCGGTGTTCGAGCTTGCCGAAGAGTATGTGCACAGAGGGGAACTGAAGGACCTTGCGGGAATTTTTTATTTTACGGACGGAGACGGAATTTATCCGAAGAAGGCTTCGCCCTGGGAGACGGTATTTGTGATCGACAGTGACGTCCCGGAGCGCGCGAATGTGCCTCCGTGGGCTGTGCGGGTGGAAATGGATGAAGATTCTTTTGGAAGCGCGGAACAATGAAGACAGGATCGCTCCCATGGCATTTGCGGAGAGGGAGGATCTTTTTGAGGTGACCATCGGAGAGGGGATCACGGAGATCGGGGCCGGAGCATTTCTTGGCTGCAGGGCGCTTCGGAGCGTGCATTTTCCGGATTCGCTGCGTGTCATCGGGGAGATGGCCTTCTGGGAGAGCGGGATTTGCGAGGTGTCGCTTCCGGAGAACCTGGAGAGTCTGGGCGAGAATGCTTTCTGGAGCTGCGCGGACCTTATTCGTATTCGCGTTCCCGGAAAGGATACCGCGATCGGGCTGAATGCGTTCGGCGGATGCGAGAGCCTTCTGGAGGGCTATGTCGCAAGAGGTTACCCGGATCCGGAGGCGTGCGACCCGCCAGCGGAACTGCTCTATACGCTGCTGCTCTTCTCGTCCGGAGAGCGGTTCCCGGCCGAAGCGGAGGAGCGGGCTGTCCGGTACGCCCGGGAATACGAGGACCTTCTGATCGAGCGGATCCTCGCGGCGAACGGAAGATCTGCGCTCGAAGGGATGGTTCGCCGGAAGCTTCTGACACCGGAAAAAATCCCCGATTATGTGAAGGCCGCGGCAAAGGCGAAAAGACCGGAGATCGCCGCCGTTCTCCTCAGGGCTTCGTCCGGATCCCCGGGAGGTGCAGCGGGGCGGTTCGCCCTTTAAAAGGTTGGCTCCCGCGCTTTAGAGGGCAGAATGTGCTTACCCTTTCGGGATCAGAATTCAACTTTTTAAGTCCGGTGATCACCGTTTCGGGTCCGGGATTCATTTTTTAAGGCCGGTGCTCACCCTCTGAGGGACAGAGTCCTCCGGTGCGGCACGTAATGAAGAATCAGACAGATGCCGGCGCATAAGCGGCAGAACGGAGTTTTCGTGAATATAAAGAAGGCAAAAGAACAGATCCGAAATGCCCTGAAGATATATCTGACGGAAAATGAATGGGGAGATCCTCTGATCCCCGAGAAGGAACAGCGGCCGATCGTCCTCATGGGACCGCCCGGGATCGGAAAAACGGCGGTCGTGTCCCAGCTGGCGGAGGAGATGGAGCTGTCCTTCGTCAGCTATTCCATGACGCATCACACAAGACAGAGCGCCCTCGGCCTTCCCGAGATCAGTACGAGAGAATACGGCGGGAAGGCATATACGGTGACGGATTATACCATGTCGGAGATCATTGCCTCCGTCTATGAAGTCATGGAGAGGACAGGGATCCCGCGGGGGATCCTGTTCCTGGACGAGATCAACTGCGTCTCGGAGACGCTCGTCCCCGCGATGCTGCAGTTCCTTCAGTTCAAGACGTTCGGAAGGCACCGCCTTCCGAAGGGCTGGATCCTCATCGCTGCCGGAAATCCTCCCGAATATAACCGCTCGGCGAGAGAGTTCGATGTCGTGACCTGGGACCGGGTCCGAAGGATGGACATTGAACCGGATCTTTCTGCCTGGAATCAGTATATGGCGGAAAAAAGTCTGCATCCCGCGATCCATGCCTACCTCATACAGAAGCCGGACCGTTTCTACAGGATCCGCAGGACCGCAGACGGGACCGGATTCGTCACGGCCCGCGGCTGGTCGGATCTCTCGGGGATGCTCACCGCGATGGAAGAAGCAGACCTTCGGCCGGACCGGGATCTCATCTGCCAGTATCTGCAGGAGGCGGATACTGCGGGAGACTTCTTCTCCTTTTACAGGCTGTTCATGAAATACCGCGATGATTATCAGATCGACCGGATTCTCGGCGGGACGGAGGACCGGTCTATCCGGGAGCGCGCGGCGGCTGCGCCCTTCGACGAGCGGATCCGGCTCCTGGCCATGCTGAAAGGTGCTCTCTCGAAGGGATTCCGGGAAATTGTGCGGGAGGACGATGTCCTCGGCCTCATCTATGAGAGCCTTGTCCGGGTCCGGGAGGGGGAAGAGATCGGGAGTGTCCTTCGGGACGCTGAGAAATCCTTTGAACGGCAGCAGATCCTCGGCGGACCGGAGAGCTTCCGGGCTGTGAGGGAGCGGGAGCGGACCGCATTTCTCCGCGAAATGAGAGACTACGAGGACGGCCGGGTGAAATTCGAACGGCGGATCGCGGCGCTTGACCGGAGGGCCGGGGAGGAAGGCGAAAAGCTCGCGGCAGTCTTCTCCTTCGCGGAAGCGGCCTGGGGAGAAGGGCAGGAGATGCTCCTGCTCCTTTCCGAACTCACTGCCGACCCGTACGCGTCAGGGTTCATCGGCCTTTACGGTTCGCATGAGTACGTGGAACACTCTGAGAAGCTGGCTTTCTCGGAGCGGGGGAGTGTGATCCGGAAGGAGATCCGGGCACTCCGTACACTGTAAGGGAGATCCGGGGATTATTGCGCTTCGCCCGCTGCAGGGATGGTGCTTCGCACTTTACTCTGCCGGAACGCTGATCTTAAATCCCGCGCCAGGTCTCGCGAGCGAGACTTGAATTCATAGACACTTTTTGCAAATTAAGGTAAAATTAAAATTGAATCTGAAAATGGATACGGCTGAATGAATGAAGGAACGAAGGAAAGCCATATGGATCGATTCAATACAATATTTCGAAAAAAATGGGCTTGTGTATTCCGGGGCTTCATTTTCACGATACTGCTCCTTGGCGTCAGCCTGCCGGTCTCTGCCCTGGCAGGGAACACCGATAAAGCGGACGCGGCGGAGTATCCCGCAGAGCAGTTATCAATAGATATCGAAAAAGGGAACAATGAAGACCCTCTGACGAATGTCAGGACGGCTGCGGAAGAAGAGAAGACGATCGATATCTCGGACCTGTCGAACCGCGCTTCTGTCCTGTACATGAGAGACAACGGCCTCCCGACATCCGAGGCCAATGACATCGTCCAGTCCGATGACGGATTTATCTGGATCGCAAGCTACAGCGGACTTGTCCGCTATGACGGGAATAATTTTTACCGCTACGATGCATCAACGGGCGTTTCCAATACCACCTGCCTGTATGTTGACTCGCAGGGCCGTCTCTGGGGAGGCTCGAACGATAAAGGCGTGTTCGTGATGGAGAGGGAGGAATTTACCTTTTTCCGGGCGGACAGCGGGCTGCAGTCCGTATTTATTCATACGATCTGTGAGGACGAGAACGGCAATATCCTGATCGGGTCGGAGTCGGGCATTGATTATATCGAAGCCGGCTCGGATCTCTATGCCTCGGCGGCAAAAGAGAAGACTGTTGCCGTGAAGGTCCGCAAGGAAGGCACGACCACGACAAAGAGCATCGGGCAGACGGAGGAGGATACGCTGGTCCATCCGCTCATGGACGAGCGTCTTCAGAACTCCAGTATAAAAGAACTCTGGGAGGGCAGAGACGGTGAGATCTGCGGCGTGACGTACGACGGAGCCATTTTCACGATCAGGGATCTCAGGGTCACGTCGTATTACACAGCGGAAATGCTGGGAATCGACGGGATGATCGAGGACTGGTGCGAAGATCAGAATGACCCGGAAAAAGTTTATATCGGGACGTCCCCGGCTATGCTCTACCACGGTGTCCTCAGAGAGAACGGAGACTGGACTGCGATTCCGACGGGATCGGTGAATACCGTCAATAAACTGGACATCGTCGGCGGGATCCTGTGGGTCTGCGCGGACAACGGAATATGGTATCTGAATGAGGGAACCGTCACCCCGCTCGAGAACTCGGTGATGAACAGCACGGTCGGATCAGTCATGATGGACTATCAGGGGAATCTCTGGTTCACGTCGAACCGGCAGGGCGTCATGAAGTATGTGAAGAACCGTTTCAAGGATCTGTTCAAGGCCGCAGGCATTCCGGACTCTGTGGTCAACGTGACGTATCTCTATGGGAAGGATCTTTATATCGGGACGGACACCGGGCTCTACATTCTGAATGAGAAGAACGAGCGCATAGAAAATGCTCTCACGGAGTATCTGGCCGACGCGAGAGTCCGATGTATTACGGAAGATTCGGAAGGGAATCTGTGGCTCACCACCCGAACGAGTCACGGACTTATCTTCTACGATCCGAAAACAGGATACTTTGAGAACTTCAACGAAGACAACAGCCTGTTGAAAGGACGGACCCGCGTCGTCATGGAATGTCTTGACGGTACGATTGCGGTGGGAACGAATGAAGGCGCGTATATTCTTTCTGACAGGAAGGTCGTCCGAAACTATGACGCTTCGTCCGGACTCGAGAACGCGGAAGTTCTCTGTCTCGAGGAGACGGAGGACGGCAGGCTGCTCATGGGCACCGACGGGGGCGGAATCTATGTGGAGGACGGAGATACGCTGCGCCATATCGGTCTGCCGGAAGGGCTTGAATCGGAAGTGGTCCTCCGGATCCGTCAGGATCTGATCGACAAGGATCTGTTCTGGATCGTTACGGGGAGCTCACTCGCCTATATGAAATACTGGCAGGTGACGACGCTGCATCATTTCCCTTATTCCAACAATTTCGATATCGTCGCGGACGATGCCAGTGCCGGAGGAAGCAGCCGGATATGGGTGCTGAGCTCCAACGGGATCTACGTCGTGCGGAGAAATGAACTGCTGGCGGACAAGCCGGATATGACTTATTCCGTCCTGGATCAGAGATCCGGTCTGTACAGCATGTCGACGGCAAATTCCTACAGTTTTCTGTCGGATGAAGGAATCCTGTATATTTCCGGGAACACGGGCGTATCCACCATCGATATCAACGAAAGGCTGAGTGATGAGAAAACACTGCGCATGGCGGTTCCCTATCTGCTTGCGGATTCGGAATACCTGTGGCCGAAGGACGGAGTATTCTATGTCGATTCCCGGTGCAAGAGGCTGACGATTCCGACCTTTGTCTTTACCTACACGCTGGACAACCCGTATATCACCTACCAGCTTTCCGGGTTCGATGCGGAACCGATCCATGTCAAGATGGATGATCTGGATAATATCAGCTATACGAACCTTGAAGGCGGATCCTACGAGTACATTCTGTCCGAGATCAATATGAGCAACGGCCAGGCCGGGCGGCAGATCACCGTTCGGATCGAGAAGAAAATGGCGTTCCATGAATACTGGTTCTTCTGGCCGTTCCTCTTTGCGGCCGTGTTCTCGGCTCTTGCAGGCATCCTTACTCTGTATTTCCGCTGGAAGAACAGAAAGGAGAAGGAGCAGGAGCGCGCCCGGGCGGAGGAGGAGCTGGCAGCCCATATTCAGAAGAGTGCGCTGCCGGCGGTATTTCCTGCATTTCCCGGACGAAAGGAATTCGATATCTACGCGACGATGACTCCGGCCCGGGAAGTCGGCGGAGATTTCTATGATTTCTTTATGGTCGACGACGACCATCTGGCGATGGTCATCGCGGACGTGGCCGGCAAGGGCGTCCCGGCTGCCATGTTCATGATGACGACCAAGACGCTGATCCAGAACCGCGCGAAGCTTCTCCGGGAGATCTCGCCGGCAGCGGTCCTCGCCCATGTCAACGATCAGGTGTGCAGTCAGAATGAGGCGGAGATGTTCGTGACGGTCTGGATGGCGATCCTGAATATCCGGACGGGGGAAGGACTCTCTGCGAATGCAGGCCATGAGCACCCGGTCATGAAACGCGCGGGAGGCAGGTACGAGCTGGTCAAATACCGCCATTCGCCTGCGATCGGCGTGATGGAGGGAGTCCGGTACAGGGAGAGAGCCTTCCGCCTGGAGCCCGGCGACACGATCTATGTCTATACGGACGGAGTGCCGGAGGCGCAGAACGGTGCGGAGGCCTTCTTCGGGACGGACAGACTGCTCGAGGCTCTGGACGGGCAGACCGAAAAAGCCGCCCGCAAAGAGGGTGAAGACAAGAGAGATTATACGGAGCTTGCGGCGGTCACGACATCCGTGAAGAATGCGCTGAGCGCGTTCGTGGGAAATGCGCCGCAGTTCGACGATATAACGATGCTGTGCTTCCGTTATTACGGAGAATGAAACGCCGGCATCGAAGCGGGAAGGGGGTATCCGCGTTCACATGGAAGACGTCCGTCTCCCCGCAGTCTGCAGCATCCCACTTTACGGTTCTTTCCGCAGATTGGCTGCGCAGGAACGACTGGTTGTGCTATAATGAAAATGCTTACAAACGCTTCCGGGCATGACGGCGCGAGGTCTTGTCCGCGGAAGATCCCGGAGCGGTATGTTGTATGAACAGTGTATCTTTTTATATTTCAAGGAGGTCTATAATGAAAGTAGAAGGCTGTGCTTATTGTGGCGACAAGAGTGAATTTCCGCATGGAAAGTTTGTGACGGCGCTTCCTATGAGCGACGTATATCTGTTTGGTGAGCAGAGCTGCCCGGGCAGATGCATCGTGGCCTGCAATAAGCATGTCAATGATATTACGGATCTGACGGACGAGGAGAGGAACGCATTTTTCGCGGACGTCGTCAAAGTGTCCAGAGCCATCCAGGAGATCTTCCATCCCGGCAAGGTCAACTACGGCGCTTACAATGACAACGGCACACATCTCCATGTCCATGTGGTTCCGAAGTATAAGGACGGATTCGAGTGGGGAACGACATTTACCATGAATGCCGGAAGAGTCTCTCTTGACGACGTCGATGCGGAAGGAATGCTGAAGAGCCTCAGGGAGAAGCTCGGTTGATCAGAGGCCGTGGCGTAAAGGGACCCTGATCTTTTGCGGGACTTGTACGACGGAAAGGAATCCTGAAAATTCCGACGGAGTTATCGTCTGAAAACAAATACGGTATTATAATTTATATTAAGCCCGTGGCAGAGAAATCTGAGCCGGACTGCAGTCGGGAGACTGCAGAATTTATCTTTGAGGAGGATGGATAGATGAAGCTTTTGTTTTTCGACATTGACGGCACGTTGATCGATTCGGCGCATTTTCATTTTGATATTCCGGATGAGGTCCTGAAGGAACTCAAGAGGGTGCAGGCACAGGGACAAAAGCTGTTCATCGCCAGCGGCAGGCCGGCTCCGCTCATCACTCCGGAGATCAAGCTGGGCGGCTTCGACGGATACATTCTGAACAACGGCGGATGCGTTTTTGCGGATGGAAAGTCCATCTATGAGGAGCGCATGGGCAAGGATCTGGTTAAGGATATCACCGATGTCCTTCTCGAGATCGGCTGCGAGTATCTGCTGGATTCCGCGGACAAAGCCTATATGCGGAAGGATTTCAAGGCTACAGAGAAGCACTATGTGGATTCCGGCGTCGTTGCGGATTTTACCAGGGACTATGTCGAAGAGGATATCATGGGTGAGATCGTCAAGATGGAGATCCTGCCGATGGCCTGCGACGTCGTTGAGGCCGACAGGGTTCTGAAGGAACGCCTCGGCGACCGCTTCCGCTCGGATGTCAACGGAGCGCTCGGATCCTTCGAGATCTACGCTCCTTCGCTCAGCAAGGCGACCGGTCTCAGAAAGGCTCTGGAGCATTACGGGCTGACAGCGGAAGACGCCTATGCGTTCGGCGACGGCGTGAACGATATCGACATGCTGAAGTTCGCCGGAACAGGTGTTGCGATGGGCAATGCCATCGATCTCGTCAAGGAGTCAGCGGATATCGTATGCCCGCCGATCAACGAGAACGGGCTGGCCACGATCCTTCGGGAGCTGTTCCCGGACTGACGGATTTTTCATTTTAAGATTGACAAAGATTGAAGAATCGACTATATTTTTTTCTAACGACTGCGCTCGGATCGCCGTATATGCTATTGGTGTTCCAGGATGCAGCATCAGGCCGGGTGAAGACTCCGGACGCTGAATATAAAAAAGCGATGAAGGCACTATGTGACCTGTCAACCACTTCAGAGAGCCGGCGGCTGGTGTGAGCCGGTGTGAGTGCAGGAAACAGTCTCATGCCGGAGCTGATTTCCTGAAGGCTTCTGCTGTGTAGGGAGATCCGGATGGTCCCGTTATCAAGGCCGGATACTTATTAGAGTATCGCAGAGTGGCTGTATTTTTGTACAGCAATCCGGGTGGTACCGCGGTTAGATTTTGGAATCTAGTTGTCCCGGAGGTTGGTCATGTGACATAAACCTCCGGGATTTTTTATTTGGCAGGAAAAGGCCGGGATGTTCCTTCGGGAGCTCCGTGAAAGAAGGCAGTGCTCGTCCTGTCAGGGAGCCTCAGCGGGAGGCCTCCTGTCTGATAAAAAATCCCGGAGAGGCGGAGACATATTGTGCAGACGAATGCCGGCATGGCAGGATGCAGAATAGTCATTCTGTCAGATTTCAAAACTGTATGTTGAGAGGAGTTAAAAAATGAGAACACTCAAATTCATTGACATGACATTAAGACAGGCAGGTCCTTCTTTCGGAAAAGAGCTCTCCTTCAAGGAGAAGCTTGAGATCGCCCGCAGTCTTGACCGCCTGAAGGCGGATACGATCGAGCTTGCTCCCATTTCCGGGAGCCGGGCTGATCAGCTCGCCAACAGAACGATCGCGTCGATGGCCGTGACACGTATCTCCGCTGCGGTCGACATTTCCGTCGGGAATATCGAGGAGACATGGGAGAGCGTCCGCCCGGCGAAGAAGCCGAAGCTGAACATCCTTGCACCGGTATCGCCCGTCCAGATGGAGTATGTCTGCCACAAGAAGGCTCCCGCCATGCTGGCGCTGATCGAGGAGAAGGTGAAGGAAGCCAGATTCTACTCGGAATATGTGGAATTCTCCGCACTGGACGCGACCCGCGCAGAGACGGAATTCCTCTACAAGGCACTGAACACTGCGATCGACGCCGGAGCCAACAAGCTCACGGTATGCGATACGGCAGGCGTTATGATGCCGGATGAGTTCGAAGCCTTCATCAAGGGTATCATGGAGAATGTCCCGGCTCTTTCCGACATCGAGTTATATGTGGAGATCAGTGACTCCCTCAACATGGCACTCGCATGTGCAGCGGCAGCGGTCCGTCAGGGCGCGGCCGGTGTCAAGTGCATGGCCATCGAGGACGGGTATCCGACCATGGAAGAACTTGCGCACTTCGTGGAAGTCAAGGGCGCAGACCTCGGGATCATGACGGGGGTCCGCGTGACGGAGCTCCACCGCGTGGTCGGTCAGCTTCGGAAGATCATCATGCCGGAGGAGGCGGAAACGAACCGCTTCTCCAACATTGCTCTCGATGACGCAGCGAACGTCTGCCTGGATGCGAGCGACGATATCACCGAAGTGAACCGCGTTGTCCGCCAGATGGGCTACGACCTGAGCGAGCAGGACAAGGGAAAGGTCTATGAGGCCTTCATGCGGGTCGCCGAGAAGAAGCAGTTCGTCGGGACCAAGGAGCTGGATGCCATCGTCGCGAGCTCGGCGATGCAGGTCCCGTCAACATACCACATTAAGAATTATGTGATCAACAGCGGAAATGTGATCACCGCCACCGCGAATGTCCTGCTCACCAGGGACGGCGTGGAGGTCCGCGGCGTAGGGATCGGAGACGGCCCGATCGACGCTGCATTTTCCGCAATCGAGCAGATCGTAGGACATCGGTACGAGCTGGATGATTTCCAGATCCAGACGGTCACGGAGGGACGCGACGCCATGGGAAGCGCGCTCGTCAAGCTCCGTGCAGAGGGAAGGGTCTATTCCGGGAACGGCATTTCCACGGATATCATCGGCGCATCGATCAGGGCTTATCTGAGCGCTCTCAACAAGATCATCTATGAGGATGTGAACTGAGAAATGGGTGCAGGAAAGCAGATGCCGGCCGTGCAAATCGGCGCATGAGTGGGAACGGTATCTGCATTCTAAAGGGAATGCCAGGGGAAACCTGCGATTTTAGAGGAGGAAAAGATTGTGAAGCTTTCATTTTCGATAGAAAACTGGAAGGATATGAGCTGGGATGCCTTTCTGGAAGTGGCTTCGGCCACACGCATGCAGGGCATCGAGCTTACTGACATCGGGAGAGACATCTTCAGAGGAAAGATGAGCCCGACGAACCCCGAACGCGCGGCCTCCGTGCGGAGAGAGCTGATCTCCGGAAAGCTGTCCGTGCCCTGCATCAACACGGTGAGGGATTTCACGGATCCGGAGTTCATGAAGGAGTTCGAGGCATGCATGACGGTCGCCGTAAATCTGGGGATCAGCTTCATCGGGATCCATACGAAGGCGGAGGATCCGGAGCTTCTTTCGACCTGTGCGAGAGGGATCCTTGGCCGGATGAGGAACACCTCTGTCGTCGCCCTCGTGGAGACGATGGATACGTTCTCGGATACGGGACGCCTGAGGGATTTCCTGAATCTCTTCGCCGACGATCAGCTTGCAGCCCTCTGGGATATGTACACGACGACCGTTATTGCGGGCGAAGATGCGGAGACCACGATCACGAATCTTGGCGAGTACGCGAAGCATGTGCACATCCATGACTTCCGGAAAGAGGACGGGGAGATCGTACCGGAGCTGATCGGAGACGGCGGCCTTCCGCTCAGGGATCTTATGAATGCCCTGACGTCTGTCAATTACGACGGATTCGTCTCTCTGGAGTGGAATCCGGAGTGGATCCCGGGCCTTGAGGATATCGAGATCATTCTCACGCATTTTGAGAACGCGATGCGCATCTATGAAAATACGAAGCGCGGGAAGCGTCATCATTACTGGAATAATCAGCACACCGGAAAATATGTCTGGAAGAAGGGCCTGCTCATCGACAAGACATTTCCGCAGGTGCTCGATCAGATGGTGGAGGATTTTCCGGATCAGACCGCGATCAAATTTACCACGCTGGATTACACGAGGACCTATTCCCAGTTCCGCGACGACGTGGACGAGTTTGCGAGAACGCTTGTATCCCTCGGCGTAAAGCCCGGTTCCAAGGTCACCATCTGGGCGACGAATGTTCCCCAGTGGTTCCTGACTTTCTGGGCCGCGACCAAGATCGGCGCGATCCTCGTGACCATGAATACGGCCTATAAGATCCATGAGGCGGAATATCTGCTGCGCCAGTCCGACACGCACACGCTTGTCATGATCGAGGGCTATCGTGATTCCGATTACCGCGGGATCATGAATGAGCTCTGCCCGGAGATGAAGGACAGCAAGCCGGGGAGACCGCTGCACTGCCGCCGTCTTCCGTTCCTGCGGAACGTCATCACGGTCGGCTTCAAGATGCCGGGCGCTCTGACATGGGAGGAGTCCCTCGAGTATGCGGAGCGTACGCCCATCGAGGAGATCCGCAGAATGGCAGCGGCCGTCAATGTCAACGACGTCTGCAACATGCAGTATACGTCCGGGACGACAGGCTTCCCGAAGGGCGTTATGCTGACGCACTATAATATCGTAAACGACGGCAAGAGTATCGGCGACGGCATGGATCTGTCCACGGCGGACCGCATGATGATCCAGGTGCCGATGTTCCACTGCTTCGGCATGGTCCTCGCGATGACGGCGACCATGACCCACGGCGGGACGATCCTTCCGATCCCCTACTTCTCGCCGAAATCTTCGCTCGCCTGCATCCATAATGAGCACATCACAGCCTTCCACGGCGTTCCGACGATGTTCATCGCGATGCTTGCGCATGAAGATTTCCCGAAGACGGATTTCAGCTATATGCGGACCGGCATCATGGCCGGAAGCCCGTGCCCGATCGCGGTCATGCGGGACGTCGTCGAGAAAATGCACATGCCCGAGATCGTCATTGTCTACGGGCAGACGGAGGCATCTCCGGGCTGCACCATGAGCCGGACGACCGATTCGCTCGAGGTGCGCGTCACGACTGTAGGATCTGCATTCCCCGAGGTGGAGTGCAAGATCGTCGACCCGGAGACCGGGGAGGACTGCCCGGACGAGGTCATCGGCGAGTTCGTGGCCCGCGGCTACAACATCATGAAGGGCTACTA
>CAMOXU010000067.1 GCA_946629525.1 uncultured Clostridia bacterium
AACAATCTGCACAAGCCCTGGAACTTCTTCATGAGTGCAGGATGCGAAATGAGCAAAAAGCACGCGTCTGAGCGCAGCGAGTTCGTACTTTTTGCGAATGCTTCTTCGCAGCCTGCACGAATGATCAGAAGTTCCCGGCGCGGAAGCCGTTTGAATGCTCACACAAATTCCATGAAGTACAGGCTTTCGCAATTGCCGCAAAACGAATACTCTGCAAGGAGGATACCCATGAGCGCCGTAAAAGAAGCATTTCATGGAAGCGACCTCGAGAAGGTCGAAGCTGTATACGGGATACCGAAGGAAGACATCGTGAATTTCGCCGCGAACGTCAACCCGCTCGGCATCTCCGGAAAAATGAAAAGAGAACTCGCCGAACATCTGGATGTGGTCACGTCCTACCCTGACAGGGAGTACAGGGCCCTGCGGGATACGATCGCAGAGTACACGGGAACGTCGGCGGAATATATACTCGTCGGGAACGGGTCGACGGAGCTCATCTCCCTGTTCATCCGCACGGAACATCCTTTGAAGGCCGTCATACTGGGTCCGACCTACTCGGAGTATGAGCGGGAGATCGCACTGGCCGGCGGCGGGAGCAGCTACTATCCGCTCCCCGCGGACAGGGATTTTGTGCTGGACGTCGACGCCTTCTGCGAGGCGCTCTCCGAAGACACGGATCTTGTGGTCCTCTGCAACCCGAACAATCCGACGTCGACGGCCCTCTCCGCAGGGGAGATCGAGAAGATCCTGAGCTTCTGCGGGGAGAGGGGGATCTTCGTGAGCATCGACGAGACCTACGCGGAGTTTGCGGACGATCTGGCCGGAATCACCGCGATCCCGCTCTGTGAGAAGTACGGGAATCTGATCGTCCTCCGCGGCACATCCAAGTTCTTTGCCTGCCCCGGAATACGGCTCGGCTACGCCGTATGCGGAAATGCACGGCTTCTTCAGGAGATGCGGAGCTGCCAGAATCCCTGGTCGCTCAATTCCCTTGCGGACCTCGCGGGGCAGAGCATGATGACGGATACGGAGTATCAGAAGGAGACCTGGGCTCTCATCGATTCGGAGAGAACGAGGATGACCGGCGTGCTCCGGACGTGGGAGAACGTTAAGGTGTATCCGGCGCGGGCGAATTTCATTTTCATGAAGATCCTCGCGGAGGACATCACGGCGGAGGACCTCTTTGTGCACTGCATAAAGAAAGGGCTCATGATCAGGGACTGCACGACCTTCCCGTTCCTCGGAGACCGCTATGTACGGTTCTGCGTCATGCTGCCCGCCGATAACGACCGGCTGCTTCGTGCGATGGCGGAGATGCTGTGCCAAAAGGTGCGGACGATCAGGTAAATGCACCGGCCCGATGAAGAGCCTCCGGCGGAAAAGCAGACGCGCGATCTGAAAGATACTTTGCATGCAGCGCGGCAGAGCAGGACGGCCCAGGCCTTTCTGATGTGGATGCAGAACAGTTACGAACTTTGGAGGGGATGACTTGATCAGAACGCTCGGAGTAAAAGAAGAACAATATGAAGAGATCCTTCGCGGCCTGACCGCATCGCCGGACTTTATCGACATGGAGTGCGAGACGGGGAAGACCTGCGGCGGAGAGATCACAATAAGGTGCTTTGAGGACTTTCGTCTGAAGGGCTACATAACGACTGACGAGGCGAGGATCGTCCCCGAGAAGGGACGTTTTGCAGGTGCGCCCTTCCGCCTTGTGTTCGGCATCGACACGGCAGGACTGCAGGACGGAGACGTCGTCACCGGCAACATCTGCGTCGAGACGAACGGAGGCGCGGTGAGCATACCTGTGCGGGTCTGCATCAGGGATCTGATCGCGCAGTCTTCCTTCGGCAGTATAGAGACGCTCGGGGAGTTCGGCATCCTGGCCCGGGAGAACTATGAGGAGGCGCTGCGTCTCTTCAGAAGTCCTTCCTTCGGCAGGATCCTTGCGGGGAAAGACCGCCGCTTCAGAGCGCTTTACAGGGGGCTTTCGAAGAACCCTGTGACCTACTCCAGAATGGAGGAGTTCCTGATCGCCTCCGGCATCAAGGATCCGGTCGTCCTCACGGCGGATTGCTCGGAGAGAAGACTTTTTGATCTTCGTGAGTCCGTACAGGAAAATATTACGATCCACAAGAGCGGATGGGGCGGGATCGAGATCACGGCCGAGGCGGAGGGGGATTTTATAGAACTTCCGCGCAGAAAACTGTATGTGGACGACTTCGTCGGATCGATCTGCGAATTCGGGTTCGTGATCCGCAAGGAGAAGCTCGGGAGCGGGAGGAACTACGGCAGGATCCTTCTGAACTCCTATAATTTCAGTGCTGAGATCCCGGTGGTTGCCAGCGCCCACGGGGAACTCGGGGTGGATATGACGATCGTCTCCCAGAAGAACAGGATCCGTCTCACATCCCTCTATCTCGAGTATGTGATGGACCGCATCGATATCAGGACGTTCTATTCGGAGACGAAGAAGCTTCTGGCGTTCATCCGGGAGTCCGGAAGCCTGCCGATGAGCTGTGAGCTCTACGAAGCCTACACGGAGGAGCTCGGGGGCAATCGCGCGGAGGCCAGGAGGATCATCCAGGAGATCTCGAGGAGGAGCTTTAAGGAGGAGTCCCTGGAGAACCGGGCTGCATTTTTCTATATCAGCCATATCACGGGGCTCCTTGACCCGGCCAGGGTGGATATCGCGGCGAGGATCAGGGAGATGCAGCAGAGAAGACAGGAGAGCCTTCTCATCACATGGATCCTCTTCCGCGTGGACCCGGATCTTCTGCGGAACCCGTCGAAGAAAATGCGCTACATGGAAAAACTGTACGCAGCCGGCTGCCGGAGCCCGATCCTCTATATGGAGGCGATCTACCTGATCCGCCGTGACGGCAATAATCTGCGGAGAATGAACGCATTTATGCGGAGCGTTCTCCTCTTCGCCGTGAACGCGGGGATGATCTCCCGGGATATGGCGTCCCGGGCCGCGCATCTGGCCGACAATGAAAAAAGTTTTACTGGAATCATGTACAGAGTCCTCTCGGGCGCGTATGAATACCACCCGCTCCCGGAGGTGCTCGAGGCCATCTGCAAGCTGCTCATGAAATCGATGACGCTGGGGCCGGAGTATTTCAAATGGTTCCGTCTTGCCGTGGAGCATGAAATCCGGATCACGAGGATCTATGAATTCTACATCGAGACGATGCCGGAGAATTATCAGAAGCCGCTTCCGACCTCGGTCCTGCGGTATTTCGCGATGAACAATATGCTTTCCGACAGAAAGAAAGCGCTCCTCTTTGCGAATATCATCAGGAACCGGCAGACTGACCGCCGCACTTACCTGCTCTATGAGCCGACGATGCGGGATTTTGCCGAGAGGATGCTCTCCGAAGGGCGTCTCGACCCGCAGTATGCGGTCCTCTACCAGAATTTCATCAGCGATGTCGTGGACACGGATGACGGAGAAATGATCGCGCCGGTCCTCTTCACGAACCGCATATACACGGACGATCCCCGCATGCGGGAGGTCATCGTCGTGCATGAGGAGATGGAGGGGGAGGAGCGCTGGCCGATCCGGGGCGGTGAAGCCTATATCCGCCGATATACAGGCCGGGCCGCGATCCTTTTTGCAGACTGGCTGGATAACCGCTATGCGAGCGGAATTGCATACAGGGAGGAGCCGCTCCTTTCTGAGAGAGGTCTGGCGGAGGCCTGCGTTCGGTGCCATGTCACATTTCCGGGGCTCATTCTGCATGAGTGCGTGGATGAGGAGGGAAATGTAAGGACGGGCGAAGCGCAGAGCAGGCTGCTGGCGGAAGCGGTCTCATCAGATGTATTTACGGAGGAATTCCGGGCGGAGATCCGGCGCACCCGCCTTGCGGAGCTGATGGCCGGAGGGGATCAGGAGGCGCTCGGGAAGTTCGTCGCCGGGTTCCCGTTCGAGTCGGTCTCCGGCAGGGACCGGATCCTTCTGATCAGCGCCATGATCGGGAGCGGCCTCATGGGGAAGGCCTTTGAGGTGATCCGCGCCGTCGGGGCGGACGGTGTCGACGTGAGGCTCCTTGTCCGTCTTGTCGAATATGAAATTACCGAGCATGAGTATGCGGAAGATGAAGATCTCCTGCTCCTGTGCGCCGCTGTCTTCCGACAGGGAAAGTTCGGCGAGCATATGCTCGAATACCTTGCGGAGTACTTCGGCGGAAGTCTGAGCGAGATGCTGTTGGTCCGGGAATCTGCCGCGGATTTCTTTGTCGATACCAGAGGAATCGAGGAGAGGATCCTCAGCAGGGCTACATTCACCGGGCGGCTCCTGCCCGAAAAATCGGATATACTGGCAAATTACAGGGAGCACGGAGGGAACAGCAGAGTCGTGCGGGGATATCTCCTCATGGAATCCGACCGGTGCTTCAGGGCAAGGATAAAGATCAGCAATTATTCGGCCGCCTTCATTGAGAAGAGCATTCGGACCGGAGAGAAGACGGATCTCATCATGAAGCTTGCCCTCCTCCTTTACTACGCAAAGCAGGAGAAGACCGACATGCGGGAGGAGGAGATCATCGAAGCGCTCCTTGCGGAGTGCGCTTCAATGAATCTGCGGTTCGCATTCTTCAGGGACCTTCCGGGCAGGCTGACCGCGCTCTATGAGATCGAGGACCGCGTCTTTATTGAGCACGATGCGGATCCGGACGCGTCGGTGACGCTTTACTATAGAATGTCCTCCGATGCGGGGACGTTCCGGTCAACTCCGATGACGCAGATCTATAACGGCATCTTCTCGAGGGAATTCGTTCTGTTCTACGGGGAGAGCATGGAGTACTATATTGTGACGGAGGAGGACGGCATGGAGATACGGACGGAAGTGCGCCAGGCATCTGCCCGTTCGGTCGATATGCACGGCCGCAGCCGGTATCAGCTGATCAATCAGATGCTCGCCGCGGAGGCGGCCGGCGACCTTGAGACACTGAGAGAGAAGATCCGGGAATACAGACGGGCAGGACAGGTCGTGGATGCGGTCTTTGAGCTGGAGGAAGAATTTTGAACGAGGTTCGCGAGTTACTGATAGGATTTGAGTTCGGCAGGGAGACGTCGACGATCTGCTATTATGACAGAAAGTCAGAGGAGCCGGTCTGCGTTACGACCAAGGTGGGGACGAATCTTTTCGACTTTCCGTCGATCCTTGCGTATGTCCCTTCGAAAAATGAATGGCACTTCGGGCTGGAAGCCGAGTATTTCGGAAAGCTTCCGGGCGGGATCATGGTCTCTTCCGTCTATGATCTGGCTTTCCATGGAGGATCGATCCGCGTTGCGGATCGTGAGATGGAGTCTTCTGATCTTCTTCGCGTATTCTTTCTGGAATCTCTGAAGCTTCTGGGAGTCCGGAATATTGTCCAGTCGATCGCAAAGATCGTGGTCACAACGCCGGAGATCTCTCCGGAGCTCGTCTTCGGGGTGCGAAGGGCCATGTCCTCGATCGGGCTCATGGCCGGTCAGTATTCTATCCAGGATCACAGGGAAAGCTTTTATTATTACACGTACAGTCAGCGGCCGGATCTGTGGACGCGGAGCGTTGTGCTGTTCGACTTCAGGAAGAAATCGCTCTCGGCATATGTGCTCTCCGAGAAAAAGGAGATGAATCCGCCGGAGGCCGTCGTCAGGACGGCCGGAAGCGTCCGCATTCCGGAGGGGGACGAGGAGAAGAACCGGACGCTCCTTGACTATGCGGCGTCGGTCATGAAGGACAATGCCTTCTCCGGCGTACTCATGACAGGAGACTCCTTTGATCCGGATGTCATGAGACCCGCCTGCGACGATCTGAGCCGGGAGAGGAACCGGATCTATTTTGAGGACGATCTTTTTGTCAAGGGCGCGTGCTATGCGTCGTATGAACAGGCGGAGAGACATGCTTTCCGCGGGCGCGTCTACATGAGCGAGAGCAGGGTCCGGATGAATATCGGAATGGATATGATCATCGGCGTAAACACGGTCCCGGTGCCCCTGATCCGGGCGGGATCGAGCTGGTTCGAGGCCTCCGAGTCCTGTGAGTTCATTCTCGATGACAGGGATTTTCTGGTCTTCACGCTGCAGGAGATGGGCAGTGCGAAGCGAAGAAATTACCGCATGGATCTGCCGGATCTTCCGAAACGGCCGAACCGGACGACTAGGATCCGACTGACTCTTGAATGTCTCTCCCCCGAGGTCTGTGAGATCCGGGCGGAGGATCTGGGGTTCGGTGATTTTTATCCCGGAAGCCACAGGATCTGGAAGGGGAGCGTTTCACTTTTGCCGGAGGCGGCAGACTGAGGAATAGAGATGGCAGGGTACAGATTATGCCGCGTTCGGACGGCGGAAATTCCGTTTTTTATAGAAAGTATCAGCACGAATATTTATACGATCGAGGAGCTGTGCTGGTTCCTGCACAATAATATCCCGCTTGTCGATGCATCGATCATGAACCGCGATCTCACCAGGTGGGTCGCGCAGGGGCTGGGACTTACGAAGCTCTCCGTGACCATGGAGCAGGCGATCGCCAGGCAGGCGGATATCTCCGACTTTGTGATGCCCGTTTTCCGGGAGATCGGATATCTTTCCGGCACGGAGCTGGCATCCTTTGCGAAGTCCCTGAGTGAGTTCTCGCGGCTCCCGCTTCATCTGCGGCTGAAGATGAAAGGCGACGCCCTGGTCCGCGGCGGAAAACATCAGGCTGCGATCCGCGCCTACCGGAAGGTCATTCGGGACGCGGGCGAGTACAACTTCCGGCCGGAATTCCTTTCGGGCGTGTGGTACAACTGCGGGGTCGCGGAGATGAAGCTGCTCCTCTATGACGAGGGGCTGCGGTCCTTTATCCGCGCCTACGATCTTCATCCCACGAAGCTGCATGCCAGGGCGTGCATGCGCGCGCTGGCAGTCACCAAGCCGAAAGGAAAATTTCCCGAAGCCCTTCAGGAGATCAGGGCAAGGCACACGGAGGATATGCTGCTTTCCGACGAGCTTAAGGAGGAGACGCTCGAGGTGATCGGCATAGCCGAAAGAGGCGCGGATACATCGGTCCCGGAGGACCTGACGAAGTGCGTTCAGTCCTTCATGCGGGATTACAGGAACGCGACAGGATGACGGACACGGCATCCGGAGAGGCGCTCTCAGATCACCGGACCTGTCTTCCCGCGGGAAGGAAGGTCTGGCTCATCTGCCTGAAAGCGGGAGAATACGTCGTTCTCCTTGTCAAAAAAAACGAGATGTTGTATAGTGAGCGTGTCCTGTACATTTTCCGAAGAGATCTCCTGCGGGTCCCATCCATACGGAGAGGAGCGAAGTCTTCGGGCTTTGCGGAGGGAACACGGAGAAAATCCGCATTTGGAAAGTATACAGAGGTAATGATCGGACTTCTTAAGAAATGGAGTGCTTATGGCTGAAGAAAAAAGAATCTATGACAGATACGTGAGTCCGCTCTCGGAACGCTATGCGAGCCGGGAAATGCAGGAGGTCTTCTCGCAGGACCGCAAGTTCCGCACGTGGAGAAGGCTCTGGATCGCGCTTGCGGAGTCGGAGAAGGAGCTCGGACTGGATATAACCGATGAGCAGATCGCGGAGATGAAGGCTCACGCGGACGACATCAACTATGCGGACGCCATAGCGCGGGAAAAAGAAGTGCGCCATGATGTCATGAGCCATGTATACGCGTACGGGCTCCAGTGTCCGAAGGCCAAAGGCATTATTCACCTCGGAGCGACGAGCTGTTATGTCGGCGACAATACGGACATTATTCTCATGCGGGACGCTCTCGGCATTATCCGCAGAAAGCTTCTCAATGCTATTGCCGCGCTCGCGAAATTTGCCGGCGAATATAAGGATCTTCCGACCCTTGCCTTTACGCATTTTCAGCCGGCCCAGCCGACGACGGTCGGAAAGCGCGCGACGCTCTGGATCAATGAATTCATGATGGATCTTGAGGATCTGGATTATGTATCCGGGTCGCTTAAGCTGCTCGGCTCCAAGGGGACGACCGGTTCCCAGGCCTCATTCCTCGAGCTCTTCGCGGGAGATCACGAAAAGTGTGAAAAGATCGATTCGATGATCGCTGAGAAGATGGGCTTTGAGAGCTGCTACCCGGTCTCCGGACAGACCTATTCCAGAAAAGTGGATACGCGGGTCCTGAATGTTCTCGCGGGAATTGCGGCTTCGGCCACGAAATTCTCCAATGACATCCGTCTCCTCCAGCATCTGAAGGAGGTGGAGGAGCCCTTCGAGAAGAGCCAGATCGGGTCTTCCGCCATGGCATACAAGAGAAATCCGATGCGCTCCGAGCGGATCGCTTCGCTCTCCCGTTACGTGATCGCGGATGCGATCAATCCGGCGGTGACTTCCTCCGTGCAGTGGTTCGAGCGCACGCTGGATGATTCCGCGAACAAGCGGCTGTCCGTCCCGGAAGGCTTCCTTGCCTGCGACGGGATCCTGGACCTGGTCGTCAATGTCGCGGACGGGCTGGTCGTCTATCCGAAGGTCATCAGAAAGCACATGATGGCGGAGCTTCCCTTCATGGCGACAGAGAACATCATGATGGATGCCGTGAAGGCGGGCGGAGACCGCCAGGAGCTCCATGAGAAGATCCGGCAGCTCTCGATGGAGGCCGGCCGCCATGTCAAGGTCGAAGGCGGGGAGAACAATCTCTTCGACCTTATCGCGGAGGATCCGGCATTCCCGCTCACACGGGAGGATCTTCTTGCATGCCTCGACCCCGCAAAGTATGTCGGACGTGCGCCGCAGCAGGTGACATCCTATCTGGAGAAGGTGGTAGGGCCTGTGCTTTCGGCCAATGCGTCCGATCTCGGATATACATCGGAAATAAACGTCTGAAAAAGAAAAATGACCGGAGGCTTCTTCCTGCGGGAAGGAGCAGTCCGGTGACTGAAGGAGCTTTTACTATGCATATCAGAAAAATGAGCGCGTTCGCGCTTGCCGCCGTACTTGCTCTGACTGCCCTGTCAGGCTGCGGGAAAAAGACGGATACGGAGATCACGACGGTCCAGGCCGAGGAGAGTCTTCCGGCCAAGGCAGTCTCTGCCGATCCCGTGGACACATCCGAGGAGATCCCGGAGCTCACGGTCATCGTGACGGACGGAACGGGCACCGAACAGGTATCGGTGCCGGCCAACTGGCAGTATATGTCCGGGAAGCTCGACCCGTCCGGGAACGTGGACGCGAATTTCCCGATCATGGTCGGTGATCAGAGGACCAATGTGTACGTGATCTCGAATTACGAGTCCAGACAGGGGGCGGTATCGACCCTTGACGATTACAGCAATGTGCTCGTGAACGGAGTGTCGGGGAGCGGCGTTCTCACCAACGTGCAGAATATGGGCACAGAGACGATGGTCCTCGAGGCGAGCCATTTTGCCGCGAAGCGTACGATCCTCTACGCGGATTACGAGGGGATGCCGATCGAATACATCATCTATGCGGTCGAGGGGATCTCCAACTATTATCAGTTCAACTGCTGGGGGTATCAGGATAAGGCACAGAGAAATGAAGAACTCTTTGACAACATTGTAAATGCTTTTACAGGAATATAAAAAAATCCGGCTCTGCCGGATTTTTTTATCCTCAAATCGGAATGTGCTTCACTTCTCTGATAACTGCCGGATGCTGCCTGTACTGACAGCCGTATTTATCGGACGCCGAGACTCATAAGCTTTTTCCTTGCATCGCTGTAATCCTTAAAGCGGATCGCAGCGATTCCTGCTTTCCGGGACGCTTTTACATTTTCCTCATTGTCGTCGATAAACACCGCATGGGCCGGATCGATCCTGTTCTTTTTGAGCAGCGTTTCGAAGATCTCCGGATCCGGCTTTCGCGTATGCTCGCGGAAGGACCAGGTGCTGCCATCCATATAGCGCTCGAAGTCCATGACTCCGTTCTGCGAGAGCTTTTCGTACGCGTGCTGCGACCAGTTGGAGAGAATGTACAGCTTATATCCTCTGTCCTTTAAGGAGCGCAGCCATTCGTCCGTGTACGGGAAAGGCCGGATGCAGGTATACATGGTCTCGATCAGAAGACGGATCTCGGCGGAATACTCCGGCGCGATCGCACAGAACTTCTGCACAAGCGTCTCGAAGGGCTCGACGGAGAGATCGCACTCCGCGAAGAGAGGAGAATCGATGACCTTCCCCAGAATGACCTTCCGCGCCTCGTCGGAGATATCGAGCTCCATGGCGAACTTCGTCCAGGGGAAATCCAGAAGGACGCCCCCGACGTCAAAAATGACCGTATCAATGAGTGAAGGCTCGGCGGGCTTAAGGAGCTTTGCCGCGAGCAGGATGGCGTAGAGCAGGACGGGAAGAAGGATCGTGGCGGCCAGGGAGGCGCGGAACCATGCGGCGGCGGACGGGCTGTGCCCGAAGGCCGATATAAAAGCGGCGGCGTAGACGCCGAGAAGCAGGGCGATCGCGGCAATGGCAAGGATCTGCCGTAATTTTTTCATTTTCTATACCCAAAAGCTGCCGACGGACCGCCGGACGCATGCGCCGGCACGATGCGGGCAGCTCATATCCTTTCTCATATATTTTATGCCGGCGCTTACTAGAGCACAGACTCTCGCAAACGCCTGCTGTTCCACACGCAACCCCATTATAATCTGCCTCAAAAGAGCTGTCAAAGTATGTTGCAAAAGCCGGGGAAACTGCGATATACTTTAATCAGATGTCTCTCGCTGCCGGACGAGATTAATAAGGAGGGGATTGTATTGAAAAAGATCCTTGTATTTTTCCTGACCGGTCTGCTTGCGGTTACTCCGTGTGTAACGGCATACGCGGCGGGATATGAGGAGACACCTGATCTGGCAGGGGCAGAGGCCGGATCAGTGACAGATGGGGAACTGTCAGTGTCAGAGACTGCCGGATCGGATACCGATGAACAGGTGACCGCGGGAGATCCTGCGGGAGGAGAGACAGAGGGAGCGGTATCCGGAGAAGGGAGTGCTGCGGCGGCGGAAGGTGCGGACGCAGCGGCTCCGGAGAACACGGATGGCACCGCTGCGGCAAAGAGCGCAGCGGCCGAAGGCTCTTACGGTCTGAGCGAAGGGGAGAGCGGGGAGGAACTTTTCGCAGGCTCATGGCCGGTGGACCCGGAGGATGGCGGCACGTACTATATCCACTGCGCGGGCGATCAGAACGCGGTGTGGGATATTGAGGGTGCGAGCCTTGCCGATCATGGAAACCTTCAGCTTTTCGGAATCAACTATTCGGAAGCGCAACTGTTCACGGTAAAGACGCTTGAGAACGGGAATCTTGTCTTCTTCAATATGCGGAGCGGCAAGGTCCTCGATGTCGAAGGCGGAGAGACCGGGGACGGGAAAAATGTCAGCCAGTTCGAGTGGGACGGATCGGAGACACAGCAGTGGCAGGCCGCAGGGAACGGAGACGGAAGCTATGTGCTGTGGAATGCCGGCCGGCCGGATCTTGTTCTGGACTGCAGCGGAGGAACCTTTTCCGCCGGAACGAATCTGGGACTTTACGAGTACAACGGGACAGCGGCTCAGTCCTTCGTATTCCAGGAAGCGCGGATCAAGGACCTCAGCGGATCGATCGTTCTGCGTCCTGTGAACGGGACGAAGATGGCTGTTTCCGCAGGGGAAGATTCTCTGCTGGCGATCGACAATTATACCGACGACAATGCGATACATTTTGAACTCAGTCTGTACTGGGGCGGATACTATACGATCCGTAATCAGACGAATGAGATGGTCATAGAGGCTGCTGACCCGAATGCGGCGCAGGGATCTGACATTATCCTGGGAGAGATGAACGGATCGGACGCACAGCTCTGGAAGCCGGTGCGGAATGAAGACGGATCATACAGCTTCCTGTCAAAGCTTCGGAGCAATATGGTCATGGAGACGGCAGGCTCTTACCCGTATGTCGGAACTACACTCCGGCTTGCGGCACGGGACGGACAGAACAATGAACGGTTCAAGATCTCCACGATCCAGATCACGCCGACGCTGTATCCCGGAATGACCTTTTCCGTTTCTTCGCTCCTCAATACGGACTATGTACTCGATGTCTCCGAAGGATCCTCCGCTGACGGAGTCAACATCGATCTCTTTTCGGCGAACTATACAGACGCACAGAAGATCACACTCGAGGCTGCGGAAGGGGTGGAAGGACAGTTCTTCCGCCTGCGGACGGGAGCAGGCAGGTACGTAGCTGTATCCGGCGGTGCAGCGGAGCCGAACGCGAATATTGTACAGGATCCCAGACAGGATGTGCCGGGCCAGTACTGGTACCCGGAAGCGAACGACGACGGATCCTATACATTCCGCTCCGCGCTGGATCAGAATTACGTACTCAGCACTGCAGACAATACAGGCGGATCCGGCACGAATATTGAACTGTATCCTTTCAACGGTTCTGCGGGCCAGAAGTGGCATCTTGCGTCCATGCACATAACGTACTGCGCGCTTACGGACGACGGCAGCGCACTTGTGATCAGGGCCGAGGGGCATACGCCTTCTTCGGATAACGGCCAGGTATATCTCTTTGCTGTGGATCCGTACAGCCAGAATACGGCCGGATATGAGCCGGTCGCATCCGCTCAGCTCGGAGACCGCATTGCAATGAGCATTCCTTACGGGGCGGAAGGATCTCCGGATCTCTCCGGGAAGAAATTCTATCTTGCCGTTCTCGACGGGGGCACCTATCATGTGGTCAGCAACGGCTGCACCGCATAAAGCGTGGACCTGCCCCGGCTGAAGGGCAGCAGATCTTCAGAAAAGTATTCTGCAAAGGACTGCACGGGACTTCATTTCCCGGAGCAGTCCTTTTTTCTTGCCCTTTCCGGTGCTTTTGTGGTATTATTTTGTGGCTATCTATGAATTCTTTTGCAATAAGGAGCATGATAAAATGGCAGAAATGAAAACGAACACAGGCATTGAGGAAGAACTGAAGGTAGATCCCCAGACGCTGCTCGGCCAGTGGAGAAAGAAAGCTTATAATCAGAACACGGATAAGGAAGTTCTGCGCAGATTCTGGGCAGTTTATTTTGATATTGAGAAGGGAATCTATGAAAAGCTGCTCGCGAATCCGGATGAGGTGGTAAAGGGTACCGTCCGTGAACTCGCAGAGAAGTATGGAATCGACGTGGAGACGATGGTAGGTTTCCTGGACGGGATCAATGACAGCCTTACAGAGAAGAATCCGATCGAGACGATGACAGAGGATACGGAAGTGAACCTTGGATTTGACAAGGAGCTCCTGTATAAGAACATGGTCGACGCGCGGGCGGACTGGCTGTACGGGCTTCCGGCCTGGGATGAGATCTTCTCAAAGGAAAAGCAGCATGAGCTCTTCCTTGAGCAGAGAAAGTCAGGGACGATCGTAAAGCCGAAGAAGATCGGCCGGAATGATCCGTGCCCGTGCGGTTCCGGAAAGAAGTATAAGCAGTGCCACGGCCGCAATAAGTAAAGAGAGCGGCGCATAAAAGAAACGGCAGACATCGCATAGTGAATGTCTGCCGTTTCTTTTGAGTCCTTCCGGGAAGACCGCAGGATGAAGGCGCAGAGGTCATTTGACCGTTACCTTCCAGTAGAGCTCCGTCTCAACGGTATTATGCGTCAGATCGTCAAAGACGAGGGTCACGTCATTGGAAGACTCCAACAGGATATATCCGAGAACTGCCGTACAGGAATCTCCCTTTTCGATCGGCATCGCCTGCGGATTGAGTTCAGGATCACTCGTGTCGAAGAAATATTCCGGGCAGGCCCGGCCTTTTGCATCCAGAAGCTTGAAGGAATAATTGCCGAGCATGATCGCGTCCGATCTTCCTGTGTTCCGGTAGGTATAGGTGACGCGTACGACTCTGTCGGCGTCCTGGCCCGGGGAACGGATGTCGGTGAGCTCGATCGAGTCGATCGTCAGCTCGACGTCGCCGGTGTTGGAATTGTAAGTTTCCGCCTTGCCGATCTTTGCCTCCCTGGCATTGTCTTTCAGCTCGACGTCTGTGCCTGCGATGACGTTGATACCTTCGGCCGGATCTCCGTTCGCGGCTTCCGCGCGGCTCTGCGCATCTTTAATGGGATCCTGTCTGAGATAGTCGGGAAGGGAGTCCGGAGCGTTCCCCGCGGGGTGGCTCTCGTCGGCTGCCTTCGCTGCCGTACTTGAATCAGCAGAAGATGTGTCCCCGGCCTTTTTTCCGCAGCCGGTAAAGAGCAGGACTGAGACAAGGGCTGCGGCGATCCATGGAGAATATTTATGTGCCATTTCGGGCCCTCCTTTTTGTTGGCAGAATTCATGATCATTGCGGAACTCTGCGCGAAATACGAAAAAATGCGGTCTTCCGCGCGTCCTTCTGCAGGGTTAGTTCGAGTGAAAGTATAACATAAAGAAGCATTTTGGGCAATGGCATTGGGGAAACCGAAAAAGACCGGCCGTCCGGTGAGAATTTGCATAAAAACCTATGTCAACCATTTTTGAAAATGTCCCTAAAAATATGTAACATTAGCACCGGATTT
>CAMOXU010000068.1 GCA_946629525.1 uncultured Clostridia bacterium
GATATTGACCTATCCCCCGCTTATAGAAGCGGGGGTCTTCCCCACTGAGATAAAATATACAGGAACGCCCGGCCCGTTAAAGTGTATCCGCAAAGTGGACCTTGAGCCGCTTGAACACATACGCTCCGACCACGAAGAACACTCCCGTGACGATCCAGAAATAGATCGTGAGGTCAAAGCGCTCCCAGAACCAGACCTTGTTGATCATGGCGTCGCGGTAGCCGTTGACGATATAGTACATCGGGTTGAGCTTGAAAATCGTAATGAGCCAGGACGGCATCCTGGCACCGAGCGTATCGATATTCCACATGATCGGAGTCATCCAGACCTGGATCTGGATAATGATCGATATGATCTGCGTCAGATCCCTGAAGAAGACGACGATCGAGCAGGTCGCATAGCAGACTCCCAGTCCGTACATAAAGAGACAGAAGGAATAATAGAGGACCTGCAGCACCTTGAGATCGGGAAGGAAACCGCCGAATGCGTAGAGCACCAGCATGAGCCCGATGAAGAAAAGGTGCACGAAGAGGGCCGAGATCTCCTTGACGATCGGAAGGATCGAGATCTTGAAGACGACCTTCTTGACCAGATATGTGTATTCCATGAGCGCGCTGGTCCCGCCGATCAGGACATCCTGGAAAAAGAACCAGGGAACAAGACCCGAGATCAGCCACAGGACGAACGGATAGGTGACGCCGGTCTGCGATGTGACATTTCCGGATCCCAGTCCGACCTGGAAGACGAACCAGTAGACGACGACAGTGACCGTAGGCTGAATGAACGCCCAGATGATCCCGAACACACTCCCTGCGTATTTGGTCTTGAAATCATTCTTCGCGAGCTGAAGGATGAGCTTCCTGTTCTGAATGAGCTCCGTCGGAAGCGTCGAAAATCTCTTCCGGAAAATGAAGAGCGCGAGGAAGGCCGCATCCGCGATCACCGCATAAAAAATATTTTTGATCAGGTTGTTCCTGCTCTTTGCCGCAGCGATCTGCCCGGCAATTGCATGGGGCCCGGTCTCGGCCGTAATATAGGGATCCCCCTCTTCCGTCTCGACAAGGAGCGCATCCCCTGAGATCTCCGCATGCGCGACCGCATTCATCTCCACAGCCGCCCCTTCCGCGAACGAGGACAGGGCAAACTCCTCTGTGCTCCCCTTATATACATATTCGGCACCGCTCACTCTGTAAGATGCTTTCACCGAACCCAGATCGATCCTCAGATATGCGGCGTCGGAGGGGATCCGAAAGATCAGTTCCTGCTCAATATTCCCGCCCGCGTAATCGCAGGATGCCTGGTCTGCGGGCAGGAACTGCGCTGAATTTCCGTAATAAAGCTGTATAACGTCCGCCGCGCTGCCGGACAGTGTCATCCGGACTTCCACGGTATCCGACGTGCTTCCCTTGTGCGTCAGGATAAAGACGTTCAGGAGCACCGCAAAAAGAAAGAGCAGTGCAAGCACGATTTTTTTCTTGAAAGACATACGATCTCCTCTGATAACGACAGTTATTCTCTGATCCAGGGAACGCCCGGCGTTCCTGCAGCGCCGCGCCGGGGTGCGATACACCTCTCGTCTGCGAAGCTGGTCCTCACAAACTTCAGTCTTCGCAGGCCCGTACCCCGAAGGGCGCGAAGGGCCTCCCCTCAGTGCGGCTGCTTTCCGCCGGTCCCGCATGCTTTTCGCTCATGCGGGCGGTACCCGTCTCCTTACCTGTATTTTTCCGTGAATTCCTTAATGCCGCCCCACTTCTTATCCTTCTCGGAAAGGTTCGGGGTCGTCCCTTCAGGGATCGGCCATTCGACGCCGATTTCCGGATCGTTCCAGTAAAGACCGCCCTCATCGTTCGGGTGATAGAAATCCGTGCACTTATAGCAGAATTCCGCCTCATCCGAGAGGACATAAAAGCCGTGTGCAAAATTCTTCGGAATAAAGAACTGCTTCTTGTTCTCCGCGGAGAGCAGTACGCCGTACCACTTGCCGTAGGTCGAGGAACCCGGTCTCAGATCGACTGCGACGTCGAACACTTCCCCCCTCACGACGCGGACAAGCTTGTCCTGCGGGAAGTTGATCTGGAAATGAAGCCCGCGCAGCACACCCTTCGTCGAGCTGGACTGATTATCCTGTACAAAGACCTGATCGATCCCGCACTCTTTGAAATCGTTATAATTGTATGTCTCCATGAAATATCCGCGGTTATCCCCGTAAACAGCCGGCGTGATGACCTTGAGACCTTCGATGTCACATGTTTCTACTGTAATTTTTCCCATGATTTCTCCCTCTCTTCACAGACGGCAAAAGCCTTGTATTTCACCTGCGTCCGGCAGCCGCCATGATCCTGTTTATTTTCTCAGGGTCTCCCCATACTGCGGGCGAAGCATCCGCCCTGTCCGGGAACTTCCCGTAATCGAGCCTGATCTTCATATGATTGTCACGGATAAATTTCTCCGCCTGCTCCGCGAGCGCGACCGGCCTGCCGGAGCAGCAGTTGATGATGCCCGTGACCTCCGTCTGCATCGCGACCGCCGCGATCTGGGCGGCAAGCTCGTCGACCGTAATAAAGTCAAATTTATTTTTCCCGGTCGTGAAGGGGAAAAGCTCCTGACCTCTGGCCTCGGCCTCCTTCATTTTCGAGAAAATGCTGTTGTTCCTCGCGTCGTCGCCGAGAATATAATATCCCCGCGTCCACTGGAGCACAGTGTTCTTCTTCCCGCAGTAGATCTGCATGAGCTCCCGGAGGGCATTCTTTGCGATCCCGTAGGGAGTGACCGGATTCGTCGGCGCCTCCTCTGTGATCGCTCCCTCAAAATAACCGACCTCGTGCATGGTCCCCATGACGACCAGCTGAGAAAGCCCCGCATCGATCATTCCGGTCAGAAAAGAGTAATGTCCCGGAAGGTCGCCTATATGCGTAAAATTATAATGGTCGAACCCGTTCCTCCATGCGAGATGAATGCAGACGTCCGGACTCCCCAGTTCCTCATAGAGATTCTCTTTTCCGGAGAAGAGATCGATCTCTCTGTAGAGAGCCCCCGTGTCCGCAGAGTCAAAACGGATATCACAGGCCACGACCTCACATCCCATGTCAAGAAGCTTCTTCGTGACATGTCTTCCGATATAGCCGTTCGCCCCTGTTACAAGTACTTTCATTAAACTATGCAACTCCTTCTTTCTCGTGTGCCGGGTGAACCGTGCGGCCCCGGCCCGCCGCTTATCAGAGCCCCTCGGCGATCTCCATCAGATACTGGCCGTAAGCCGTCTTCATGAGCGGCTCCGCAAGCGCCTTCAGCTGGTCGGCATTGATAAAGCCCCGCTTGTATGCGATCTCCTCAATGCAGGAAATGTAGAGTCCCTGACGCTTCTGGAAGGCCGCGACAAAATCCGCCGCGTCGAGCAGCATGTCATGGTTCCCGGTATCGAGCCACGCGAAGCCTCTGCCGAGCGTCTCGACGTAGAGGTCGCCTCTTCTCAGATACTCGTTGTTGACAGAGGTGATCTCGATCTCGCCGCGCGCCGACGGCTTTACATTCTTTGCGATCTCCACGACATCGTTGTCATAGAAATAAAGGCCCGGAACCGCGTACTTTGACTTCGGATGCTCCGGCTTCTCCTCGATCGAGATCGCCTTGCCGTTCTCGTCGAACTCGACGACGCCGTACTCTCTCGGATCCTTTACGTAATAGCCGAAGATCGTTGCGCCCTTCGTCCTGGACGCTGCAGCGCGCAGGACGCGCGAGAAGCTCTGTCCGTAGAAGATATTGTCGCCGAGGACCAGCGCGACGCTGTCGTCCCCGATGAACTCTTCCCCGAGAATGAACGCGTCCGCAAGCCCGCGGGGATATTCCTGGACTTTATAAGCGAAGCGCATGCCGAGCTGGCTGCCGTCTCCGAAAAGCTCTTCAAAGTGCGGCAGGTCTCTCGGCGTGGAGATGATAAGGATCTCCCGGATGCCCGCCAGCATGAGCGTGGAGAGCGGATAATAGATCATCGGCTTGTCATAGACCGGCATAAGCTGCTTGCTCACTGCCTTTGTCAGCGGATACAGTCTGGTCCCGGAACCTCCGGCAAGAATAATTCCCTTCATTTTTCCAAATCTCCTGTAAATTCAAGTCTCGCTCGCGAGACTTGGCGTAGGATTCGGATCAGCGTCAGCTGATATCTTTCAAACCGAATCCCTGCGCATCCTCGCGGAGCGTTTATCTCAGTGGGAGATTGGACCCCCACTTCTTAAGTTGCTCATGACCCGCCACTCAAGAAGTGGGGGTCTTCTCACACTGAGATGAAAATAATCTGGCAGCAGGGTGCTGATACATCCCAACTCACAGCAAAGAGGCCGTTCTCTTTCGAGCAGCCTCTTTCCCCCGATCACGCGGAAATTTACTTATCCGCGTACATTTCCTCATAATACTTCTGATAATTGCCGCTGGTCACATGCTCCATCCACTCCTGATGGTCGAAATACCAGCGGATCGTCTTCTTGATGCCGACTTCGAACGTCGTCTCCGGATACCAGCCGACTTCCGCGCGGATCTTGTCCGGCGCGATCGCGTAGCGGCGGTCATGGCCCTTGCGGTCCGCAACATATTTGATCAGATCTTCCGTAACATGCTGCTTTCTCGGATCGTCGTCGGCGAGTTCTTCGCGGAGCGTCTGGATGATCGTCTTAACGATCTGGATGTTCTCGCGCTCATTGTGGCCGCCGATGTTGTATGTCTCGAAGAGCCTGCCCTTCTCCTGCACCATGTCGATGCCCTTGCAGTGGTCCTCGACATAGAGCCAGTCGCGGATATTCTTTCCGTCGCCGTAGATCGGAAGATCCCTGCCGTGCAGCGCATTGTTGATCATCAGCGGGATGAGCTTCTCCGGGAACTGATACGGGCCGTAGTTGTTGCTGCAGTTCGTGATATTGGCCGGGAACTTGTAGGTATCCATGAAGGCCTTGACCATAAAGTCGGAAGAAGCCTTGCTGGCCGAATACGGGCTGTGCGGATCGTACGGCGTCGTCTCATAGAAGTAATCTTCCGGATTGGACAGGGAGCCGTAAACTTCATCCGTGGATACATGAAGGAATTTCTTTCCCTCCTTATAGCTTCCGTCCGGATTCTCCCATGCGAGCTTTGCAGCATTGAGCATCGTAAGGGTCCCCAGTACATTTGTCTTTACGAAAACACCCGGATCCTTGATGGAACGGTCGACATGGCTCTCCGCCGCAAAATGAACGACACGGTCCACATCGTTCTCGGAAAAGATCCTGTTGATCGCTTCCGCGTCGCAGATGTCCGCCCGCACGAAAGTATAGTTCTCACGGTTCTCGACGTCCTTCAGATTCTCGAGATTTCCCGCATAGGTAAGCTTATCGACATTGATGATCCGGATCTCATCACCGTACTTTTTGAACATATAGTGGATATAATTCGATCCGATGAATCCGGCGCCGCCAGTTACAACATAGGTTCTCATAAATATTCTCCTTAACAATTTACGTATCTGTTCTTCCGGAACAGACAATTTTGTCAGCGCTTTTCTCTGACATCCGGCTGTTCTCCGACCGCCTCATAGAAAGGGCGGATATTTTCAGTCGTAGATAAAGCGATTATAGCATTGAATACCGGGACTTGCAAGAAATCACTCTCACGCCCTCCCGGTCTCCTCCGCCTTTCCCTGGACGATCGTATCCGTCCTGCCGGACGCGGTGTCCACCACGCCTGTCGGAAGATCCGCACTTACGTTGACCTCGTCCCGGACGACATACTGCGGCTTTCTGCTCAGATTGAGGACCATCTTTCCCAGGTAGTCACCGATGACGCCGAGCATCAGGAAGACGATCCCGAAGAAGATGAAGAGCACGCACATGATGGAAGACCAGCCGACCGCAGTGTCCGGATGCAGCAGCTTATGTGCAAAGACGATGATGCCGCCGAGGAAACCGACCATCGAGAAGACCACCCCGAAGAAGTAGGCCCACTGAAGGGGCGCGACTGTGTAGCTGATCATCGAGAGGAACAGCCTGAGTCCCTTCCGGAATGTATAATTCGACTGTCCCACCTCCCGCTCGAAGTGCTCGATCTCGATATCCGCCATATTGTAGGTCGTCCTGAAGAAAAGCAGCTGAATGAAGGGGCTTTCCCCCTCGTACTCCTTTACCTTGTCGATCACATACCGCCTCGCGAGCCAGAAGCTGGACATCTGGATGTCCTTCGGTCTCTCGAGAAGATGCCAGAGGAGAAATCTGCTGACGGCTCCCGTCAGATTCTTGAACGCGTTGAATTTTCTCTCCCTGAACACACCGAAGACGACGTCGTAGCCCTCCTCCGCCTTCGCGAGGAACTGGGTGATCTGGTCGGGATGATTCTGCAGGTCGTCGTCCATGCCGACGACAAAATCTCCGCTCACGTAGTGAAGGCCGGCCATAATGGCGGCGTGCTGTCCGAAATTCCTCGCCAGGTTGACTCCCTTTACATTGCTGTATTTCTGACAGACCCGCGTGATGGCGCCGAACGTATCGTCCTTCGAATAGTCGTTGACCAGGATCATCTCATAATCATAGCCGTCCAGCTTTTCAAAGGTCTCAAAGCAGGCGTCGGCGACCCGCTCGATGGTGTGCTCGGAATTGTAGCACGGAATTACAATAGATACCAGCATAATGAATTTCTCCTCAGATTCCGTTTTTGTCCAGATATTCGAAGAACAGCGGTGCCCCGCCGGTGTGCAGGAAGAGGACGTTCTCCTCCCCGCGGGCATCTGCCTTAAGATCCGCCAGCATGCCGCGGAAGGCTTTCCCGGTATAGACCGGGTCAAGAGGAATGCCCGCGCCCAGATAGGTCTCGCGGATCACCCGCCCGATCTCGTCGTCATACAGGGCATATCCGCCGCAAAGGTACAGATCCCTCACATGGATCGCCGCTTTGAGCTCCTCCTCCGGCGGGATGTCCGCTCCGGTCTTCCCGAAATATTCCAGAAGATTTTCGAATATGACTTCCGATGCCCGCTTTTCATTTCTCGTCACGGAGATACCGATGATTTCCCGGCCGTCCCCATGCCGGATGCTCCCGGCGATCAGCCCCGACTGGGTCGTGCAGGTGCTCGCCGCGAGATATATCTTCGAAAAATGAACGCCGGCTACTTCCTCATAGCGGAGGATCTCCTCATAAGCCGCGTCATAAGTGCGCATCGGCACATGGACATTCCCGCGGCCCGTCTTATCTCCGTTGATGTAGTAGGGCTTTCTGCCCTCCCGCTCAAAATCAGCCATCGCCTGCGAGACGGCATCCGCGATCGCCGGGCCCTTATGGCAGGGGTATTCCCGGACGCCTGCGGCCCGGATCATCCGTGCATTCGGCGTATTTCCGTCCTCCTCCGCGTCGTCGATATTATGGATCATGCTGCAGGGAATTCCCCGCATCCTGCATGCGTCTGACAGGATCCTGCAGAGATTTGAATTATATCCGCCGTAGATGATCATCGCATCGCAGCCGCGCGCCTCCATGTCGGCGAGATATCCGGCCGAAAAGCGCACTTTGTTGCCGCCGAAGGAGAACGGGATCATATCCTCCCGCTTCATATAAATGTTCGCTCCTTCGGCCGTCTTCATGGCGAAGTGGATCGGTGTCTCCGGAACGGGAAGATCGTGCGTGAGGATGATGTCGATGTTCGACAGAGTGCGCCGAAGCTCTCTCTCACAATCGGCGGGCGTGTTCCCGGACAGGATGACCTGTCCGATCCGGTCCCGGCCGTTCGTGTAGGGACGAACGGGATCCCCCGGCCCGATATTGAAGGAGAGCTCTATGAGAGTATCACTTTTTTCGTTCCTGTCAAGGATCTCACGAACGATCCCGCTTCTTTCCGCCATGAGCGTGCGGGCAAGGACCGCCCTCTCCCGCTCGTTTGAAAAGTCCTTCGAAAGGTCCTCTCCCATGGCAAGACGAACGATCTCCTCATAATAATTGAGCCCGAACCGCTCCCCCGTCATCTCGGAAAGACCGGTCGCACCGGACCTCCCCGTGATCTCGACGATGTAGACTCTGCCGTCCTTCAGGAGGCAGTCACAGTTCACCGGACAGTTGTCGAGCCCTGTGGCGCGGACAGCAGCCCGCACCTCCCTCTCGATCACATCCCGCATGCTGTCGATGTCCCTGAGCGGGACCGAATGCCCGACCGGCGTCGGGACAGCCCCGATGAAAGCTTCCGTATTATTCGGCAGGATAAAGAGGAACTCGCCTCCGGAGATCATCGCTTCGACCCCGAAGAGCTCCCCCTCGATGAATTCCTCGATCAGGCAGTAATCCTTCCCGGTCTCGCTCATGCTCTTTCTGAAATTGATGCGGGCCTCCTCCGGCGTATTGCTGCGGTATATACCGCGGCTCCCCATGAGGTCGACCGCCTTCAGAATGACGGGGAAGGGCAGGTGCTGCATGGCGGCCTCAAGCTCCTCCTCCGTGGATATCTTACAGAAACGGGCCGTGGACACGCCGCCGCGGACAAAGGCCTCCTTCATGAGGGACTTGTCCGATACGATCCGGGCTGCCTCCCTCGAAGGTCCGGTCAGACCGAGACGGCTGCAGGTCTCCCCGATCGCACGCATCCCGAGGTCAAGACCGCAGGTCGCGATCCCGTCCGCATGGAACCTCTCCGCTGCCTCCGCGACTGCCTCCGGATCCGCGATATTGACATAGGCGCTCTCATCCGCCAGAGAAAACCCCGGCCAGTCTCCGGGAATACTGGCTGCGATCGTCCCGTAGCCGAGTCTCCCGGCAGCCTCATAGAGGGGAGTCTGCGTATAGGCAGCGCCCAGAATCATCAGTTTTTTCATATTTTCCTCATTTATTACTGTTCAGCACCCGGCGTAAGATCATACATTCCGCCGGGCGGACTGTCGTCATTTCCGACAAGGGCAGCTTACTCCGTGATGACATGGATATAGTCATTCATGTTGTCGATCTTTTTGCACATTTCCTCCGGATCGTCGAAGGTGATGACCATCGCGCCGAGGCCGAAGCTGCCGTTCCTGAACTTTCTGACCTCCTCCCCGGGACTCGCCAGAATGCCGCACTTTACGACATTTTTCTCAATTTCCGGGTCGATCTGCACTTCCTTAAAGATCCCGTCCTTCACGGAATGCAGGATGTAGGAAGACGCGCAGCGGACCGGCTCCTTCTGATAAAGGGAACTCACGTCATCCCCGACCGCCTGCATGCATGTGTACTCTGCGAGGTCGATCTCCGTCGAAGCGCAGATCGCATCCGTGATCAGATTTCCGCCGTTCCTCGGACCGACCTCCATGATGTAGATCTCGCCGTCATCCCCGACGATGTACTCGACATTGTAGGCTCCCATATGCATGTGCAGGAGATTGAGCAGCCGTTCCACCATCCCTCTGGCCCTCGCCGAGATGGCCGGATCCTGCGTAGGCGGATAGCTGTGCCCGATCGGCGCGTAAAGGGAACAGGAGACGTCATGGTGCTGGTCGCAGATCCCCCAGAAGACGATCTTTCCGTCCGCCATGAAGGCATCCCCGTCGATCTGGTAGCCGACTCTCTGAATAAACTCTTCTATAATGATATGCTTTGAGATGGAGTAGGACATGGCTTCGGAATAGGCCGCAGAAAACTCCTCCTCGGTAAAGACTTTGTTCACGCCCTTGCTGCCGGAGGCATCGATCGGCTTGACCATGGCGGGCTTCTTTATTTTCCGGAAAAAGTCGAGGGCCTCTTCATACTCCGTGAAGCTTCCGCCCTGCGGCATCGGGAATCCGTTCTCCCTGAGAAATGCTCTGAACCGGTCCTTATGCGTCATGATCATAACAGATTCATACGGATTGGTGGGCAGTCCCATGGCCTCGGCGACATAGGCTGCCGTCGGAGCGGAGACATCGGACGCATAGGAGACGATCCCGTCGATCTGAAGCTCCCGCGCCTTCTGAAGCACCTTTTCCTTGTCGATCGTACTGATATTATAGTATTCATCCGCGTACCGGTGGGCAGGATTATCCGGCAGATAATCCACATCGATGACATGATATCCCAGCCTCTTCGCAGCCTGAACGGCTGTCATCTGAAAAAAGTTCCCGCCCAGCATCATGATTTTTTTCGGCATTCGCTTTCTTTCCTTTCATGAAAACAGACAATACCTGCATTATACCACGCACATGCAGGAAATCAAAAGCAAATGACTATTTCGTAAAGATTCACCAAATGGCACTGCCAACTTGCGAACAGGCGGCATAAGTTGTACAATGAAATGACATATCCGAACAGACCGGAACACAGAAGGAACGCCGACGCGTTCCTTAAAAAGAACATATTAAGGAAGGATACCATGATCGATTTTAATATCCCGCCCTTCACGGGCAAAGAACTTGAATATATGAAAATAGCCGTCGCTGACAAAAAGATCTGCGGTGACGGACAGTTCACGAAGAAGTGCCAGGAATGGATGAACGGGCGCTTCGGCGTGCCGGCGACCTACCTCACGACCTCCGGCACTTCCGCACTCGAGATGGCGGCTCTTCTCTCCGGCATCGGGCCCGGAGATGAAGTCATCCTCCCCTCCTACACATTCTGTTCCACTGCGGACGCCTTCGTGCAGAGAGGGGCGAAGCTGGTCTTCGTCGACATCCGCCCGGACACCATGAATCTCGATGAGACAAAAATTGAGCAGGCCATCACGGAGAAGACCCGCGTGATCGCTGTTGTGGACTACGCCGGCGTCGCCTGCGAGATCGACACGATCATGGCCATCGCCAAAAAGCACGGTCTGTGCGTCGTCGAGGATGCGGCCCAGGGCTTCGGCTCGACCTACAAGGGACGGCCGCTCGGCACTCTCTGCGATTTCGGCTGCTTCTCCTTCCATGAGACCAAAAACCTCTCCATGGGCGAGGGGGGCGCGATCGTCCTGCCGACTCTCGAGCACCGGGACCGCGCGGAGATCTACCGTGAAAAAGGCACGGACCGGAGTAAATTCTTCCGCGGACAGGTGGACAAGTATACTTGGGTCGACTACGGCTCCTCCTACCTGCCGAGCGATCTCAACGCAGCCTATCTCTGGGCGCAGCTGGAGTGCTATGACAAGATCTACAACGACCGGATGAGCACCTGGAACCGGTACGACGAAGCCCTCCGCCCCCTCGCGGAAGAGGGCCTCATCGAACAGCCGACGATCCCCGAAGAGTGCGTTCACAACGCCCATATGTATTACATAAAACTGAAAGATCTTGACGAGAGGACCGCCATGATCCGCCATCTCAGGGAGTGCGGCGTTCTCGCCGTCTTCCACTACATACCGCTCCACTCCGCTCCGGCCGGGCTCAGGTTCGGACGTTTCGACGGAGAGGACGTCTACACGACGAGGGAGAGCGAGCGCCTGCTCCGCCTTCCGCTTTACTACGGTCTTACCGAAGAAGACCGGGAGAAGGTCATCGCATCCGTGTTCAGCTTCTTTGGAAAATAAGCACCTTCATGCGGCACAGTCCGGCTGCAATTCAACCATCGGGACCGCCGGGCGGCCCCGAAATTATCTATGAGGGGGAGATCAGTTTATGGAACCCAATGAAGCATCCTTTAACGAAACCGTCACAGGCGCTGCCGATGAGGAATCCCTTAAAAAGCAGCACGAGGCCGGTCTCCCGACCGTCCTTCTCCTGGCGTCTCTCATTTATCTTGGACTGTACGGGTTCTTCCTTTTCGGGAATGCGGTCTATATGTACAGCGATATCGGATCAGACTCCCTGTCGTCGAGCTATCCGATCATCACAATGCTCTCAAGGCTCTTTCAGGAGAGGCAGTTCTCCTTCTACACCCTCGAGAGCGGTCTCGGGAGCGACACGTCCGCGACCTTTCTGCAGTACATCAATCCGCTGAAGTTTTTGCTGCTCAATTTCGGGAAGGAATCCTTCCCGCTCTCCGTACTGCTCTTTGTATTCCTGCAGCATGTCTTTACAGCCGTTTTCGCCTACGGCTTTTTCAGGTCCCTTCTGAAGGCCAAACGGCCGGCAGTTTTCGCCGCCCTGATCTGGGGGTATACGAGCTATATCATTGTCTGGGGCCAGAACTACAGCTTCGGAGTCTGCATCCTGCTCTTTACCGCATCCATGTTCTTCCTGCAGCTCCTTCTCTCCCGGCCGTCCAGGCTGTATTTCATGCTGCTCACTTTTACGCTCGCGCTTTTCATTTTCTCCAATTATTATTTCTTCTACATGACGGGCGTGTTCACGATCTTCTATGTGATCTTCTTCACGCTGTCCGTTAAAGGAAAAAAGAACCGGTTCGTCCGTATGATAAAGAGCCTCTTTACGCTGGCTCTCTCCGCCCTTTTTTCCATGGCCATTGCGTGCGCAGCCATTCTTCCGATCGTCATGAATTTCCTCGGGAGCGCGCGGACCGGCGATACGATGGGATTTGATCTGAAAGCCCTTCTGACTCCCTACAGCATGAAGGCTCTCTTCACTTTCCTCGGCCGCTTCTTCTCCGCATCCATCATGGGGTCCGGTTCGGAATTCACCGGGTATCTCAACTTCTACGAGACCGCCCTCCTCTTTACCAGCTCGCTCTTCTTCTTCGCACTGATCTTCGTCCTGACGAGAAAAAAGAGCATGATCCAGACCATCCTCGCCGTCCTTCTGGCAGCCGGGATGCTGTACTGCCCCGCCGCGGGGAAGCTGCTCACCTTCAACGTCTTCTCCCAGCGGTATTCCTTCATGATCTGTTTTGCCGAGGTCATCGCGATCGGATTCCTCCTGAAGGATATCCTGACCCTCGACATGAAGACCGTTCCGGCCTTCTACTGCTCCGTCCTGGGGACGCCGATCCTCACGGCCGGACTCCTCTGGCTTCTCTACATGCAGAGGAACGCTCTCGGCTATACAGTCAACAAGTTCGCTTTCCTCGCGTCTGTCGCCTCCATCGCGGTCTGGACCTTCTGGCTCATCCTTGCGGGTCTTATGAAGAACAAGCGGCCCGCCACGGTCGTCGGTGTCCTGCTCCTCTGCGCGGAGCTGCTCGTCGCCAATCAGGCCGCGATCTACGACCGGGCTTACCTCACGAAGACCGACTACGAGACGAACTATTTCAATGACGGAACGCAGGACGCAGTTGAGAAGATCAAAAAGGCTGACAGCGGACTCTACCGCATGAACACCAGCACAGAGTACGACTATGCGAACGAAGGGCTCGTCGACGACTTCAACGCGACGACCGCCTATTCCAACACCAATCCGCAGAGCATCGTCTCGCTCTCAAGAGCCTTCGGAAATTATCAGCTCTCGAGCAACTTCTTTATCGCAGGCTGTGAGCAGTATTATCTGTACACGCTGCTTGCCGGCAAGTATCTCGTATACGACCTTCCGGACAAAGCGTCCGACTCTCCCGAGCCTTTCTGCTTTAAGGAGACCGACAGGACGGAGACGAACGCGACATTTGAAAATGTCAACGCCCTTCCCTTCGGCTACGTCTACCGGGAGGAGATGGACGGAGCGGATTTTGTCACGATGAACACCTATGAGAGGACGCGGGCCCTGACAAGGTCCTATGTGCTGACCGAGGAGATCGACGAGTCAAAGAAGAAAGACGCGGACGACTACACAAAGGCAGCCGGGGAAGAGACGGTCCTCAGGCTCATTCCGAAGATCCACACGGTCAACAACTGCGATCTGAATCCGGTCGGAACAGATAAGCTGAGCGTGAAGGCCGTCGGGCCGGACGCCTATTTCTTCCTGGACATCTCCGAGTATTATTCGGAGGACACCGCGGAGACCCAGTACCTGCATCTCGCCGTTGAAAGGGATTCCTTAAAAAATGATACTCCCTGCGAGATCTTCATCATGACGAAAGAGCATCCCGGAATCGAGGACTGCATCTCCACGACGATGGCATTCAACTATATCTTCAACGATTCCGTGATCATGCTTCCGGACCACACGACGATCCTTCGCGTGGACATTCCCGAGAACGGAGAGCTTGTGTTCAGCGCCATGGAATTCATCACCTCGAAGGGCGCTTCTGAAGATTTCAAGGACCTCAAGGCTACGGAGATCACAGACATCTCCTTCGGGAACGACACCTACAGCGCAACTGTAAAGAGTCCGAAGACGAACAGTATGCTCTGCATTCCGATCCTCTACACTCCGAACTGGACCGCGACAGTCAACGGATCGAAAGTGCAGGTCTTCAATATCAACGGCGGTCTGTGCGGGATCAGTCTGCCGAAGGGCACCTGCGAGGTCACGATGACCTATGAGATCCCGAACTTCGGGATCGCAGTAAAGGTCTCTGCCGTCAGTGCCGGCCTCTGCCTGCTGATCGGGATCATCCCTCCGTTCGGAAGAAAGAAGGACGAGGAGGAAGAGTAAAAAAAGAGTAGAACAAAGAGCCGCATTGCGGCTCTTTGCGCGCTGGTGCGCGCAAGCGTCAGC
>CAMOXU010000069.1 GCA_946629525.1 uncultured Clostridia bacterium
GCGTGTTCTTGTCCATAAAGCTGTGGCAGCAGAAATAGGAGATCATCCAGCGGTAGTGGACTGCTCCGCCCAGGGCCGGAATGAGATCCTTGCTGAACGTGGCGAGCAGCATACCCCACATTCTGCACCACTCATAGAAATCGACTCCCGTGTCTTTGAGCCCTCTCCATTCGCGGCGGACGGTCGCCATTTTTCCGGAGCGGTAAAGCTTTCCTAGATGCTTCTCCCCGTTCAGGAGAAGGTCCTTTTTCTCTGCGGCGGACATTTTTTTGAGCAGCGAGGCCTCGTAGGAGACGCGCTTCCCGAAGGCTTTTGCGTCGCCGGCTGCCGCTTTCCCGACATCCTTCCAGTCGGTCTCTTTCAGGAGCTCCGCAACGATGCCGCCGATCTCCTTTATGTTTTCCGCCTGCGCTTTCCAGTTGATATGATCCTTAAAACGGAAAAATTTCGGATCCGGATATTTCTTAGACATGACCTCACCCCCTTCCCTTCTGGATGTTCTTGATCTCAAGGGCTTCGACAAATGCCTGGAAACGGGTCCGGAGCTGTCCGGAGTTGCGGACGTTGTAGGAGCGGTCGATGGAGAGGACCGGCCATCCGTATTCTTCCGCAAGGATGTGGCTTGCGAGCGGCCTCTCAAATGCCCAGAAATCGCAGTATTTCATCTGTTCGAAGATAATGCCGTCCGCCCGGAAATCCTTTGCGAGACAGTCGATGGTATCCCGTCTCTGCTGGATTTTGTCCGCTGCCATGTAGCGCGCACATTCCGAAGTTTTCATGTAGTGACGGCAGATCTGGCGGAGGATATCCTCGTGGTCGTTCAGTATGATCTCCTCCCGGCCCGGCTTTGAACCGTAGCAGTAGCGGTCGGCGACGACCAGCGCTCCGGCTTCCTCGAGGAGCCTCGTGAAGTCGAGGTCGTCGACTTCAGACCCCGCGACGACGACGCGCGCGCGGTACGGACATTTCTCATCGGGCTCGCGGGTCTTTATCTCCTCGAGAGTCTCGCGGAGCAGCGGAGTGATGAGCCTTGTCGGACAGCAGTAGGAGACAAGACAGAGCACATGATATTCATAGCCGGTCAGCGGCGGGTTGTCCATTTTCCGGAATTCACCGATCTTGGTCATGATCCGGCACATCTCGTTGTGCTCCTCGACGGCACGAAGGAGAGCCTCGTCGGATGTGTCCGTGCCGAACTTTTCGTGCATGACGTCAAGAAGCCGGAGACGCATCTGCGTGACGAACTGGTCGATCGTGTATTCCTCGATCTTGTAGGGGACGTCCGTGTGCGTTACGAAGAAATGAGGCTTCGTATTGCACTTAAGTATCTCCATGTGCTCGTAGCAGCGGTTCATGGCGGAACATGCGTCGACACCGGCGATCGCGTCCAGATACTGATATCCGCCCTCGATCGCCCTCTCGAGAAGGGAGCGGGCGTACTCGCAGGTATAGTTGGACATGTAGTACGTTGCGATGTCGATCGAGCCGCTTCTCGGTGCCCGGATCCTGGTCGAAAAACAGTTGTCAACATTCAGCAGCACCTCGGGCATGTGGTAGCACGTGTACCCGACCGCGTACTGTCCGTCCGCCTGCGCCTGCCGGACCAGCGGGTTGGCCGCGTCCTCCAGCAGGTTCTCAAATTCCAGCAGGTGTTTCAGGTCCTTCAAGCTTTTCCTCCTTTCATATATAACGGTTCCGGATATTTGCTATAGGATATGCATTTTTAAAAGCGCGTCCTCCGCGCCTTTAAGGATCGGGGAATCGGCCGGCAGCGCAAAGATGCTGCGACCCTCGATGTCATTTTCCGTCATGCCGTTGTCCTGCGGAATGACGGTGACGACCGGAACTCCGAGCTCTGTGCTTCCCGCGATGCGGTCAGGCATGGGCGCTCGGTTCACAATGAGACCGATCTCGTCGTACATGACGAGGCGGTCTGAGACTTCCTTTATTGTATTCACGATGGAGAGGCCTTTGCGGCTCTGGTCGGATACGCAGATAAGGTGCGTGACCTTCTCAAGGACACGGCGGTTGATCTGCTCGATGCCGGCCTCGCCGTCGATGACGACATAGTCGAAATCGTTGACCAGAAGGCCGATGACCTGCCGGAGATAGGTGTTGATCGCGCAGTAGCAGCCTGCGGATTCGGGCCGGCCGATCGCGAGAAATGCGAACCCGTCTGTCTCCTGCATCGCATCAAAAAGGCGGAAGCGCGCTTCGGCAAGGATGTTCTCCGTGTCCTTAAGCTTTCCCGTCACATCCTCCGCGATCCGGCGGCGGATCTCGTCAAGCGTCTCCGTGACTTCGACGCCCAGCGCGACGGACAGCCCGATCGCGGGATCTGCGTCGATCGCAAGTATGCGTGCTCCCGGTTTTTTCTCCGTGAGAATGCGGACGAACGATGCGGACAGAGATGTCTTTCCGACGCCGCCCTTGCCCGTCAGGGCGATAACGATATTCTTCTTATCCATGGTGAGGGGATCCTCCGGATATCTGACAGTCTGAGAATTGAACAAATGAACACGGGAATTTTGTGCTAAAAGTCAGAATTCCCTGTATATATTCAAGCATAATTATACAGAACATACAAGGGAATGTTGCAAAAACAAAGTAAAAAAAGAAAAAATGCCTAATAAGTTTTTGCAGATTATTCTATTGTATTATCAATTATGTTAAAATCTAAATATGGCACATTTTTATTTAACCATAGGAGGGTACTCATGAAAGACCTGAAGCACATCATCGAATTTGAGGACCTGCTGCAAGAAGCATACAATGCATACGTCCGTCGAGGCAAGGAAGATGGGCTGCGTGCTTTGGGCTACACCTGTTACTTCATGCCGGAGGTCCTCCTTGATCTTCCCGGATGCTTTTCCGTGCGTCTCCGCGCCCCCCGGAGCGGATCACCGGACATCGCTACGTATTACATGTCGAACCGGACCTGCCTCTACGGGAGATGCCTTCTTGAGCGCGCGCTCGAGGGCGGTTTTAATTTCCTGGACGCGCAGATGGCGACGGAGACCTGTACCGTCACCTGCCGTTTCCAGGAGCACCTGCAGCTCATGGATATTATCCAGAATCCGGACTTCTTCTGCGAGTTCACGGACGTTCCCTTTAAGAAAAATGAAAACTCCATCGACCACTATGAAAAACAGCTTAAGGCACATGTCCTGGACAAGCTCGAGGAGCATTTCGGGATCGATACCTCTGACGAGGCACTCCTCAAGGCGATCGAAGAGCACAATGAGGTGTGTCGGCTGATCCGTGAGATCGGCAGCTACAGAAAGCTCGACCACCCGACGATCACTGGGACGGAATTCTCCATCATTCAGCTGGTCACGCAGGTATGTCCCAAGTATCTGATCATCGACCAGCTCCGGGAGATCGCCGAGGACCTCAAGACCCGGGAGCCGGATGACAAGCCGGCTTACAAGTGCCGCGTGGTCCTGACCGGGTCGGAGGAGGACGATCCCTACTTCGTGCAGCTGATCGAAGAGTGCGGAGCCCTCGTCGTGGCCGACCGTCACTGCTACGGCTCCATTCCCGGCCGGGAGGAGATCGTCGTCGGGGAAAATGAAACACCGCTCCGTGCCATTGCCCGCCATTATCTCGAGACATCCATGTGTCCTCGTTTCATGGAGCAGCACACGATGCGCGAGCGCAAAAAGTTCCTCGCCGATGTGGCGCGGGAGTACAAGGCGGACGGGATCGTCATCTGTCAGATGAAATTCTGCGAATACTGGAGCTATGAGAGAACGATCGACACGCTGATCATGCCGAGGGATTTCGGGATCCCCGTCTGCTCGATCGAGAAGGAATATGTCAACAATGCTGTCGGACAGCTTCGGACCCGTTTCCAGGCATTTGTCGAGAGCCTGGAGTTCAAGAAGATCCAGGGAGGTGCCTCAAAGTGAAGATCAGCAAAAAAGCGAAGATGGTCCGGGATAAGATGAAGGAACTCTTCGTCGTGGAGAAACCGGAAAATGAAGAGAAGGGAAAAAGGGATATAAAAAAGATCGCCCGCGACTTCTGGTACGGCAAGCCGCATGAGGAGAGAAGACTCGGGGATCTCTACATCGGTGACACGGGGCTCTATAAGCACAGAGAGTGGCGCGGCTTCGTCGATACGATGTACTATTTTAATATGATCTGGCTCTACAATTACGGACACATGGTCATGGATATCATGAAGTTCGGCGGGGGCCCGGTCAAAGGCGTCGTGAATTTCTCGAAGGGACTCATGCGCTACCGCTGGATGGGCCAGACATACCTGACCGTCATGCACTGGTTCGACCGCGGGCTTGAAGGAATGCGTGGACCGATCCTTCGCGGCTCTGCCTGGCATTACCGCGGCATGGTCTGCGAGACCATCCGCCAGTTCCAGGAAATGTTCGCCTCCGACAAAAAACTGCACGGAGGGCGGGAGAGTGAGCAGTGGAAGCACAATATCGCCCACAATGAGACCGTGAGCGGCAGCATATTCTACGGCTTCCACGACGTGCTGGAGGACATTCCGCTGGAGATGATTCCGTACTTTGTTACCTGCCACGTCAACAACCACACGGTCCTCAATTATATCGACGCGGCCCAGTCGATCGGTCTTCCCTCGGATCCATGTCCGATGTGCCAGGCAGAATACGGCATCTTTGTGCTGGACGATTATCCGGACTTCGCGCCGACCATGATCACGTCCAACGAAGCCTGCGACGGATCGGTCGCGACGTCGGTCATCCAGGACTGGTTCCTGAACCGCCCGCTTTTCGCCATGCCCCAGCCCATGCGCTACGACGACCCGCTCGTGCAGGAGCACTGTCAGAGGGAAATCGAAGAGTGCTGGAAGTTCATAGAGCAGCAGTACGGCGTCCCCTTCAACTGGGAAATGTACTGCAAGTATGCCGAGGAACAGAACAAGCTGACCGCCTTCGAGCATGAGAAATGGGATGTCGCGGCCAACACGCCGTATTACCCGATCAACGGAGTTGCGCAGGCCCTCTACCGCATCTATTATTCGCAGGACGGCAACCGGCCGATCTGGCACGAGATCGATGCCCACGTCCGGAAGATTATGAATCATACGGTGAAGAATAAGATTGTCACGCTGCCGAAGACCCGGCACCGTGTGATCGCGTGGAGCTGCGCGCCGCTCTATTATTCCAGCTGGTGCACATGGGCCTACAACTGCTGGGGCCTCAACTGTGTCATCAACATGGATTCGCTGATGTTCGATCAGTTCCTGAGGACCGATACCTACGAGCACGCGCTGGAAGACCTGTCCTGGTACAACGAGAAAGCGCCGATGCGCGCGATGGCTGTCGGCGGGCATGAGCACATCCTGTCTCTCTGGGATTATATGGAGCGGTTCAACTGCGACATGGTCGTCATGTACGATCAGCTGCAGTGCAAGGGCATGCAGGGGATCCACGGAGTGTTCGAGGACGAATTCAGAAAGAGAAACATTCACGCGATCTGGGTGCCGCATGCGCTCCCGGATAAGAGGACGGTCTCCAGAAAGGAAATTCGCAAGATCATCAGCGACTACATGATCACTGTCATGCGCGAGGAGCCGCTCGATCCCACGCTGGTGGATTTCGAGGACGATTCAAGCTGGTAAAACAGATAATTGCGGAGCTGCGTACGGTGCATCTTATCGGAAGTTCCGTAAGGATCTTTCGATCTGCAGTGTTCTGCAGCCGTTTCCGGTAAAGAAAGGGGAAATGATTACACATGAAGATCATTTTGAAAATATTCGGCATTCTCGCGGCTGTTTACGCGGCTCTCTTCGCGGTCTTCTACTATGACCTCGACGGGAAGTTCATCTATTACATATTCGAGCCGATGATGGTGAGACGGTATGACAATATGAAGAGAGAGGACACTCTGAAGACGCCCTATGACATGAAAGAGGACGTTATGAAAGAAGAGTGAACTATCTTATGACGTAGTCACGAGGATTCTGTACCGATTGGTGAAAAAATCGTAACGGCAGTTCCGTTGGGGACTGCCGTTCTTTATGGTTAAGATCACGGGATGAAAGCACGGGATTCGGGGCAGCGATGGATTGTGTAATGTCAGACCGAATCCCTGCGCATCTTATGCTGAGCGGTTCTGATGTTGTTCTCAGGGGCTTATTAAGATGGTCATTGATTTTCACGGATGTCCACAAGGGACGTCCCGTCGATGGAGGCCTCCTCGAAGGTCGCCATTTCTTCTATCATGGTGATAACCGAGTCGATCAGGTGGAAGGCGAGCGGGCAGCCGCTTCCCTCCCCGAGCCGCATATCCATGAAGAGCATCGGCTCTTTCTTCAGTTCTTTCATAGCCAGGGCGAAACCGGGCTCCGTCGAGGCGTGGGACGGGATCATGAACCGGGCGGCGTCCGGGCACAGACGAGCGGCAGCAAGCGCGGCGACTGCGGAGATGAAGCCGTCGATCACGACCGGAATCCTGCAGTACGCAGCGCCCAGATAGACGCCGACAAGCCCCGCGATATCGAGCCCTCCTACTTTCGTGAGGACGTCGATCGGGTCGTCAGGATCCGGCCTGTTCACCGAGAGGGCGAGGCGGGCCACCCTTTTTTTATTTTCATAGCCTTCCTCTGTGAGACCTGCTCCTTTTCCGACCGCCAGATCCGCGGAGATCCCCGTAAGTCCCATGAGGACGCAGGCGCTGGACGTGGTATTTCCCATTCCGAGCTCGCCGGTCCCGATCATCGCATATCCTTCGTCTTTCAGGTCACATACAATCCCGATGCCGGTCTCGACGGCGCGAACACACATTTCCCGTGTCATGGCCGGACCCTTCGTGAAATTGGCCGTTCCCTTCGCAATCTTTTTCATGAGAAGTCCGGGAATGGGCTCGTCCGAATTGATCCCGATATCCACGAGCGTACAGTCGGAGCCGGCTTCGTGCGCAAGCACTGTCATGCCGCTCTTTCCGGCCGCCATGGCCCGCGCCATGAGGATCGTGACTTCCTGGGGTGCGGAGGCGATCCCCTCCTCGAAGACGCCGTTGTCGGCGCACATGACGACGATCGTCCGTTTCTTCAGGTCATTTCCGTGCACTTTCCCCGTGATCCCCGCGATCTGTACGGCAAGCTCTTCGAGCTTCCCCAGGCTCCCGATGGGCTTTATGAGTCCGTCTATATATTGTGCAGCCTCAGCCCGTGCCTTCTGGTCGGCGGGGCGGGTCTCCCGAATTATTTTCTCATAGCTGATCATAAATTGATTCTCCGATCCTTTTATTCTTCATTGTGCAATACTCAAGCCGGAGGTGTTTCTTTATGCAGAAAAGAGCCCCCTGGAAAGAGCAGTTACTTTTTACTTGTTGAGCTGTGGAGCACCTCAGGCTTTTGCTCTGTGATGAGCTTCGTCGGGTCGAAGATGCTCGCGTAGATGATTTTTTCCGGTATGCCTTCTCCCGCGACGTTCACGAAAAGCATCTGCCGGGATCCTTCGATCATATAGAACCTTGCCTGCGAGTAATAATTCGGGACAGAAGAGCCCTCGCCTGCTGCGTATGGCTCGTAGTCAGACAGGATTTCATAAGCTCCTTCTTCGTCTGAAAAATCGATCTCATTTATTTTGTCCCTGACGATCGGGTCTTCTTCACCGGTGAGTTTATAAATGTTGTACGTGCTGCCCCTGGCAATATTGACCGCGATATAGCCGCTGCTGTCACCGAAGCAGCACAATATGCCGCAATTGTCCCTGTGCACAAGTTCGGCCGTCGATCCGTCGGCGAAAGTATACGGGGTGACCGACAGCCCGCCGGCTGTTTCATATTCAGCGCCGACTTCCATATCGAACCGCTTATCAAGCGTCAGGATCCTGAGGCGGTTGATGCCTGTGAGAGATTCGTCGCTGCAGACGGCGTACATGGAGAGGGAGACCCAGTATGTCTGCTCCGTCGTAAAGACGATAAAGTCATCGTCGTAGTAGTCGACCGGATCTGTTTTGGACCATTGCGAGTACCTCGTCGCCGCAAAGTCGGTCGTGAGCGGACTGGTATCGGTGACAGACCCTTCAAAACCGTTCACGATACGTTCGAGCAGCTCGTCGGTCCCTTCCATCGCCAGCAGCTCGTCTGCACAGAGCTTCCTGATGCCGTTCACATCGCGTCCGTCAAGAGCTCTGAGAAAGCCCGCGCAGGTCCGCATATAGTTCCCCCGGGTCCTGTCTTTATAGTATATGTCATCCTTGCCTGTATATGCCTCGTCCTTTATCTCGCTGTACAGCCGGAAAGTCTGGTATTTGCTTCCCGCTTTGCACGATGTGAGAAGACTGAGGATAAGTATGCCCAGTGACAGGAGCACTGTCATTTTACAAATTCGGTTCATCGGGATCCTCTTTTCGCACTGATCGGAATGCTCTGCCTGCTTTCTTCTGCGTGCATGATCGATCATTCTTCATGGCTACTCAATTTTACCACAGATCGATGAGGAGTTGCTATCAGGAACGCTGCGGCGCACCAGTTCAAGTCTCGCTCACAAAACTCTTGACGGCCAATTCAGATAAGCCTATTGTAAAGCTTATCCAAATCGGTCAATTAATAAAAGGTGAGTCTATGGTTTCTTTGATTGAATTACAGGATTGCGGGGATCACCGTCTTGATGTATTTGCGGGATTAAATGAGACACAGCTTCGTCGTTACTACGAACCGAACGGCGGACTCTTTATCGCGGAGAGCCCGAATGTCGTCCTGCGGGCTCTCGCTGCGGGCATCGAGCCGGTCGCTGCCCTCGTCGACAGAAGAGAAGCGGAGGGAGAGGCCGGGGAAGTGCTTGAAAAGCTCGGGGATATTCCTGTCTTTACCGGGGGATCGGAGGACCTCCGAAAACTCATGAATATTCCCATGACGCGTGGACTTCTCATGTGTTTCAGACGGCCGGTGCTCCCGGATATGCAGAAAATTACGGAGGGCTGCCGCCGGATCGCCGTGCTTGAAAATGTCATGAATCCCACCAACGTCGGGGCGATCTTTCGCTCCGCGGCGGCGCTCGGGATGGATGCGGTCCTTCTGAATAAAGGCTGCAGCGACCCTTATTACAGAAGGGCGAGCAGGGTCGCAATGGGGACGACTTTTCAGGTACCGTGGACTTACGTAGAGAATGATCACTATATCGATCGCATTAAGGAGCTGGGTTTTAAGACGGCGGCGATGGCACTCCGGAGGGACACGGTCAGTATCCGTGATCCGAAGCTCAAGGCGGAAGAGAGGCTCGCGATCGTTCTCGGATCGGAGGGAGACGGACTTTTGGATGAGACGATCGGGAGCTGTGATTATACAATTAAGATCCCGATGGCCCATGGGGTCGATTCGTTGAATGTGGCTGCGTGCAGTGCATTAGCCTTCTGGGAACTGTCTTCGTATAAAGGAATGGATGACGAAAATCCATAAGGATTTTGTCAGATAATAACCGGTGTTATTAGGAGAGAATACAGGATAGTAAAACGAATTCAACGAAGGAGAAGATAAATGAGGCTTTTGGGTAATATTCTTTGGTTTTTGCTGGGCGGACTGATCAGCGGCATGGCCTGGGTCCTTACCGGTGCTTTCTGGTGCATCACGATCATCGGAATACCGATCGGCATGCAGTGTTTTAAGCTTGCCGCCATATCATTCTGGCCGTTTGGAAGAAAGATCGAATACGGCGGCGGTGCCGTCTCATTTCTTGTGAATGTGATCTGGTTCCTTGTCAGCGGATGGTGGATGGCTCTGGGCAATCTCCTGATCGGATGCGCCTGGTGCATCACGATCATCGGGGTACCATTCGGCATACAGTTCTTTAAAATTGCAAAACTGTCTCTCAGTCCTTTCGGGGCGTATATCGTCCGGGAGTAAGGGCTGTGAGAAATATAGAGATGCGGGAGGAGCTTCAGGTTTTTTATGAAGCTCCTCCCTGTTTGCGTCCGGCAAAAAGAACCGGCGGTCCGTCTTCCAAACCCGGCCAGACCCGTCTTCCAGACCAGCACCCCTGGTTGAAACTCAGCCGATAAAAATTTAACGAAAAACGATAAATTCTTGTTGACAAACGTTCAGACCCCTGATATATTTGATTTAACGATAAACGTTAAATATTTAACGAAAGCAGAAAGAACTATATATGAGGAGGATAAGAAGATGTTTGGACAGAATGAGAGACTGGAAGTCATGAAGACGCGCTGCAAGACATCCGCAAAGGTCGTGAGTATCTTTCAGATCATCACAATTGTGGGTGTAGTCCTCTCCTTTGTGGGAGCAGTCATCTGCTTCACCCAGCAGGGGATGATCAATACGCATATAGCAGACGCAGTCAAATCCGGGCAGGTCTCGGTGGAGAATTTCAGGATCGGCAGCGGCGGTGTTCGTTTTATGATCAACTATGAAAATGCTTTTGAGGCAGGGAACTATGCCGTCCCTATCGCAGCTACCTGTGCAGTAAGCGCTGTTATGTGTCTGATCGTCACGGTCGTGCTGACCATTTTCAAGAGCATCTTTAACAGTCTTGTGAAGGAAGATACTCCGTTCTCGGATTCTGTTCTCGGACGGCTGAGGACCAGCTTTATTATCATAACCGTTGCGGTTTTCGCATTCATGGGACTTGGACCCGCAGTGGTCGGAGCGCTGCTTATGTGGTGCATCTATTCGATACTAGATTATGGCAAGGCCCTGCAGGCGGAAATCGATGAGACACTATAAGGAGGACTGTCATGGGAAAGATCATATTGAGGCTGGACAGGGTCATGGCGGACCGGAAGATGAGTCTGAACGAGCTCTCCGAGCGCGTCGGCGTATCGAACGTGAATCTCTCGAAAATGAAGACCGGGAAGATCAGCGCGATCCGTTTCTCTACACTGGAGGCGATCTGCGAGGCGCTGCACTGCCAGCCGGGGGACATACTGGAGTACGATCCGGATGCGGAGAAGGATCAGTAACTGATTCTTTCCGCTTCAGAATTCCTGGCCGCAATTTACATCTATGCATGTGGGAAGTTTTACTGTGAAAGTCCAGAAAACGCCGACTGAAAGGAGGCGGAGGCTGGTACCTTTCACGTATACGCAGTGCACTTAGCGAATGCAAGCCGCAGGCGCAGCATGAGGTTAGTGCACCACCGTTTAGCCGTATGGTGATTTAAAAGATGAATATGACGAATTGTTCTATTCTCTGTTTAAGAAGCCGGAAAAGCATTTGGCGATTATTAAAGCGCTTTCTGAGACGTCGGATCCGGGAGCGCAGATCGATCTGTTAATAGACCGAAAGGACGGGGTCATCAATCTGTGCGAGATGATATTTACAGATGCTGCTGTAGAAATAGACAAGAGTGAATATGGGAGGCTTACAAACAGATTGACTGCATTTCAGAAAGAGGCTCATCCCGGGAGAGCCATCCATATGACCCTCGTTTCTGCAAATGGACTATCCAAAGGGAAATACGCTTCTGTGTTCCAGAATGTGATTACCGGTGAGCAATTGTTCTAAAATAAAAAGACCGGAAATGATCTCAAAAACAGGTGGTTTCAGCAGGGCAGAATAAGAAAAAGGACGGTGCAATACCGTCCTTTTTCTTTAGTTTGCGCGCCTTGGGCGCGCAAACTGAAGACGCTCCGGATCTGCTGCGCTCCGGAGCGTTTTATTGACCGGCCCGGGAAATCCGCGGGTACCGGGTCCTTTGATTCTGTTTTTCGCAAATGACTTTCAGCTGTGATTTACGGGAAGGGCAGCGGGGCCAGGACCGGCTCATGCTGCGGCTTCGTGATGCCCTTGATCTTCTCCACCAGATCTTCGATGAAGTTTCCGCCTGCGACGGCCTCCAGGTCCATTGCATCCAGTTCGTAAAGTTCGTTCTGATTGATTCTATCCATTTTCTTGTCCTCCTATTAAGTCTGTTTATACTGTAATTTCTGATTATTTCTTTTCATGCGGGCTTCTTTCTTGCCCTGACATATATAGATACGAAGGTTCCCGGGGTGGGGCTAAAATTTTTTTGTTTTCTCCAGGAAAAAAATCTTCTCCTCACTTTTCAAACTAAATTCCAGTTCTTCTGGAATTTACTTCGAAAAATACTGCTGAAAAGGCCTTCTGGAATTTACTCTGAAAAATTGATTGGTCACTGTCCTGCATTTTGACAGAGAGACAGAGATACTTTCGCTCACTGATATAAAGATGGAGATGGTGCAGCCGACATGCGTTGCTGCGTTCCCGGCATCTTAAGATTAAGGCGTCTGATCAAAATCAAACATAAAGGAGGATTTTGATTCGTCTGAGAGCTTAACGGCCGACTCCTGTCTCTCGCACTTACCGGAGGAGATTACAGCTGGATATGATCAGGAGTCCGATTCGTCTGAGAGCTTCACTGCCATCATCGTAAGGTCATCGAACTGCGGTGCCTCTCCGACGAAGACGTTGATTGCATTCTCGACATTTTTCAGCAGCTGATCGGGAGCCGCATCAGGTTCCTGATTAAGTGCTTCGAGTACTCTGTCCATCCCGAAGAGCTTTTCTTCGGCATTGATGGCTTCCGGAGCACCGTCGGTGTAAAGGAAGAGTGTTGACCCTTTTTCCATCTGGAACTCATACTGTCTGTATTTTATGTGCGGCATCGCGCCAAGAACGATGCCGTGCTTATCTTTATAGACCTCGAATTGCCCGTCCGCATGCCGAATGATCGGATATTCATGACCGGCATTTGCTGCTGTAACGATGCCGGTCGATAACTCGAGGATGCCAAGCCAGACGGTGACGAACATATTTTCCTCATTGTGCTCGCCGATCTGGTCGTTCACGGTCTCAAGGCATTCTTTCGGAGAGTGCCCAAGAAGGAGTACGTTGTGCAAAAGTGTTTTTGCGACCATCATGTACATAGAGGCCGGAACCCCTTTTCCTGAGACGTCCGCCATAACAAAGGCCAGGTGATCATCGTCAATCAGAAAGAAATCATAGAAATCACCGGCAACCTCCTTAGCGGGTACCATGGAAGCGTACACGTCGAAATCACTGCGCTCCGGGTAAGCCGGGAAGTCCGTCGTGAGCATCGACTGCTGAATACGGGCTGCGAGATTGAGCTCTGTGCTGATCCGTTCATTTTCTCTTGTCTCGGAGAGCATCGTCTTCATGTAAGACTGCATATCGCCGGCCATCACCTGGATCGAATTGGCGAGCGAATCGATCTCATCGTGGACTTTGAGCTTCGGACGGTCAAAGACCCATGTTTCCGGATCAGGGTCCTCACGGGTCTTGTCCACAAAGTTCAGCGCGGATTTTTCTACGGCGCTGAGCGGCTTTACGACTCTTCTGCCGATCAGGAAATATACGATCAGGAAGAAGGGCAGCGTGAAGAAGAGCTCAAGAATAAGAGCGATGAACCCGTAAACCATATAGACAGCATAAACATAAAGCCTGCCGGCAAACAGGACCTCAACGCAGAGATAACCGATGATCTTGCCCTGATCGCCCTGGACCGGACAGGCAACGATGGCAGGCAGTCGCGAATCCTCATCGCCGTTGTCCGGATCGAGCTCGATATAAGTATTGACCTCACCGGCATGCAGCTGGTTAAGAAGCTCCTGATTCAGCTCCTGTTTACTGCTCAGTATACCGGACTTGCGTTGCTGCATCAGCTTTTCGCTGCCGGAAGTCCAGACACCGGTGCCGTAAGTGAGAGTGTCTCCTTCTCCTCGGAGAAGGGTATAGATTCCGGCGTAATTCGGTGTGCTGAGTTCAGATACGATGCTGGGGCTCAGATAAGTAGTTGCGATTCCGACCCAGGCTGCCTCAGGATCGGCAATGTTTTCGTCAGTGATGTAGTCGTAGAAGAAGTCGGCGGTCATTTCTTTCTGACTGGTAATGGTGTCTGCAACCTGTCCGCCGATCTGGGTAGCACCCATATAGATATTGAAAGCAATCAGTATGACAGTGAAAATTGCGAGTCTTACGAGAATCGCACGGGTGATTTTTCTTTTTCTGACGTTTTTGGGTTTTTTCGTCAAGGGTTTGTTTCCTTCCGGTAAAAGCTGAATTTGATTTCTATATGCGTACATTTTACAACGCTTAAGAAAGAATATCCATGAGATTTTCGCTGTTGCCTGGTCAGGGAAAACAAAAATGCAGATAATCGCGAACTTCCATGCAGTACAGATTTTCGCGATCGCCTGAAAAACAACTTATTTTGTCACGGATGCCTTGTTTTGCATGAGTGGCTGCAAAACAGTCTATGGAGCGAAGCAGCAGAGTACCACATCCATAGGAGCCGCTGCCACGCATGGTTGTGGGTGAATGCCAAAACAAACTTACTGGTTCCGGATGTAATCCTGGACCACCGCGAGAGAATCCTCGC
>CAMOXU010000070.1 GCA_946629525.1 uncultured Clostridia bacterium
GCACCACTTCCTGATACGGGAGCAGCTCATCAAGAAACGCCTGAAACTCCGCAGGATCAAGCTCCTCTGCAAAATGCACCCCGGGGCCGAGGCTCTTCATGCACTTCATTCCAAGGACCGCCGGCAGAGCGACCTCGACATGCAGGACTCCGAACTGTTCCACTGTCCTCTTTTTGTCGCTGTAGATCGGAGGCAGCGCGACGGTGATCTCCCTCTCTTTTTCTCCGGAGACGCCGCGAATGTTGATGGTCGTGGTGTATTCATTTTCCTCGCTCAGGGCCGGAACGCCTCCCTGCTCCTCGAACAGCTTATTCAGGCACTCGACGACGGACACCTCCGTATCCCCGATCTTCACTTTCTTTGAAAGCCTGAATCCCAGAGAATAGAGAAGGGCTGCTGCCGGATCCACCTCGTATTTGAAAATGCAGTTCTGCAGCCCCTTTTTGATATTCAGAGGAAGTGAGTAGCACTCCTCGTGGGAATGCGCGGCAAGTGTCCTCATCCCATATCGGTAGATTTCCTTCGTCTCGATCTCCGCAAAGGGTGAGAGAAGCATAAATCGTCCGTCCCGAAAGACCGCAGGATTCGAAATATAGTCTTTGTATGACTGTTTTTGAGACCACCCGGGATCCCAGCCCATGAGGAGCTCCGAAGCGCCTTTTTTGTAAGCTCCGTATATCTCTATATCCGTCACTTTGTCAAAAAAGTCACAGTATTTTTTTACGAAAATGTTGACCAGGCCCGGGCTGTCCCCGCATCCGAGCAGGGCGATCCGTCCTTTTTCCTCAAACTCTTTTTGAAAGGGCAGCTCCTCCTGATTTATGATCGCGCTCCAGAACGGCTCATCGAAAGCGGTGCTGACGTAATTTGCGTTGATCTGCAGAGCGATCTTCAGTATTCTTTCCGCAAGCTCCGGGGTGAGCATGTCAAAAATCACTTCGCAGCCCTGAAGACAGAGCTTCATCTTCTCAGAATCTGCAACGTCAATGCAGAATGCCCTGACTTTCTTCACATCAGAAACCTTCTCGCAACGTTTGATTTTTTCCCTGCTGCTGTCGATCACAATGATGTCCGCAATATCAGATGTCTTTTCCAGAATAGAGACCAGGGCGCTCCCCTGCATGCCGTATCCTATGACACCAACTCTCATCCAGATACACTTCCTTTCCTTCTGAACACAACATCTTTGGTTTCGGCTAAAAAAGATCTTATCGGAAGCTGCAAAGCAGCTTTCGATAAAAAGGCCGTTTTATCGACCGTTCTATGATTATGAGGTTCGCAAAGCGGTTCTCATACTATTAATATAACACATGCCCTTGCAGAATTCAGCCTTCAGCGCATACAAGCCATGTCCCTGCTTATTGACAGGACGAAAGGAAAGCGGTTATGATTTTCATAATGAAAATCTTCCCCCGTATGCATTCGTACGGCAGCGCCCGGAAATCCGGAAACGGGAAGTTTGCATTTCATGATCAATCACTTACTTACCCAAACACCACTAAGGAGGATTCTTATGATAGCAATTGCTTCCGATCACGGCGGCTTCGCTCTGAAGGAGAAAATCATCGCGCACCTCAGGGAAAGCGGACTGGATGTCAAAGACTACGGCTGCTACAGCACGGATTCCTGCGACTATCCGGACATGGTACGTCCCGCAGCCCAGGCAGTCGCTTCCGGCGAGGCGGAGCGCGGCATCGTCATCTGCACGACAGGCATCGGCGTCTCGATCGTCTGCAACAAAGTCCCCGGGATCCGCTGCGCTCTGTGCACGACCGTGACAATGGCAAGACTCACACGGGAACACAATGATTCCAACATCCTCGCTCTCGGCGCAGGCATCACCGGAGATTTCCTCGCGCTGGATATCGTGGACACCTGGATCAATACGGAATTTTCCCACATGGAGAAGCACCAGAGAAGGATCAACAAGATCGAGGGCTGACCGTTTTTTATCAGGAACGCCTCGGCGTTCTGCCGCGCAAAGCGAGAAGAATCTTCCAAATTGCACAGCAGCCATCCACGGGGGCTTTTGATCTCTGACCAGAGTGTCGCAAGTACCTATAAGGAGCTATCACATATGAATGAACGTTATGAAAAGATCTTTAAGCCGCTCCAGAACGGGAGCGATGTGCGCGGAAGCGCGATCGCAACGGAGAAGGAGCCCAAAAACCTGACGCCCGAGATCGCCGCAGACATCGCGGCCGGTTTTCTCGTATGGCTCGAGAAGAGAACCGGAAAGCCGGCATCCGAGCTGAAGGTCGGCGTCGGACACGACAGCCGTCTCACCGCGGATATCATAAAGAACGGCGTTCTGTCCGGTCTTCATGGATCCCGCGCGTACGACTGCGGACTCGCCTCCACGCCCTCTCTCTTTATCTCAACGATCCTTCCCGAGAGCGCCTTCGACGGTGCGGTCATGATCACCGCGAGCCATCTGCCATTCAATCGCAACGGTCTGAAGTTCTTTACGAAGGACGGCGGTCTTGAGAAGGCGGATATCACGGAGATCCTTCAGACTGCCTCAGAGAAGGACATTCCTGTATCGGAAGCGGCCTCTGCGGAAAGCTTCGACCTTGTCTCCGCTTACAGCGAGCGTATGATGGGCATCATCAAGGAGGAAGTCAACGCGGAAGACTTCGACCATCCTCTGAAGGGACTGCACATCGTTGTCGATGCCGGAAACGGTGCGTCCGGCTTCTTCGCCTCCCGCATCCTCGAACCGCTGGGAGCGGATATCAGCGGCAGTGTCTACCTGGATCCCGACGGAAACTTCCCGAATCATGTCCCGAACCCGGAAAACCCGGTGGCTATGGAGGCTGTTTCGAAGGCAGTCCTCTCCTCCGGAGCTGATCTCGGCGTGATCTTTGACTGCGACGGAGACCGCGGCGCTGCCGTTTTCTCCGACGGATCCGAAGTCAACCGCAACACGCTGATCGCCCTCATGGCAGCTATCCTGAAGGAAAAGAATCCAGGAGCGACGGTCGTCACCGACTCTGTCACGAGCGACGAGCTGAATGTCTTCCTGGAAAAGGATCTCGGGATGAAGCACCTCCGCTTCAAGAGAGGCTACAAGAACGTGATCAACAAGGGAATCGAGCTGAACGCCGAAGGAATCAACTGTCCGCTGGCGATCGAGACGAGCGGTCACGGCGCTCTGAAGGAGAACTATTTCTCTGACGACGGTGCATACCTCTGCGTAAAGATCATCTGCAAGGCTGCCCGGCTCCGCGCGGAAGGCAAAAGCATCAAAGATCTTATCAGCGCGCTCGGCACACCCGCCGAATCCGAAGAAGTTCGTTACACGATCACTGGCGAAAACTTCGCGGATTACGGAAAGAAAGTCCTCGAAGACTTTACCGGATTTGCGGAGAAGGATCCCCGCTTCCACATTGTCTCCCCCAACTACGAGGGAATCCGCATAAGCTTTGACGATGATGAGGTACAGGGATGGATGCTGATCCGCATGTCGCTGCATGACCCGGTCATCCCGATCAATCTGGAAGCGCAGAAGACCGGCGGGACAAAGATCATCATGGACCGGCTCGCGCCGTTCCTTGCAGCTCATGACCGCCTTGAGCGATAAACAATAACTACTGTCCAGGCATAAGAATGCCGCATTCCATTCGGTCTCAGACCGGATGAAATGCGGCATTTTTTTATTTATGAGCTTCTCAGTTCTTCTGTTTGAGCGCAGCCATGAATACGCCCGCGCTCATGATCACAAGCAGGATCACGCCTCCGATCATTCCGAGATTCAGGACCGAGGACAGATCCAGCGCATCCGCGATACCCGTGACGGCAAGGATCGCCAGCAGGATACCGACGATTCCCTCGCCCGCGATCATGCCCGAGCTGAACAGGATTCCGCCGCCTGCTTCATTGGCCTTTCCGTCGTTCTTTGCGCGCTTGTCGGTGATCCAGCGGATCAGACCGCCGATCATAATGGTCGAGGAGAGCTCCAGCGGGAGATACAGACCAATGGCGACCGGCAGGACCGGTATTCCGAGGATCTCGATCGCGACCGCGATGAAGATACCGATGAAGATGAGCGACCACGGAAGGTTTCCGTTCATAACGCCTTCAACGATCATTTTCATAAGGGTCGCCTGAGGTGCGGCGAGCTCTCTTGTGCCGAATCCCCACGCGCTGTTCAGGAGCACCAGCACGCCGCCGATCGCGATTGCGGAGGCAACGCAGCCGATGATCTCTCCGATCTGCTGCCTTCTCGGCGTCGCGCCGAGGAGGAATCCGGTCTTCAGATCCTGTGACGTATCACCGGAGATTGCCGCAACGATGCAGATGATGGAGCCGATCGTGATAGCGCCGATCATGCCGTGCATTCCGACATCCCCTGACGTCTTCAGAATAAACGTCGCAAAGAGCAGCGTCGCGATCGTCATGCCGGAGACCGGGCTGTTGCTGCTTCCGACAAGTCCGACGATACGGGAAGCGACCGCTCCGAAGAAGAATCCGAAGACGGCGATCAGGAGCGCGCCCGGAAGAGCGACCGGCACCTGCGGAAGCATCCAGACGAGCAGGATGATCGCGGCCACACCGGCCAGCACGAGACGCATGTCCAGATCCCGCTCCGTTCTCTTTCCGGAATCCGCTTTGGATCCCTTCATGCCCTTCAGGGTATCCCGGAACGTCGTCGCGATCAGCGGAAGAGATTTGATCAGGCTGATGATACCGCCTGCCGCCACCATTCCGGAGCCGATATAGCGGATATAGCTGCTCCAGATCGCGCTCGCGCCGCCCTCGGCATACATTTCCGCGATCGTCGTTGTGCCCGGATACAGGACCGTCTCGCTTCCGAAGAGCACGATCGCCGGGATCAGCACGAACCAGCCGATGATACCGCCGGCGAACATGTAGGAGGAAATATCTTTTCCGCAGATATAGCCGACGCCGATCAATGCGGGGTACGTTTCAATGGAGAACTCTGTCTTCAGAGCGGCGATCGGGATCGTGATAACGCCGGAGACCATCTTCAGTCCGTCGACAAGGAACTTGAAGACAGCGGAAATGCCCATTCCGGCGAAAACGCTCTTCGCTCCCTCACCGCCCTTTTCGGCTGCCAGAAGGACCTCCGCGCAGGCAGTTCCTTCCGGATACGGAAGCACGCCGTGCTCTCTGACGATCAGGGCATTCCTGAGCGGGATCATGAAGAGCACGCCCAGAAGGCCGCCGCACAGCGCGATGACAGAGATGCTGACAAGGTCCGGTGTATCCACGAGGCCTTCCGCAGACCACAGGAAGAGGACCGGCATCGTGAAGATGACGCCTGCCGCCAGAGATTCTCCGGCCGATCCGATCGTCTGGACCATGTTGCTCTCAAGCACGGAATCCCTCTTCAGGATCACGCGCATCACCGCCATGGAAATGACGGCTGCCGGTATGGACGCGGACACCGTCATGCCGACACGGAGCCCCAGATAGGCGTTGGCCGCACCGAAGATCACCGCCAGAAGGATCCCGATGATGATGGCCGCCGGTGTCAGCTCTTTGGGATTTTCTGTCGGTGAAACATACGGTTTAAAAGTCTTTTGCTGTTCCTTTTTCTCACTCATACATATTCCACCCTTCTAACCTTTTGTTCATTCGGAAATGCCCTTCCGGGACATTCCGCTGTACGGGATAGAATATCACAAACTTCACCGCTTTGCCATAAGAAGAAATCCGGACGGAACCGGTCACGCGGGCCGTCGAAGGGCACAGCAGAATTCGGCCGGCAGGAACATTTAGCGTCCGATAACGGTACTTTTAGTGTCCGATAACGGTACTTTTAGCTGAATGAAAAGCAAAATCATGATATGATAAAAGGATAGAATAAGAACACTGACTGCAGGCAGGAGGTATTTCCATGGACTGGGTTGTCGTTGTAGATGATGATGTAACCAATCTTAAGATGGCCGGGCGCATCCTCAGTAAGAGCAATATGCGGGTGACCGCTCTGAAGTCAGGCACGGCACTGCTTGATTATGTAAGGACTAACAAACCGGACCTCATTCTTCTGGATATCAAAATGCCGGGGATGGACGGATTTGAGACAATGCGAAGGCTGAAGGAACAGATGGATCCGTCTGAACAGATCCCCGTGATCTTCCTGACGGCCGATGAAAGTCAGGAAGCCGAGACACATGGGCTGGCGCTCGGGGCGATGGACTTCATCAAAAAGCCCTTCATTCCGGATGTCCTCGTGCTCCGGGTCCGTCATACGATCGACCTGGTGCGGCTCCAGCGCGATCTGGAGCGGGAAAATGAACGCATCCGTTCCGAGCTCGCGATGGCTTCCCGCATTCAGACAGCCATGCTGCCGGGCATTTTCCCTGCCTTCCCGGAACGAAAGGAATTCGATATCTACGCCAGCATGGATCCGGTCAGGAGAGTCGGCGGAGATTTCTATGATTTCTTCTTTATCGACAGGGACCGCCTGTGCCTGCTCATCGCCGACGTCTCCGGCAAGGGAATCCCTGCAGCCCTGTTCATGATGGCTTCCAAGATCATCCTGGCGGACAACGCAAAGAGCGGAAAGTCCCCGGCGAAGATCCTTCAGGATACCAATGAATCCATCTGCGCCAATAATCCCGAAGGAATGTTCGTCACGGTATGGATCGGGATCCTCGATATAACCACCGGTGTCCTCACAACTTCGAACGCAGGACATGAGTACCCGGCCCTTATGCATGCGAACGGACAGTTTGAGCTGTTCAAAGACAGGCACGGGCTGGTCGTCGGCGGTATGCCGGGAATGAAATACCACGAGCATACCCTGCAGCTTATGCCGGGCTCAAAACTTTTTGTGTACACGGACGGCGTGCCGGAGGCCACGGATGCTGAAAACGCGCTTTTCGGAACGGAACGCATGCTCAAGGCATTGAACGCCCATACCAAAGACTCTCCGAAGCAGATCCTGCATGGCGTCCGGGCGGCCGTAAATGAATTTGTTGCAGATATGGAGCAGTTCGATGATCTGACCATGATGTGTCTCGAGTTTATGCCGAAGGAGCGATAACTATGGATGAACCAAGACCGGAGAAAGAGTATTTTAATACACCCCATTTCGTCATTTTGGGCTGTTATACGGTTTTTGCCATTTTACTCATCGGAGAGTCCCTGCTCCTCAAGTGGGAGCTATGGGCTCTTATTCTGATTGCCTTATCAGTCGTCCTTTGCTGGATAGTCCACATCAGACAGCTGCTTCCCGATTATACAAGGATCTGGGTCTATGCATTTCTCATGATGATGTCGGCCTTCTTCTACGGGACGCATGTATCCAGTACGTTCGATCTCGGGCTGCTGATGACCGTCCTGATCCTGATCTTCGTCTCCACGGGGATCCCGGGGCTGATCACACTGTGCCAGTGCACGTACTATCTCGCGATGCTGTACGATCTGATCATGCTGTATCTCGCAGGCGATGATTTTGACAGCCTGACGATCTCCCGCATAGGCCTTCACTTCATCGTAATGACTGTGGTATGCTTCCTTGCCCGGAACATCATCAAACTGTGGATCTCCATTATGAAAAAGTCTGAGCTTGAGAAACAGGGCCTGGCGGAGACTGCGGAAAGGCTGAATGATTTCCTTGCGAACATTTCCCATGAGATCCGCACGCCTGTCAATGCCGTGATCGGACTCTCCAGAATATCCGCCGAGAAGGTCGGCGACGAGGATATAAAGAGAGATCTCCTGTCCGTCATGGAGGCCGGGCAGAAAATCGGAGACCAGATCGGCGATATTCTGGACTATTCCGAGATCGACATGGGTTCACTTGCAGTAAACGAAGAAGATTATATGATCACTTCCCTGCTGCATGATGTCATCGCGGAAATTACCCCTCTCAAGAGACCGGATCTGGAGCTCGTCATCGACGTGGATCCCAGGATCCCATCCACCATGCGGTCCGATGTGACCAAGATCAAGAAAATATTCCGGCATCTGATCGACAATGCCCTCAAATATACGGAGGAGGGCGGCGTATACGTCCATATCACACCGGAAGTCCGGGATTACGGAATCAATCTTCTCATCGAGGTGACCGATACGGGAATCGGCATGAGCCGCGCCGAACTGGAAATGGTGTTCGAGCGCTTCTATCAGGCGGATTCCGGCAAGACCAGATCGGCAAACGGCCTCGGTCTCGGCCTCTCTATCGCCAACGGATTCATCCGCAGCCTGAACGGTTTCCTCACGATCGAAAGCGAACCGCAGAACGGAACGACCGTCCACGTCAGCATTCCCCAGAAGGTCGTCGGCAGTGATTACTGCATGAGCATACGGAATCCGGAAAGACTGAGCCTCGGCGCTTATCTGCGTTTCGAGAAATTCGAGAATCCCCATGTCAGAGAATTCTACAATGCCATGACCAAAGACCTCGTGCTTGGCCTCGGCGTGAAAATGCAGCGCGTGAACAACATGGCCGATTTCAAAAAGCTGGCACAGACATCGCACTTTACGCATGTTTTCGTGGGAAAACAGGAATACGAGGAAGACCGGAAATTCATGGATTCCCTTGCAGAGAAAGCGATGGTCGCCGTTATCTGTAACGATGCTTTTCGGATTCCCGGCGGCTCCGAGATCCACCTCATGCGGAAGCCGTTCTACTGTGTCCCGGTCATCTCGTTCGTAAATACAGACAAATCAGATCAGGGCAAGACGAAAGGAAAGCTGTACGCAAGAGGCGTGAGAGCCCTGGTCGTCGATGACGAGCGTATGAACCTCCTCGTGGCAAGGCAGATTTTCTCCGGCTATGGCATGGAAGTCTCCACAGTCTTCTCCGGACCGGAAGCGATCGATTACGTCCGGAACCATGAGGCAGACATCATCTTCATGGATCATATGATGCCGGGCATGGACGGTGTGGAAGCCATGAAGCGTATCCGCGCTGTATACGGCAAAGACAGCAGGGACGTACCGATCGTCGCTCTCACGGCAAATGCGGTGAGCACGGCCAACGAGATGTTCCTCCGGGAAGGCTTCGACGCTTTCCTGGCAAAGCCTATCGTGATCACGGAACTTGAAAGAGTGCTGCGAAAGGTACTGCCGAAATCACGTCTCACGCTGGAAACCCCGGGCAGCGCCAAAAGTGAATCTCCTGCGGTTTCTCTTAAAGAAGAAAGTAATGCATCTCCCGCGGCTTCTCTTAAAGAAGAAAATAATGCATCTCCTGTGGCTTCCCTCAAAGAGGAAACTGCAGGTCCCGCCACCGCAAAAGACTCTGCTGCGGGCTCCGGAAGCACAGGCAGAAGCACAGGCAATATGCATCCTGCAGACAGTACAGACATGTCTTCCGGATCCATGCAGGAGTCCGCAGGGAAGACTTCTCCGGGCGACACACTGGGACAGCTCGCTTCGCTCGGAATCGATACCGGCGCAGGACTCATGTACTGTCAGAATGATACGGAATTTTATCAGGAGCTTTTGCTCCAGTATGCCGGCGAAGCTGCCGGAAAGATGCGGACAGCGGACCGGAATCTTAAAGACGGTGATCTCGTAAACTATGAGATCCTCGTGCATGCATTGAAGTCCACATCGAAAATGATTGGAGCCGGACAGCTGTCCGAAGCAGCCTACACGCTGGAGAAAGCGGCAAAGGATGGCGATGAGAAGACGATTCATGAGGGTCACGACAGCGCGATGGCTGAGTATAAGCGGCTGGCGGACGGGATCCTGAGAATCTTCGGGAAGGCTTCCGATGCTGCGGAACCGGGAGCGGGGACGGACGGGGAAATTCTGGAATTTGCCCCCGGGACAGATGACGAAATCCTGGAATTCGCACCCGAAGCGAAGGCAGATGACGATGTCCTGGAATTTTTCCCGGAGACTGATGACGAGATTCCGAAATCCGCACCTGAGACGAAGACGGATGACGATGTCCTGGAATTTTTCCCGGAGACAGATGACGAAATCCTGGAGTTCGAACCCGAAGCGAAGGGGGATGACGATATCCTGGAGTTTTATCCGGAAGGAAGTGAGCAGCCATGAATAAGATGATTGATTTTATTTTCCGGCCGAAAAAGAACCCGAATTATGAAGTCCTGAAGAAGGACGGAATCTATGATGCACTGCGTCTGGCGCTCATCATTACCCCGCTCTTCATCATCGCGATCACTTCGACCCTTCTGGTCTCCTTCACCTGGACAGATGCCTACATCAAAGCAGCCCATCAGAACGAGTATCGTCTGTTCTACAGCTGTGTCATCGTCTGTGAAGTGCTTTATGAAATTCTTTTGCTGTACATCAACAGGAACTATGACGAGAGATACCACTTACTGCCGCGGGTCAACATTTTCATGATGATAATGCTGCTGTGGTATGCGACCAATATAGCAAGGCTGGATTATATGTCCTACGGCAGCAAGATGACTCCAATCATCTTCATGGTCATGTCCATGTGCATTCCCTTTTCTCTCTATCTGGATGTCAGAGCCTACCTGCTCATTTCGCTGGTTTCGAATGCGGCCATTGTACATCTGTACCTTCTTGACGGAGTGGATGCGGCATTTAACCAAAGCAACCTTGGCGATTTTATCTATTTCGTCTCCGTTCAGTTCCTTCTCGGCATGGTCGTCTATTATTATAAATACTCGGTCAAAGAGAGCTATCTCGAACAGGAGGCACAGAAGGAAGAGATCCGAAAACTGAATCTGGCACAGAACACCTTCTTCTCCAACATGAGCCACGAGATCCGGACGCCGATCAACACGATCATCGGTCTCAACGAAATGATCCTCCGTCAGAATGCATCGCCGGAGATCAACGAGGATGCGGAAAATATCGCAGCGGCCAGCAAGATGCTTCTGCACCTTATCAACGATATTCTGGATATGTCAAAATTCGAGACCGGTAAGATGGAACTGACCCTTTCGCCCTACCGGCCGGGGGATATGCTTTCCGACATCGTAGGCATGCTCTGGATCAAGGCAAAAGAGAAGAACCTCGCTTTCTCCGTGGATGTATCGCCCGATCTTCCGGTCGAACTGCTGGGGGATGAGATGCGGATCAAGCAGATCCTGATCAACGTTCTGAACAACGCGATCAAATACACAAGTGAAGGATCCGTAAGCCTTCAGATCCAGTGTGACAAGGATAACAATGACGGAGTCCTGGTCTCCTATGCCATCAGTGATACAGGCATGGGAATCAAATCGGAGAGTATCCCGTATCTGTTCACGGCATTTAAGCGGGTGGATACGCAGAAGAACAAGTACATCGAGGGAACAGGATTAGGTCTTTCCATCGTCAAGCAGTTCGTCGATCTCATGGGCGGAAAGATCACCGTAAACAGTGTCTATACAAAAGGCTCCACCTTCATCATAGAAATTCCGCAGAAAATCGTCCGGGACGAACCGGTGGGCGAACTGGACGTTCTGAACAGGAAACGGGCGCACGAGGATCACACATATGTGAAATCCTTTGAGGCTCCGGAAGCGAAGGTCCTTGTCGTGGATGATACGGCAGCCAACCTTTTGGTCGTATCCAAGCTTCTCCGGGAGACGAAAATAAATCTGACGATGGCCTCCTCTGGACCTGAAGCCCTGGAAAAGACACTGGAAGATGCTTATCACGTCATCCTGATGGATCACAAGATGCCGGGCATGGACGGAATTGAGTGTATGCATGCCATACGGTCGCAGACCGGAGGCCTGTGCCGCGATGCAAAGATCATAGCCCTGACGGCCAACGCCGGAAGTGACACGAAAGATATGTATTACAGAGAAGGCTTCGACGGATATCTGATGAAGCCGGTGACCGGTGAAGAGCTGGAAAATACAGTTTATCGTGCTCTTCCGAAGGACATTGTGACGGTGACCGGAACAGCGGATAATCTTGCGGATGAAAGCACTGCATGGGTGACCGCTCACAGGAAAAAAGAGAGGGTCAAAGTAACGACGGACAGTGTCGCGGATATTCCCGAAGTATTCCTTAAGAGATATAACATTGCACAGATCCCGCACATGGTGAAGACAAAACATGGGCTTTTTAAAGACGGTCTGGAAATCGATACGGACGGTCTGCTGTCCTTCATGAAAGATACCGGCGAAGCTGTGGAGACCCTTCCCCCTTCGGTGGAAGACTACACATCTTTCTTCTCAAAGCAGCTTGACGAGGCGAACAACATCATCCACGTATCCATTTCAGAGCAGCTCATCAATTCCGGCTGCCCGGCAGCAAAAAAATCCGCCAACGATTTCGGCAATGTGACCGTGATCGATTCGGGACATCTTTCAAGCGCTCTGGGACTGATGGCAGTCGCAGCAGCCCGCATGGCGGACGAGGGGCTGTCTGCCGAAAGCATTGCTGCGAGACTGGAAGAAATAAAGAAGCATACTTATACCTGTTTTATAGTAGACTCGCTCGATTTCCTTGCCAGGCAGGGGCATGTTTCGGAAACAGGCAGACTTCTTGCGGACGCATTCATGGCCCACCCGGTACTCTCTTTGAGAAAGGGCAAAACGGTCATCTCCAGATTCTATTTTGGCTCCAAAGAGCATGCCTGGAGGAAGTTCATTGCGTCCACCTTCCGCATACCCGGAGTGATCGACCGACGTGTCCTCTTTATCACATATGCGGGCATGTCGGAGAAAGAACTGGAGCAGGTCCGTGAGATGGTCAAAGAGAAGGTGCCCTTTGATGATATCTATCTCCAGAAGGCATCTCCCGCGATTGCGGCGAGCTGCGGACCGGGAACATTCGGGCTGCTGTTTTTCACTTCCTACGAAGAAAACAGCTGAGAACGGTCTTGCTTTGCACGTCCAACGCAGAGTTTCTCACTTCATGGAAAAACCTCCGTGCAGCGCTTGCACGGAGGTTTTTCTCATTTATTCCTAAAGTACACCGGCTGCCCGGATTCTGCCTGTCCCCAGACCCCGGAGACACCGCTCCCGTAAGCAACGACCGAGCTGACTGCGCCGACATTCAGCGGCCTGCCCTCCCAGTCCATCACACTTCCGCCGGCTTCCTCCACGATCAGCAGCCCGGCCGCGTAATCCCACGGCTGAAGCCTCGCCTCAAAAAAGATGACCGCCCGGCCATCTGCCACACTGCACAGATCCAGTGCCGCGGAGCCGCTCCGCCGGATATCGATGCATCTGTCCAGATATTCCCGGGCTTTCGCAAAGGAGACATCCCTGAGCTCCTCATAATACGGCGCGGTCCCGATGAATGCGACTCCACGCTCCAGCGGCGCCTGCGACACATGGATCGGCCCATGATTCCTGTATGCACCCGCTCCCTTTTCCGCCTCATAGTAGGCATCCTTGAAGGGGTCATAGATCACGGCATATACGACTTCCCGATTCCGCGTGAGCGCAACGGAGATACAGCTTTGGTCAAGACCTGCCATAAAATTTGTCGTGCCGTCGATCGGATCGACGATGAAAACTTCCTCTGCGTCCGGGTATTGCGAGCTGTCTCCCTCCTCACCCAGAAAAGCCGCTCCGGGTCTCAGCTTAAGAAGCCCCTCCTGCAGCTCTTTCTGCACCAGCGCATCATATCTGGTCACAAAATTGGCGTGCCCTTCCTTTGATTCCACGCCGAGTTCGCTTCGATCTGCGGTTCGTATGATTTCTCCGCAGGCGCGTATCACTTTTTCCGCACCCTCTTTAAATGCTTTCTCCATAGTATCCCCCTGCCAGTATTGATTAAGTCCTGTCCTCAGATCGCCCTTAAAGACTCACTTCGTGATCCTTTCTTCCGTAAGCCGCGCAAGCATGCTCTCTGCCGCCTTAACGACCTTGTCGCTCCCGCTGTATTTTACGAGACTGCCCAGCATTTTCTCAAGTTCTCCGAGATAGATTGGTCCCTGCTCATCACTTTCTTCCTGCTGTTCATTTGCATCAGCTCTTTCAGCTGCCTCCCCGCTTTCCGGACTCAATTCACCGCCCTTATAACGCCACGGAGCCATCCCGCTGACTGCGCGTTCCAAAACCGACTGAAAATTGTCATTCAGGCATACCAGCATCCTTAGTATCCCGACATCATCCTCTGATTCAAGGACCTCTTCAATCAGGTCGGTGCCCCACTCCAGGCATTTCATTTCCAGGAGCCCGTACTTTTCAGAAAAATGCCCATACGGACCCTCTGCATTTTCCAGACTGACAATATCTGATATGTCCCTTTCATAGAGCAGGATGGGAACAAGCAGCAGAGCCTCCTCATCCTGTCCGTATTCATGGAAGACATATTCTTTGCTGCAGTAAGACACGACCCCCTCATATATTTCCCCGGAGACGGTGGTGATCCGTACGCATTGATTATCAAAACATTTCAGATCCATATCTGTTTCTCCTCCCGGTT
>CAMOXU010000071.1 GCA_946629525.1 uncultured Clostridia bacterium
TGCGGGACATTTTCATCTGTGGTTTAATAGGACATTATCAAAAATGGCTTACATCCGGTGAGAATTTGCATAAAAACCTATTGACTCCCCGCCTGCAAGGTGGTAAAGTTTAGAAGTTCGAAAAAGAAGCAGAGCACCCGCTCTCACCCCGGCATTCTTCTTGTGACCGGGCGTTGATAGGATACATTTCATGCAGAAGAGTTTTTTCTGCGGATCTGTGCATGCGGGCGGTCTCTGACCGCTTCTTTTTTATGCCACAGGAAGGATTTCCGCGTGACATAAACACTCCGCCGGAACTTCGCTCCTTACGGGGCGGAAGGTCGGCACGGCGGGGATACGGCTTAAGCATAAATGGCAAATTCTTTCATAAAAGGAGGGTGGAGAAATTAGCGACTTAATGATTAATGAGCAGATCAGGGATCGTGAGATCCGCCTGATCGGCGAGAACGGTGAGCAGCTCGGCATCATGCCGACGAGAGAAGCGCAGGCAAAGGCTGATGCAGCCGGCCTCGATCTGGTGAAAATTAACCCGAAGGCACAGCCTCCGGTCTGCAAGATCATTGATTACGGCAAGTTCCGTTACGAGCAGACCCGTCGGGAAAAGGAAGCCAGAAAAAAGCAGAAAATTGTTGAGATCAAGGAAGTTCGTATGTCTCCGAACATTGACAGCAACGATCTGAATACGAAAGTAGCCGCAGCCCGCAAGTTCATTGAGAAAGGCAACAAAGTAAAAGTCAGCATCCGCTTCCGTGGGCGCGAGATGGCTCATACAGCCGCGAGCCGTCCCATGATGGAAGATTTTGCCGCACAGCTTTCCGACATCGCGGTCGTGGACAAGCCGCCGAGGATGGAGGGCCGCTTTATGACAATGTTTCTGGCTGAGAAGAACAAGAAGTAAAAAGAGAGGAGATTATACATCATGCCCAAGATGAAGACAAAGAGAGCTGCAGAGAAGCGCTTTCATGTAACAGGATCCGGTAAACTGAAGAGAATGAAAGCTTACAAGAGCCATATTCTGACAAAGAAGTCCCAGAAGACGAAGAGAAATCTCCGCAAGGCAACAATGACGGACGCCACCAATGTAAAAGTCATGAAGAAGCTTTTACCGTACGAATAATATTTTGGGAGGATTTAGAAGATGGCAAGAATTAAAGGCGGCTTAAACGCTAAGAAGAGACATAATCGTGTACTGAAACTCGCTAAAGGATATTACGGCGCAAGATCCAAGCAGTACAGGATCGCAAAGCAGTCTGTTATGCGCGCCCTCACAGCATCCTTCGCAGGACGCAAGCAGAGAAAGAGGGACTTCAGAAGACTCTGGATCGCCCGAATCAATGCTGCAGCCCGCATGAACGGCACGAAGTACAGCGTTCTTATGCACGGCCTCAAGGTCGCAGGCATCGACCTGAACCGCAAGGTCCTCGCAGACATCGCAGTGAACGATCCGGAAGGCTTCAAGGCGCTTGTCGAGACAGCAAACAACGCGCTGGCATAAGACAAAGGTACGGCAAAACAGATTCAACAGGGAATTTTTACAGGCGGAACACGTGCGTTCCGCCTTTTTTGTCTCACAGGAAGTTCCCTCGGATCTCCTGTGAGAAAAAAGCACTCCGTGCAGGATGCGAAACATGTCCCCTTTGCGTGGCTGTGATCCGCCGGAGGCTTTTTATGCGGAAGGAAAAAGTATGGATCTTTTTGATTATATGAAGGAAAAGCATTCGGAAAATGAAGCCCCGCTTGCCAGCCGCATGCGTCCGCGGACCCTGGATGAGGTAGTCGGACAGCAGCACATCATCGGAAAAGGAAGACTGCTCTACCGCGCGATCCGGGCGGACAAGCTTACGAGCGTCATTTTCTACGGGCCGCCCGGCACAGGCAAGACGACTCTCGCCCGGGTCATCGCGAATTCGACCAACGCGAACTTCAGACAGCTGAACGCGACGACCTCCGGCAAGAAGGACATGGAAGTCTGTGTTGAGGAGGCAAGGAAAGCGCTGGGAGGCTACGGGCGGAGAACGATCCTCTTTATCGATGAGATCCACCGTTTTAACAAGTCCCAGCAGGACTATCTGCTTCCCTTTGTCGAGGACGGGACGATCATTCTGATCGGCGCGACCACGGAGAACCCGTACTTTGAGGTCAACTCCGCGCTCCTGTCGCGGTCGACGATCTTCGAGCTGCATCCGCTCTCGAAGGAGGAGATCGCGAGCCTTCTGGACAGAGCCGTCTCGGATAAGGACCGGGGACTTGGCAGCATGAAGATCGAGCTGACGAAGGAGGCAAGAGATTTTCTGTCTGACGTGGCGGGCGGGGATGCGAGGGCAGCGCTGAACGCCATCGAACTTGCAGCCATGACGACGGAGCCCGAAGAGGACGGGAGGATCCGGGTGGATCTTGCTGTTGCGTCAGACTGCATTCAGAAGCGGGCGGTCCACTATGACAACGGGGGAGACCAGCACTACGACACGATCTCGGCCTTTATAAAGAGCATGCGCGGCTCGGATCCCGACGCGGCGGTCTATTATCTCGCAAAAATGCTTCTCGCCGGCGAGGATATCAAATTTATCGCCCGCAGGATCATGATCTGCGCCTCCGAGGACGTCGGAAATGCGGATCCCATGGCGATAAACGTCGCGACGTCCGCGGCACTTGTTGTGGAGCGGGTCGGAATGCCGGAGGCGAGAATCCCCCTTGCCCAGGCTGCGATCTATGTCGCCTGCGCGCCGAAGAGCAATGCGTCTTATCTGGCTGTCGGTGCTGCGGAAGAAAATGTCCGGAAAATAAAGACGAGCGTTCCCGGCCATCTGAAGAATGTTCACGCGAACGGGGAGGGGGACGTCCCGCAGGCTGTGGGATATAAGTATGCGCATGACTATCCCGGACACTGGGTGGAGCAGCAGTATCTGCCCGATGAGATCAGGGAAGAAAAATTCTATGAGCCGACAGAGAACGGCTACGAGCAGACAATAAAAAATCACCTTGCCGTTCTTCGCGGAAGGTGACGCAGATCTTCAAAAATGCCCCGGCGGAGAGCCGGGGCATTTTTATCTCAGTGGGGAAGACCCCCGCTTCTATAAGCGGGGGATAGGTCAATATCCTGCTCGTCTCAGTGGCGGGTTTCAATCCCCCACTGAGATAAACGCTCCGCGAGGATGCGCAGGGATTCGGTTTGGAAGATGTCAGCTTGCGCTGACCCGAATCCCGCGCCAATTCTCGCGAGCGAGAATTGAACGGGATCCCTTGAGGAACTTCCGATATGACGGAATTCCGCGCCTGGTATCGCCGGCGGGACCGGAAGATATTTCAGAGAAGATTCCTTAAGATATACATATAGATCTCCTGAGAGCGCTCGGGCCAGTTCGCACAGACCTTCTCCGCCTCCTCTTCAGTCGGAACGCTGAAGGAGAGGTCGATCAGGGATTCGGAGCCCTCCTGGACATAACAGTGGACGGAGAAGTCGGAATTCTCCGTGCGGTAATAGTCGGCGCGCGTGCAGGATTCGTTCCGCATCTCGAAAGCATTTTCCCGCATATATTCGTCGATATCGGCCTTGATCGCATCCGAGATCATGTAGCTGAAATATTCAAGCGTATTTTCTCCGTCGATCGTCGCATGATACTGGGAGGTATTGCGGATCCGTTCTCCCGAGATCAGCTTCGCGTCGAGAAGGTCGTTGATGGCCTCCTGGACATGAAAGTAGTCTGTATATTCCTTGCCGACGATGAATTCCGTGATCTGGGCGTTCGTCAGCGGGAAGGTGACCTTTCTCAGCATGTACAGGATGACAAGCTTGTATAGGGTGGATGCTTCAGCCATAGGTGTCTCCTTGTGTATGACAGATCTTATCGAAAGCCGCGCAGCGATGCACAGACATCCGGCGGAGCATGACCCCTGCGGCCGCTCGAACAGGCTTTCCGAGGCGGGATCTGTGATCTTTTGCCGTGGGTATCATACCATCTGAAAGAAAGCGCTTCAACTTTTTCCTTTATAAATGCGCAAAAAGTTTGGGAAAAGTTCGTCCGGCGGCGCAAATAAGTCTTTTATTTAGCGTGGTAAAGTGATAATATGGTAGATGACTAACGCGAAAGCGAACAGGGAGGAGATTTTTTATGAAAAAGACACTTGCAGTAATGCTTGCTGTGCTGCTTGTTCCGGCAGCGATCATGGGATGCGGTTCGAATTCGGCGTCAGGAAATGCAGACGCGGGCGGTGCGAAGTATGTATTCCTTGAGGAGGATCTCGGCGTGGAATCCTACGCGATCGGCTTCCGTGTCGGCGATGAGGAACTTGCAGAGCAGGTGAGCGGCGCGGTGCAGGCTCTCGTTCTTGACGGAACATATGCAAAGATCGGCGAGAACTATCCGGAAATCAAGGATTATCTCTGCCTGACTCCGGAAGGAATTGATGAATCCACCCTTCCGGCGAAGGGATCCGGAGACAGCAGCTTTACCTTCAAGCACGGATTCGATCTCGACTATCCGCCGTATTCCTATCGTCAGGATGACGGAACTGTCGGCGGATTTGACGTGGAGCTCTGCCAGGCTGTCTGCGAATATCTCGGCTGGGGCTATGAAGCGGTCCCGTTCAACTGGGATGCGAAGGACATGGAGCTCAACGCGAAGAGCTGCGACTGCATCTGGTCCGGATTCACCAAGGAAGGCCGCGAGGATGACTACACCTGGGGAATCACATATTCCAACAATACCCAGGGAATTCTCGTTCCGGCTGACTCCGACATCAAGACGCTTGCCGATCTGAAGGGCAAGATCGTCGGTGTTCAGACGGCGACCTCCGCATACGATATGCTTGAGGACTCTCAGAAGGAGCTTGCGGATACATTCTCCGAGCTGAAAGTTTATGAGACCTATACAGTTGCCTACAACGATCTGAAGGCAGGCGCGATCGACGCCATCGCGATCGACATGACCGCCGGCTCCTTCCTTATTGCAGACGACAATAAGTAAGGCGCGGGCAGGTCCTGAACGTAAAATACGGAATGCATGGAGTGCATGTGTTCTCAGTGTATCAGTAAGGGAGCATCGGGCCGGTGCATAACGGCCCCTGCTCCTTTACTTTAGCGGTCGGGTACTTTGCGGCCGGAATCACCGGACCGGGATCCGGACCCGATCAGACCAGGAGGAATTCTTATGAGCTTTTCCACCATGCTGTATACCATGGGCGAAGGTATGCTCCGCACATGTGCTATTTTTATCCTTACAATTCTTTTTTCGCTTCCGCTCGGTCTCGTCATCATGTTCCTCAGGCGTTCGCGCTTCTTCATCGTGAGGACCATAACGAAGTTCTATATTGCGGTCATGCGCGGAACGCCGCTCATGCTCCAGCTCCTCATGTGGTATTTCGGACCGTATTATCTCTTCGGCATGAATATCAGGGGCTACCGCTTTGCAGCCATCATCATCGGCTTCTCGATGAACTACGCCGCCTACTTCGCAGAGATCTACCGCGGAGGAATGGAAACGATCCCTCAGGGTCAGTATGAGGCGGCGGAAGTTCTTGGCTACGGCAAGGCGCAGACCTTCTTCAAGATCATCCTGCCTCAGGTCGTCAAAGCCATCCTTCCCTCTGTGACAAATGAGATCATCACTCTCGTCAAGGACACATCCCTTGCCTTTACCCTCGCCTACAACGAAATGTTCTCTCTGGCAAAGCAGATCGCGGCGTCACAGACATCGTTCGTACCGTTCGTGGTGGCAGGCGTGTTCTACTTTGTCGCGAATTATGCCGTGGCCTTCACCATGGAGTTCATCGAGAAAAAATTTGATTATTACAAATGACATAAGGAACTGCAAAGCATAAAAAGGCAGCAGACCCTGATTGCAGCAGATTATTCTTCATCGCGGGTCTGAACTTGCGATGAAGGCTGGCTTCACTTTGCGCGCGCAGCTCATGAATAAGTAACGAATACTGCGCGATGAAGAATAATACAGGAATGAGGAGATATACACATGATCCTTGAAATGAGTGGGATTCAGAAGTCATTCGGAGGACTCGAGGTGCTGAAGGATATCAGCCTTGAGGTCGACTCCGGTGAGGTCGTCAGCGTGATCGGACCCAGCGGATCCGGAAAGAGCACGCTCCTTCGCTGCGCGACATTTCTCGAGACGATCGATGCCGGTGAGATCCGCTACATGGGGAAACCGGCGGCCGCGACGGGGAGCCAGGGAAAGGCCGTATATGTGAGCCATTCAGAGCTCAATGAGGTAAAAAGGTATTTCGGACTGGTATTTCAGCAGTTCAATCTGTTCCCGCATTTCTCAGTCCTCAGGAATATCATGGATGCGCCGGTATTCGTTCAGAAGCGCCCCAAAGAGGAGGTGCATGCGGAGGCCATGGAGCTCCTTCGGAAAATGAATCTTGAGAACCGTGCGGATGCCTATCCGTGTCAGCTTTCCGGCGGGCAGCAGCAGCGTGTGGCCATTGCCCGCGCGCTTGCGCTCAAGCCCTCCATCCTCTTCTTCGACGAGCCGACCAGTGCGCTCGATCCCGAGCTCACAGGCGAGGTGCTGAAGGTCATCCGTCAGCTCGCTGAGGAGAAAATGACGATGGTCGTTGTCACCCATGAGATGCCCTTTGCCCGCGCGGTCAGCAACCGGGTCATCTTCATGGACAGGGGCGTGATCGTGGAGCAGGGAGATCCCGAAGAGGTATTCGGGAATCCGAAGCAGGAGCGCACAGTGCAGTTCCTGCGCAATTATCAGCGATGAACGCGGAGTACTATGTCCTGGATCCGACCGGGAACATTACCATACTGGTCAGTACGCCGGTGCCCGCCGATCTGCAGGTCCGTACGGCGTCCGCTCTTATGGAGCGGGAGCCGCAGGCGGAGCAGGTCGGCTTTCTTTCGGACGGCAGGGACTGCGATCTGACGCTTCGCATGGCCGGCGGAGAATTCTGCGGGAACGCGTCCATGAGCGCAGCCGTGATCGCCGCCATGCGGGCAGGAAAGAAGGAGGGGGTCATCCGTCTGCGCGTTTCCGGAGCATCCGGCCCCGTGACAGTGCGGGTGGAGGAGAATACGGACGGAAGCTGGCAGGGAACTGTCAATATGCCCTCCCCCGGGAAGATCGGGACGCGGGAATTTATGGGAGGCGGCAGGTACCCGGTCGTGACCTTTGACGGGATCTCCCACATAATTCTCACGGAGATGCTTCCGAAAGAGGAGGCGGAAACTCTGGCAGGAAAATGGTGCAGCGAACTCGGAGCGGACGCGGTCGGCCTCATGTTCCTTGACCGGTCGCGGGACGTTCTTATGCCTCTCGTATTTGTCCCCAGCGCCGGAACGCTCTTCTGGGAAAATTCCTGCGCAAGCGGGACGACCGCAGTCGGTGCGTATCTCGCATATGAATCAGGGGAACATACCATAAAGACACTCAGGCAGCCCGGAGGAGAGCTCACGGTGGACGCGTATCCGGACGGAGCGCTCACGATCTCCGGTACGGTCAGGCTGCAAAGAAGTGGCTCCTGCGTCTTGAATTTAATGCGGTAAAATGGTAAAATTTCACTGATGCACACGCTTAAAGTATATTAAATAAGGCAATTTATATAAAAAAGAGGAGAGGCGACAATGAAAAAGCACAGCAGCATGAGGAGAACCTTCGCCGTACTCCTGATCATAGGACTTGTCAGTGCCATGTTCATGGCGCTGCCTGTCTTTGCTGGATCAGACGGCACGGAGAAGAGCGCACAGACGATTTTCGGACTGGAGGATCTGGAAGGAAAAATCGTCGGCGTTCAGACAGGAACGACAGGAGATATCTACATTTCCGATGATGCGGAGCTGAAGCTCAAGGGGGTTGAGCGGTACAACACCGGTTTTGAGGCCGTGCAGGCGCTCTCGCAGAACAAGATCGACGCCGTCGTCATCGACGATCAGCCCGCGCAGGCCTTTGTAGCCCAGATGAACGGCCTCACGATCCTTGACACGGAATACGTCAAGGAAGATTATGCGATGGCGGTTCAGAAGGGAAATACGGAGCTTCTGGGGAAGCTCAATGAGGCGATCGCAGCCCTTCAGGAGAACGGAACGCTGCAGACGATCGTGGATTACTACATCGATCACAGCGGGGAGGGATATTCTTCACCCAAGGGAGCCGAGCATCCCAACGGAAAGCTCGTCATGGCGACGAACGCCGAGTTCCCGCCGTATGAGTACTATGACGACAACAATGAGATCGTCGGGATCGACGCGGATCTTGCCATGGCCATCGGAGATTACCTTGGCTATGAGGTCGAGATATCCGACATGAAGTTCGACTCGATCATCACTTCCGTCGCGACCGGCAAGGCCCAGTTCGGCATGGCTGGCCTCACCGTGACGGAGGAGCGTGAGCAGTCCATCGATTTCACCAATCCATACTATACAGGCAAGCAGGTCGTCATCGTGAGAAAGAGCGCCGGTGCCCAGCGGGAGACGATCATTGACCGTTTTAAGAGGAACTTTGTCCAGGCGGGACGCTGGAAAATGCTCTTATCCGGTCTCGGAGTCACGCTTGTCATCACGCTTTTCTCGACGCTCTTCGGTGTTCTGATCGGATTCGTGGTCGCGATCATCCGGTCCACTCACGATAAGACGGGAGGTCTCCGGATCCTGAATATCATCGCGCAGGTCTATACGACGGTCATCCGGGGCACGCCGACAGTCGTCCAGCTCCTCATCATCTACTACGTCGTGTTCGCGTCCGTCAATATTCCGAAGATCATCGTGGCGGTCATTGCCTTCAGTATGAACTCCGGCGCGTACATTTCCGAGATCATCCGGTCGGGCATCATGTCCATCGATGAGGGACAGTTCGAGGCTGGCAGATCGCTCGGCTTCAATTATGCGCAGACCATGCGCTACTTTATCCTTCCGCAGGCTCTGAAAAATGTAATTCCTGCGCTGGGCAATGAATTTATCACGCTCCTCAAAGAAACCTCGATCTCCGGCTACATCGCGATCAACGACATGACGAAGGTCGGCGATGTCATCCGCAGCCGTACATACGACGCTTTCATGCCGCTGGTCACGGTCGCGCTGGTATATCTCCTTCTGGTGTTCATATTTGCGAGACTGTGGGGAGTTCTTGAAGGGAGGCTGAGAAGAAATGGCTGAGAACTTATTTAACAAGCCCCTGATCCGGGTCGAGAATCTGTTCAAAATTTTTGGCGAGAACGATACAAAGAAACCGACGGTCAATGCGATCGACAATGTGTCTCTTGAGATCAACAGAGGGGACGTCATGGTCATCATCGGACCTTCCGGCTCAGGCAAGTCCACTTTCCTGAGATCCCTGAACCTGCTCGAGCAGCCGTCCTCGGGACACATCTATGTCAATGATGTAGACATCACGGACAAGAATGTCGACATTGACAAGCACAGACAGAAGATGGGAATGGTGTTCCAGCACTTCAACCTGTTCCCGCATCTTACGATCCTCCGGAATCTGACGATCGGTCCCGAGAAGCTTCAGGGCCGCTCCATAAAGGATGCGGAGAGAGAGGGAATGGAGCTTCTGGAGCGCGTAGGCCTTGCGGACAAGGCCCGCAGCTATCCGAATCAGCTCTCCGGCGGCCAGAAGCAGCGTATCGCCATCGTCCGGTCTCTTGCCATGCATCCGGACATCATGCTCTTCGACGAGCCGACGTCCGCGCTCGATCCCGAGATGGTCGGCGAGGTCCTTGAGATCATGAAGGATCTGGCCCGCAGCGGAATGACGATGGTATGTGTCACCCATGAGATGGGATTCGCCCGGGAAGTCGGGACGAGGATCCTCTTCATGGAGAACGGAAGGGTCACAGCGGACGGTGCTCCGGACGAATTCTTCAATAATCCGTCCAACCCGCGCCTGCGCGACTTCCTGTCAAAGGTTCTTCAGTAAACGGCTTTGCATAGTATAAAGAAAGTGAGAAACGCAGCATATGAATAAAAAACTCCACACTGAAGAAGTTGATAATCTGTTTGATGCGATCCTGTGCCTTAAAGACCGGGAGGAATGCTACAAATTCTTCGAGGATGTCTGCACGATCAATGAAATACTCTCGCTTTCTCAGAGATTCGAAGTCGCGGGGATGCTCCGGAAGAAGCATACCTATCTTGACATTTCTGAGAAGACCGGCGCTTCTACAGCAACGATCAGCCGGGTAAACCGGTCTTTGAACTATGGGAACAACGGATATGACATTGTCTGGGCAAGAATGAACGAGATGCAGGATTTCGCTGACGGATCTTCCGGGGAAGCGGAATAAGGTCTGCATGTCTCTGACAGGGTTTTTACGAAGAAGCGGAAAAGACCTGATTCTTTCTGAAGGGGTTATTGCGAAGAAGCAGAATAGACCTGATTCTTTTCTTACGGATCTTTCGGAGAAGCGCCTGATGACTGCATGAGAAATACGAAAAAAGAGGCTGTCTCAATCGGAGGAAAGAGACACTCTGCGTGGCGGATGATAAGTATGAAATCCGCCGTGTCAGAGGGCTCCTGCTCCGGGAGGACAGCCTCTTTTTTCGCGCATTGCGCAGTTTATGATGGGCGGAGCCGGGCCTGCCCATCCGATCACATTTTCAGTTTATGCACACCTTTTTCCGATATATCACTTTTTCTTCTTCGCTTTCGGGTCCGGATTATTCCCAGCCATCTCGTCCGCCATGTGCTCTATGATGCGCTTCTTCATGTAGACGTCGAAGCTCAGGAGGCAGATGAAGGCGAACTGGTTCAGGTAGGCCCGATCCTCCTTCGGGGCATCCGGAAATGTATCCTCCGCCACATGGAAAAGGTCGAGCATATCCTGCTTCAGGGCACCGATCTGGCTGAGCTCCAGCTCGTAGACCGACTGATAGATATCCGTCAGGGAGAGGCCCTGCTCACTCTTTGGAAAATATTTCTCAGTGAGGGGCTCGATCAGTGTCTTGATGTCTCCGATCGAGAGAAAGTCCTTCATATAGTAGACAAATATCAGGAGAAGAAGGTGCTCCTTCGAATACTTCTTCTTCACGGGAGGCGGAATCAGTTTATTCTTCGTGTAATTGTTGATCATGGTCTTTGTCATGATCTTATCATCCGGATACCGCCGTGATCTCTGGAGCTGCATTTCCATAAAGGTGGTGATCTGATCCATGTAAAGATCCAGGGCCGGGATGGCGTTCGGGGATACGTATTTGATATCCTCCTCGTTTGCAAGAACTCTCCTCAGGAAAGCCTCGAGCTTCGGGTTTCCGCTCGGCAGATCCCCGCGAGATTCGCTGTTTTTGCGTTCGTTATTGGTATTATCGTTCATCATACCTCCTGGTATCAGGGAGGCCCTGCAGCCTCTTTTCTTTCCTGCCGCGCATCGCCTGCGGCTTTTTAAGATCCATGGGACACGCCCGAAACCGATTTCATCGTGCGGTGCCTGTGACTCAGTCATAAGAAACGTGCACAAACGCAGACACAGCTTTCATCACATGAAGCGAGCTCTGATCTTCAATACAGAGTCTTAATGAATATATCATATCGTTTTAAAAACTATATCGCAAGGGTTTTGTGCTTTGCCCTTCTGCGTGCTATACTAAAAAGACTGACCAGGGCAGATGCCCTGCTTTTGTAAAATTACGCCTTCGGCGAAAAAGCGGCCGTGCAGACAGGATACTGCTTTCCATCCTGTGAGGCGCGGCGGAAACGCCGAGGTGTTTTTGAATAATCCGGAGAAAAAGAATGGAAACAAATCAGATCCTTAATACGCTCAATGACAGACAGAGAGAAGCGGTCCTCGCGACGGAAGGTCCGGTGCTCATCCTTGCCGGCGCGGGTTCGGGCAAGACCAGGGTCCTGGTACACAGGATCTCCTATCTCATCAATACGCTGGGGGTCCGGCCCGGAAACATTCTGGCGATCACCTTCACGAACAAGGCTGCGGACGAGATGCGGAACCGCGTGGACGATATGATCGGGTTCGGGTCACGGGAGATCTGGGTCCTGACATTCCATTCATGCTGCGTCCGGATCCTTCGGAGGCATGCGGAGGAGATGGGCTACTCCCGCTACTTCACGATCTATGACAGCGACGATCAGCTCACGGTCATGAAGGAGATATTCAAGCGCCGCGGTGTCGATTCGAAGAAGTTCAGGGAAAAAGGGATCCTCAGTATGATCTCCTCCGCGAAAAATGAACTGATCACGCCGGAGCAGTACGCGAAGATGACCCGCGGGGATCTCTACAGCGATCTTATCGCCGATCTCTATGAGGAGTATGCAAAGAGACTCAAAGAGAATAACGCGATGGATTTTGACGATCTCATCATGAAGACCGTCGAGCTCTTCGAGAAACGGCCGGATATTCTGGAGCTTTACCGGGAACGCTTCAAATACATCATGGTCGATGAGTATCAGGATACCAATACGGCCCAGTTCCGCTTTGTGAGTCTTCTGGCAGGGAAATACCGGAACCTCTGCGTCGTCGGCGATGACGACCAGAGCATCTATCGCTTCCGCGGGGCCAATATCAAAAATATCCTGAACTTTGAACAGATCTTCTCCGATTCGAAGGTCATAAAGCTCGAACAGAATTACCGCTCGACACAGAATATCCTGGACGCGGCAAATGAAGTAATAAAGAACAACCGCGGAAGGAAGACAAAGCGCCTCTGGACAGAGAACGGAAAGGGGAAAAATGTCCGCTTCAGGCGCTATGACAGCGGATTTGACGAGGCGGAGGACATCGCCGCTGAGATCGGCAGGAGCGTGAGGAGCGGAGACCGGCATTTCAGGGATTTCGCGGTGCTCTACCGGACCAACGCCCAGTCTCGCCTGTTCGAAGAAAAATGCATCTTCCTGAACATCCCGTATAAGCTCGTCGGCGGAGTGAATTTCTACTCCAGAAAAGAGATCAAGGACGTCCTTGCGTATCTGAAGACCATCGACAATGCGGTCGATGACGTGGCAACGACGAGGATCATCAATGTTCCGAAGCGGGGAATCGGGGCGGCGACGGTCACCAAGGTGATGAATTACGCGCAGGATGCGGGGGCTTCATTTTTCGATGCGCTGTGTGAAGCTGACAGGGCGGGATTTCTCTCTGCAGGGACGGTGAAAAAAATCCGATCATTCACGCAGCTCATCGACTCACTCCGGGAAACGGCAAAAAACGCTTCGATCAGTGAGCTCATCCGGACGATCCTCGACAAGACCGGATATACGGATGCCCTTCGTGCGGAAAATACGGAGGAGTCGGAAGAGCGTCTTTCGAACATCGATGAACTTCTGAACAAGGCCGCGGGCTACGAGGCGGACAATCCGGTCCCGACGCTGTCAGGCTTTCTGGAGGAGATCGCGCTGATCGCCGATATAGATACCGTCGAGGATTCGGACGACCGAGTACTGCTCATGACGCTGCATGCGGCCAAGGGCCTTGAATTCCCGGTCGTATATATGACAGGTATGGAGGAAGGCCTTTTCCCGAGCCGGATATCCATCAATTCGGACGACCCCGAGGAGGAGATCGAGGAGGAGCGCAGGCTCTGCTATGTCGGCATCACCAGGGCAAAGGAGCAGCTGACGCTGACAGCGGCCCGGTCAAGGATGGTGCGCGGAGAATTTGAACCCCATACGGTCTCGAGGTTCGTGCGTGAGATATCCCGCGACAAGCTCGATGAGGGGAGAACAGGCTCGCCCAAGAGCCGGCTTGAGCTTCCCCGCGGCGGGTTCGGCTCGGATATGAGGCGGGCGATCAACCAAACAGCCTATGCGCCGAAGCCATCCTTCGGAAAGGATTTCATGAGCTCGCCTGAAGGAAGGAATGCCGGGAGGACGCAGCAGAGTTCCATGGGCTCGCAGGGGATCTCTTCGGCGGAAAGTGCCGGGAAGGGCTCCGGCACCAACAGGACCGCGGCCGGAAAAAGCTTCGGAAAGGAAGCAGATGCCGGCAGAAAAGCGGAATCGGCGGCAGGGCTCGGATATGCCGTCGGCGATCATGTCCGCCATATAAAGTTCGGAGTCGGGACGGTCCTTGCGATCAGTGATTCCGGACGGGACTACCTTGTGACGGCGGACTTTCCCGGATGGGGAATAAAGAAGATGTATGCGTCCTTCGCGAAGCTTGTCAGAGAGCAGTAAGGCCGAATGAATGCTGCCGCTCGAATCGGATTCACGGGTCCGCGAAGCAGTCTCTATAATGACGGGACTCTCTGAAAATGCTCATGACGATTCGGTCAAAAGTTGTAAATTAAATGGGTATTTTTACACGATTTTTAGTGCATTTGCAGAGTACTCGTGATATAATCCCGTTTTTGACAGTTCAGAAGGTTAAAAAGGCAGAAAAACGCGATACC
>CAMOXU010000072.1 GCA_946629525.1 uncultured Clostridia bacterium
TGCACTTCTTGCAGCCTTCATATGTGCCGTGGTCAAGGTGAAGAGCTACCGGAACAGTGATGCCCTGGCTCTCGATCACATCGCAGACCATATCCTTGACAGTCTTGAAGCCTGCCATATACTTTCCAGCGCCTTCAGAAACCTGAACGATGACCGGAGCATTGGACTCCTGAGCTGCTTTCAGTACAGATTTTGTCCACTCAAGGTTATTAAGGTTAAATGCGCCGATTGCATAATGTCCGGCATAGGCTTTTGCGACCATTTCCTTTGCAGATACTAACATTTCAAAGACCTCCTTCTAAATTGGCGGGTTCTTCCATCAAACCTCGCACTTTGCTTTATTATATAGTAAAAATGCAAAAAATAAAAGAAGGGAATCATGCTTTTTTCAAGCAAGATTCCCAGTTTCACAAAAAAAATGCGGAAGCAGTGCCTTTTTCACCCGTTGCTGTCCTGCGCATCGGGCAGCTCGGGAACAGTCCGGACGGCATTATTCTCCAGATTTCTCCAGCCTCCGAGCACATCCGACTTGTCGCCGTCCATTATGATCCGGACGCACTGGTGCCTGTTATGAATATCCACGAAGGTATGCGCTCCCCCGTATTCCCCGTCCAGTGTCCACGTGATCTCTTCCTCCGACCAGAACCGCACCTGATCCGTCCGATAGAACTCGATCAGCGGGCTGTCCATCGTTCCGGTCAGGAGCGCCGTCACGATTTCCTGGAACTCCAGAAGATTCTTCGGTGTATGGATCAGCAGCACTTCAAAGACGCCGTCGTCCAGAAGAACGTTCTTGCCGGTGATCCCCTTGAATCCGCCGACAGACACGGAGTTCGTCACCATCCCGTATATATAAGATGCCTCGTGCTGCTCCCCCTCGACCTCCACTCTGAGATCGTAGGATTTGATGTCGCCCATTCGGCGGGCCCCTTCCATGATATAGGCGATGTGCCCGAACAGGTTCTTCATATCCTGATTCGTTGCGTACGAGACATCCGTAAAGGCTCCGAACGCGGCGACGTAGACGAAGACTCCCTTATTAAATATGCCCATGTCGACAGCCTGAGGCTCTCCCCCCAGAATATCTCCGACGGCCTCGAGCACATTGGAGGACAGCCGCAGGCTTGCGGCGTAATCATTGGTGGAACCGACCGGTATATATCCGATCGGCACGTCCCGGCCGCTCCTCATAAGGCCAGTCACGACCTCATCCAGCGTGCCGTCTCCGCCCGCTGCGACAATAAGACTCATATATCCCGGAATCTGCGACACTTTCTCAATCGCATCGCCTGCCGACTGTGTAGGATAGGCTTCCACCCGGTAGCCGCCCTTGACGAACATGTCGATGACTTCCGGCAGTTTTGCAAGGAAGCTCCCCTTTCCCGCATGCGCATTATAAATCAAAAGCATCTGTGGCTGTGTCATATCCACCTCCGTACCAATCATAAGAGCGTCTTCCCCATGACGCTTCCCCCTTTTTCGTCTGTACATTGTACACCCGCCGCAAAAAAAGGGCAATAACAGCGGAAATGTACTTCACCGACTTTATGAAAAGTTAAGAATGATCCGCAGATCTCAGACGCGGGCCGTGACCGAACGCCTTCCTTTGGAAATTTTAATATTCCCGGCAGCCCTTGCATGAATACATGTGGAAAGTCTTCGTAAGAAAAAGAGGCCGCCGGCACTCCCGCCGGCGGATCCCCGTGTACTTTTTTCAGTTAGTGTTCACGCCGACGTCTCCGTCTTTCCGGTACCAGCCGGCATCTGCATATGAAAGGGTCATCCTTCTGCAGCGCAGATCCGCGAGATCATGCAGCCTGAGCGTCCCCGAACGTTACTGTAATTTCTCCCTCAGTGTAGGTGCCTGCCTGCTCACGGCTGATTTTCAGCACCGCGCTGTCGCCTTCGCTGTAGCCGGTGAGCGCCTGTGAGAGCTCCTCCACTGTGCTGACCGGAACATCTCCGATCGCCGTGATGATGTCGCCTGCCATGACGCCTCCGTAATAGGCAGCCGTTCCGTTCTCAACTTCGTTCACATATACGCCCTGGGGAAGACCGTAGTATCCCGCATTGGCCGCTGTCACCGTAGCGCCTGTGATGCCGAGCCGGACAGCACCGGAAGAGGAATCACTGCCGCTTACCGACTCTCCGTTCTGAAGGCTCTGAAGGATCGGAAGCGCATCGCTGATCGGGATCGCGTATCCCATACCCTCGACATCCGTATCCGCATATTTCGCGGAATTGATCCCGATGAGTTCACCGTTCATGTTGAGGAGCGCTCCGCCCGAGTTGCCCGGGTTGATGGCCGCATCCGTCTGGATCAGTCCGTCCGAGGTCCCTTCCGTATTTCCCTCTTCATCCGAAAGGACCCTGTTCAACGCGCTCACGACACCTGCCGAGACAGACTGTCCGTAACCCAACGCATTTCCGATCGCGACGACCGACTCGCCGACGACAAGTTCATCCGAGCTTCCGATCGCGACCACACGGATCGCCTGCAGCGTGCTCTCCGAGAGATCCGACTTATTGACGGCGATCACCGCAAGGTCTGTCGCCGCATCCTCACCGAGAACGTAAGCTGTCGCGGCGCTCTCATCGACGAATGCCACCGAAAGCGTCGTCGAGTCCGCGATAACATGCTGATTGGTCGCGATGATGATCTGGTCGTCCGTCTCTCCTATGATCTCGCCCGAACCGGCGCTGACTGACTCGACTGTATCTGATCCGCCTCGTCCCATGCCGCCGAAGAATCCGTAGCCGCCGAAGCCGCCGAAATAATCATTCACTTCCTCGACCGTCGTGTTAGTGATCGCGACCATGGCCGGCATCGTATTCGCTGCCACTTCCTGGACCGTCAGAGCCTTTCCGGTCTCCTGCTCCGTCGCCTCGTTATCCTTTGCAGTTGACCCGATATTCACATCCGTCGTCACGATCCCGTTCTGATCCGAAGCAATCGCAGCTGTATCGCCCGCTGCCTCCGCGACCACGGCAGTCTGTATCTTCGCGTTCTGCACGTTCGCGGCGATCGTCGTCGTGGAAATGAACACACCCGATGCCACAAACCCGAACACGGCTGCAAGCCCTGCTGTATACCCGGCCTTTACCGCAAATGATTTTTTGTTTCTATTTCTGCTGTTCTTCATAATAAAAACCTCCTGGCTGAATCTTTTCTTTTGAATGATTCTATTTTTGAAGTTTTTTATGAAGAAATTGTGTTCACAATTTGCAGCTTTTGTGAAGATATGTCACATGAAGTTCACTGTGCCGATCTCTTTCACCATATTTCATTGCACATATCCGTCTCTTACAGCTGAGTATCCTGCACAGGAAGCCCTGACTCCGCATGAACCCTGATCAGGCTTGAGGCCTCGAACAGCCGTTATCGGTATCGGGAACGTTTCGACGTTCTCATCCCGCCTCACACTTCTCCCCGGAGGATCGCGTCCCTCGCCTCAATGAGGTTCGGATAGATCCCCGCGCACTTCTGAAGAGCAAGCCGATCCGGAGCCAGAAGGTCCGGGATCATGATCGTCGCACAGCCCGCAGCGATCCCGGCATGCACTCCGTTCACGCCATCCTCGAAGACATAGCATTCTTCGGGCGGAAATCCGAGCTTTTCTGCCGCGAGAAGAAATATGTCCGGGGCCGGCTTCCCGTGCTCGACCGCCTCCCCCGAGACCGTGACCGCAAAGTAATCCGCAAGGCCGCTCAGTTGAAGACAATGGTCGATCTTCGCTGCGTGGCTGCTCGAAGCCACCGCGCAGGGAACACCCTTCTCCGAGAACATCTGAAGGATCTCCCGAATTCCAGGCATAAGGGGGACATTCTTCTCGATCGCGGCGTCTACAGCCGCCCGCACAGCGAGCTTAAAGGCCATGGCGTCAATTCCCGGATAGTAGGCTTCCATCACTTCGAGCGCATGCTGTCCGCTCGTCCCGCAGATCGCCTTCGGGAATTCAGGATCCGCCTTATAGCCGAACCGCGGCGCATAGAGCATCCAGTTCTCTCTGTATATCCTCTCCGTATCGAACATGAGTCCGTCCATGTCAAAAATCGCAGCAGATTTCATTTTTCCTCCATTCCGGAAGCGCTCTTCAGCATGCGAAGAGCCGCGCTGTATCGCCGGCAGGCATAACGCTTTTCCCTATAGTTCCTCACCTTGTGCAGATGTCCGGCTGTATCGCCGGCAGGGATTGAACGTTCTTCCATGCCGCTCATCGTGTGCAGAGCTCCGTGTTCCTCTCAACCCATGAGAAAGATCGACTGATACAGATACTCCATCGGCAGATCCCATGCGTCATTCGGAAGCGAACAGAAGGATTCCTTCGGGAGTGTGATCATATGATTGAACTTTACCGCCTTCATATTCTTCCAGCCTTTCATCGAGCCCGTCAGGTCATCCAGCTTCTCCTTTCCCTGCTTCTCATTGCCGCAGTAGATCACGAAAATGAAGTCCGGATCCTTCTGAAGCACCTTTTCAAAAGCCTCTTTTTCGGCGGCTGCCTCCCCTGTACAGAGATTGACCAGCCCCAGATCCTCCAGCATGCTGCAGACCCAGTCGTTATTCGAGGCGATCACCGCGCCGTCCGAACTGACCCGGATCAGCTCAAAGCCGACACTTCCTGCCCCATCCGCCTTGGGATCTCTTCCGCTTTCCGCGCCGGCCGGCCGTGAGCCCATCGTCTCCTCCATGCCCAGCGAGAGCAGGAGATCCGGCATCTCACCGGCGGCATTGCGCATGATCGCAGTCCGCCTTCCCCGCACGTTCAGGGCAGCCTTCTCATATGCATCCGCATTCTTTGTCATCATGCAGAAGTTTTTGATAGTGGAAAAATAGTCGTCAAAAGAAGTGATCGTGATATCCTCGCACCGGATCCCCGATTTTGACAAAGCCTCTCTGATCTCCTCCGCATTCGCGAGGGAGTCGTCGCAGAGAACATAATCCGGAGAAAGCTTAAGGACCTCCTCCGCTGTTATGCGTCCCTTTTTGCCGAGCTTTTTTTCATTGCCTTTAAGACCGGGTATTACATTTTCACAATCACAGACCGCGCAGAGCTCTCCGCCTGCCAGCAGCCAGAGCTTTGCGGCCTCCTCCGTCAGAGCGACGGTCCTTGCGGGACAATCCAGATCAGATTGTCTGACCTCATCGAGGGCTGCCTTCTCTTCATTTTCCGCCCCGTTGCTGGTCGACGATTCGTCGCCGGAGATCTCATCCCTTCCTCCCCGGCATCCGTAAAAGGACATGATAAGAGCCGCTGTCAGAAGCAGCGTCAGAATCTTTTTCATGTGTATTAACTCCCCTGTTCAAGTATTTCCCCCTGTGCCAGTATAACACAGACCGCCTATATATACAACCGCAGGGGGTGAGCGGGGAAGGGACAGCAGGAGGACGGGTGAGAGAGAACCGCGAAAGAACGTACGAAAGGACACACGGGAACAGACGAAAGAGCACACAAGAACCTGCGAACAGGCACACGGGAACAGACGAAAGAGCATAGAAGAGCCAACGAACAGGCACACGGGAACGATGAAAAAAGCCCGGGTCCTCACGGACCCGGGCCGAAAATCTCTCTGCTGCAGAAGCAGCTTTTTCATTTTACTTTGCGCAAAGCGGTATGCTTAAGATCCGCTCTGCCTTTTATGCGTTCACCTTCACATCGTTGAAGTCATCAGAGTTCGTGAGAAGGAATACGACTGTGTCTGCAAAGCCCGCCTTCTTGATCTTGTCGATGTCGAAGTTCAGGAGCAGATCGCCCTTCTTGACTGTATCGCCTTCAGCGACCGCCGGCTTGAATCCGTCGCCGTTCATCTTGACGGTGTCGACGCCGACGTGGATGAGGAGCTCGAGACCGGAATCCGTGGAGATACCGATCGCATGCTTGGACTCAGCGACTGTGGAGATCGTGCCGTCGCACGGAGCAACTACGATACCCTTGGACGGAGCGATGCCGAGGCCTGCGCCGAGAACGCCCGATGCGAATGTTTCATCCGGGATGTCATCCTGCTTTACAAGCGTTCCGACTGCCGGGGAGACGATCTTGTCATTGCCGACTTCGATAACGACCGGCTGGGATGCCATGTCGACTGCCGGAGCTGCCGGAGCAGCTTTCTTCTTCGGCTCGTCTTCCTTGAAGATCACGGTGGTGATGAAGAATGCCAGACCGCCGGAGATCGCAAGAACGATCGTGTAGAGCAGTGCGTTATTGATGGTCAGGTAGCCCGGGATACCGGTAACGCCGTATGCGGAAGCACCGATGCCCATGAAAGCAGCGACAAGAGCGCCGACAGCGCCGCCGATCATACCTGCGACGAACGGCTTCATGAAGCGCATGTTCACACCGAAGATAGCCGGCTCTGTGATGCCGAGAGCTGCGGACATGGAGGACGGGATCGCGACAGCCTTGGTCTTGTTGTTCTTAGATCTGAGACCTACTGCAAGGCAGGCGCCGAACTGTGCGAAGTTCGCTGCGGAAGCGATCGGCATCCAGGTATTGAGTCCCTTGGAAGCAAGCATACCTGCTTCGATAACGTTGTACATGTGGTGCAGACCCATGACGACGGTCGCCGGATAAAGAGCGCCCATGATCATGGAACCGAACGGGTTGGCGACCAGCTTCTCTGCGCCGTTAAGAACGATCGTCTCAAGACCGGAGAAGACGGGGCCGATGATCGTAAATGTCACAAGAGCGGTGACCAGAACGGTCGTAAGCGGAGTGACGAAGAGGTCGATCATTTCCGGAACATGCTTGTGCAGCCATGCTTCCAGCTTACTCATGAAGAGTACGGCGAGCATGACAGGGATAACGTGTCCCTGATAGCCGAGCTTGTTGATCTGGCCGAGTGTATAGGTATCCGTGATCTTGATATGTCCGAACAGATACCATACTTCATAACCGTCAGCTGCAGCCCAGCCGTTGGTCAGTGCGGAGTGGATCATCATAAGACCGATGACCGCGCCGAGGAAGATATTGCCGCCGAATACACGCGCTGCCGAGATCGCTACGATGACCGGCAGATACGCGAACGCTGTATTCGCTGCCATATCGAGGAATGCAAACCAGTCCGTATCGCCGAATCCGAGACCCGGGATCTTCGCCAGCGCTTCGACGAGACCCATCATAAGACCGGAAGCAACGATTGCCGGAAGGATCGGGACGAAAACATCGCCGATCGGCTTCAGGAGACGGATATACCACGGCTGCTTCGCAGCTGCGGCTGCCTTTGCCTCTTCCTTGGAAGCGGCGGATACACCTGTGATGTCGAGGAACTCGTCGTAGACCTTATTGACTGTACCGGTGCCGATGATCAGCTGAAGCTGTCCATTGGACTCGAACATGCCCTTGACGCCGTCGACATTCTCAAGCGCTTCCTTGTTGACTTTGCTGTTATCGGAGATAACGAGACGAAGTCTGGTAGCGCAATGCGCTGCGGACGCTACATTGGCGCCGCCGCCGATATTGTCGGCGATCTCCTGCGCGCACTTTCTGTAATCCAGTGCCATAACTTTTTCCTCCCTTGTCCTGGAAATTGAATTGTTGCAGCAATATTCACTATATCCCGCTCTGCACATTTGCCGAAAAAGTACTCTTCGGCAGACATACTTATGCGAGGAAGTATAGTCATTATACCCAATGATCAAGTGAATTACAAGCTTGATTTTATAAATAGTTCACATTTATATTACGAAATATTTATACAATTTCATAAAATGCATTTTTCTGTCAAAGATCATACAAGGCCGAAATGACGAAAAGCCTCCGCAAGTCCGTCCTCTTTCACGGACGGGCATACATAATCGCTGATCTTCTTCAGCGCCTCGGCTCCGTTCTCCATGCACACAGAGGTGCCGACGGTCTCGATCATCTCAAGATCATTCATACTGTCGCCGAAGCCGTAGGTATCTTCGACCGGAACCCCAAGCTTCTCACAGATCCGCAGAATGCCCCGCCCCTTGTCGAAGGCACGGTTGATCAGCTCGCCGTTCAGGCAGCTGTGGGCGCTGACCTCCTGAATGACAAAGTGGAACTGATCCTCCAGTGCGGCTCTCGCACGGTCCAGCTGGCTGTCCTCAAGGCACATGATAACGACTTTATAGACCGGACGTCCGTCGTACTCGCTCATCGGGCGGATATGCAGGCTCGTAGAGAGTGCTTTTCTCCACCTTTCAATCTCCGAATTTCCCTCTCCCTGACCTTTGAGAAATGTTCCCAGATCCTCATCCCCGTAGGTGGCATCCTTCGCCTCGATCGTGCAGAAAACTCCCTCTGCATGGAGCGTCTCCAGAGCAGTCTTTGTCTGCTCCGGAGTCATCGGATGATCATAGATCACTTCATCACCGACCGTCAGATATCCTCCAGCCGTCGCCACCACGCCATCGAACCCGTACTTGAGGAGCGGGCTCAGCATCGCGTAATTCCTTCCGGTGCAGAGAAAGACCATATTTCCAAGTGCCTGGGTCTTTTTGATCGCCGTGAGGGCACTGGCCGGGGGTTCATTGGATCCTGCTTCCGTCAGAGTCCCGTCTATATCAAGAAAAATCAGCTTCCTGCTCATGCTTCGCCGGTCTCCTTCTTCTCAGCTGTCTTCTTCCTTGTTGTCTTCCTGGGAGCCTCGGCTCCCGCATCCGCCGCCTTCGCAGCTTTTACGGGCTCAGCGTCCGCTTCCGCTGCCTTCGCGGCTTTCTTCCGCGTCGTCTTCTTTACGGGCTCAGCTTCTGCTTCCGCTGCCTTTGCAGGTTCGTCTTCCGCTTTCGCAGCCTTCTTCCGCGTCGTCTTCTTCGGCGCTTCCTCCTCAGCAGGAGCTGCCTTTACGGCTTTCTTCGCACCAGCCTTCTTTGCCGCCTTCTTTGCCGGCTTCTTCTCAGCCGCCTTTTCCTCCGCAGGTGCTGCAGGGGCTTCCGCCTTCACTTCCTCAGCTTTTACAGGAGCAGCTTTCTCAGTCTTCTCCTCTGCAGGCGCGGCTTCCTTCACTTCCACTTTCGCAGGCTTCGGATTGAAGTCATAGAAAAGCCATGCAAAATCATGCGCGGGCACACCGACTGCTCTCGCCTCACGGCGCTTTCCGGTCATAAGGTCGATATAATCCTCTTCCTCATTGATCCATGCGGTCTGGTCTGTGTCACCGAAATTGAAGAGTCCGAGAAGCTTCTGCCCCTCATAATATCTTCCGATGCCGAGAATATTGTCGTTGTAGGTATCGAGCGTCCAGGCATCCGCATCTGTGTCGAAGAGAGAATATTCCGCGCGGATCTCCTCGATCCTCCGGAGTGCTCTGAAGAGCTTGCCCTGTCTCGTGTCCGGATCATTTCTGAGGGCAGCCTCGTCCCAGTTGAAGTTTCCTCTGTGCAGATAACGGCTGTCATCGCACTTGATCGGGTCATCGTGATAGGAATAATCATTTTTCTGACCGATCTCGTCACCGCTGTAGAGGACCGGGATGCCGGTTTGCGTGAGCAGGAATGCGTGCAGCATCACGTCGAGCTTGATCGCTTCCCCGAGCTTCCACTCGTTCTGCTCATACTCGGCCGCCTCGATACCGCAGAGGGATGCGGTCGTTCCGCAGAGACGCGCATCACCGAGGCGCGGATCATCGTTGTAGAGCTCGCCGCGGGAATTACTTCCCCAGTAAGCGCCCTTCAGGTAATCATTGATATACTTCTTGTGCGGAACCTCCTCGATCCCGAACTGCTTCAGGAACTTGAAATCAAGTCCCCAGCCGATATCGTCGTGGCAGCGCAGATAATTCAGGAACACGAACTGCTTCGGCAGCGCGAACACATCGTCCAGCGTCTTGCGAAGAAGTCTGACGTCCTTGGTCGCCACCGTATTCCAGGTCGTGCACATGGTCGTCGCGTTGTAGAGCATATGGCATTCCGGCTTGTCCACTGTTCCGAAATAGGGGGCCAGCTTGGAGGGCTCCATAACGACCTCGCCGAGAAGCAGAGTGCCCGGGCAGACGACTTCCGCAGCCATGCGCATCAGTCTCACGAGCGTGTGGACCTGCGGCAGATTGCGGTTATCCGTGCCGAGCTGCTTCCAGATATACGGGACAGCATCCAGACGGATAATATCGACGCCGTTATTGCAGAGATTCAGCATATTCGCCGTCATGTCATTGAACACGACAGGATTGCGGTAATTGAGATCCCACTGATACGGATAGAACATCGTCATGACCGGCTTACCGACCTCTGCGCACCAGGTGAAGTTGCCGGGGGCAGTCGTCGGGAAGACCTGCGGGACCGTCTTCTCAAATTCATTGGGGATCGTCCAGTCATCATAGAAGAAATATCTGTCCTGATACTCCTTCTCGCCCGCGCGGGCACGCTTCGCCCACTCATGATCCTCGCTCGTGTGATTCATGACGAAGTCGAGGCAGATGCTGAGACCCTTCTTATGGCAGTCTTTGGAGAGATCATAGAGATCTTCCATCGTGCCGAGCTCCGGCTGGACCTTTCTGAAATCAGAGACCGCGTAACCGCCGTCGCTCCGGTCCTTCGGGCTCTCGAGAAGCGGCATCAGATGAATGAAATTCGCGCCGCATTCCTTAATATAATCAAGGTGCTCATGCACGCCTTTCAGGTTCCCGGCAAAGCAGTTCGCGTAAATGATCATGCCGAGCATGTCATTTCCCTTATACCAGTCCGGCACGAGCGTTCTCGCGTCGTCCCACTCCTTGAGGAGCGGATCTCTGTCTGCATAATACTTATGCAGCATGGATATAAAATAATCAAACGCCTGCTGGTCATTATGATAGAGCTCGCTGTACAGCCATTTCATCTCATCATAATGTACCTTCAGGCGCTCAACAAACTTCGGTTCCCAGTTCTGATCGATCATTTTTTCCTCCCGTCACTGTCCGTGATTAAAGCGGTTGAATAGAATCATCAAGGCACTTTGTTTAACTATAGATTACAGAGATTTTTTTTGCAAATTCTTTTATGCCATTTTTATAGTTTCGTGATTTTCGTCAAGCCGAGCCCATATTTTTGTGCAGTTTGCACATTCCCTTTTTAATCCTTATTCGGCTTTTGCGCGTAAGTAATACAGAATTCACGAGTATTGCGCGATGAAGAAAAGGCCGCGAACACAGACGGAGAATCTTCTCTCCGCCGCATTCACGGTCCTCTCTTTCGTTCGCTCTTTCCGTCAGGTAATTGCAAAACTGTATGCTGCATGAGAATTATATGATCATTCCGCATTGAGTTTCGCAGGAGCCTGACTCTTTCCTTCGCATCTCAGGCGATTCCCAGCACCTTATAGTCCTTATCCTCGACCGCCTTCTTAAGCGCCGCATCGTCCGCGTCGGCACTCAGCGTGACGACTGCCGTTCCGGCCTCATGGCTGACCACTGCGTCCTCTACCTCCGGCAGAGCCAGAAGAGCCTTCTTTACCGTCGCCTCGCAGTGCGGGCACATCATTCCCTCGATCGTGATTGTCTTTGTCATTTCATTTCCTTTCCCGTCCGAAGACGAATCCTTTTTTTCGAGCAGCGCACCGTTCTCACCGGGCTGCACTGCCTTTTTGAGCTTTTTATCTTTTGACGCGTCGTGAACCCTGAGCAGGTTCAGGCGAAGCGCATTCGATACGACACAGAAGCTGGACAGGCTCATCGCGAGTGCTCCGAACATCGGGTCCATCGTGAGCCCAAAGAGATGGGACCAGGCACCCGCCGCCAGCGGAATGAGAAGTGTGTTGTATATAAGGGCCCAGAAAAGATTCTCCAGGATATTCCTGTAGGTCGCCCTGCTGATCCGGATCGCTCCCGCCGCATCGCGGAGCGTGCTCTTCATGAGTACGACGTCCGCGGCATCGATCGCGACGTCCGTTCCCGCACCGATCGCGATGCCGATATCCGCGCGGGTCAGTGCCGGTGCATCATTGATCCCGTCGCCGATCATCGCGACCTTGCCGAACTCCTGAAGCTCGCGGATCACGCTCTCCTTGCCGTCCGGAAGGACGCCTGCGATCACCTCGTCGACGCCCGCTTCCCTGCCGATCGCCTCCGCAGTCTTTGCGTTGTCCCCGGTCAGCATGACCACATGGATCCCCATATTCCGGAGCTCACGGATCGCTTCCGCGCTGTCCGCCTTGATGGTGTCGGCAACGGCAATGATCCCGAGGAGAACACCGTCGGCAGCGAAGAGTAGCGGCGTCCTGCCCAGTTCGGCGAATTCTTCCGCCTTCCTCCTGACTGCATCAGACACATGCACCTTCCGGGAAATGAATTTCAGGCTCCCGCCGATCAGCTTTTTCTGTCCCAGCCAGGCCTCAAGGCCGTTTCCGGGAAGCGCCGAAAAGCCTGTTACCTCCTCCGAAGAAATATTATTCTCTCCGGCACAGGCGAGGATGGCCTTCGCCAGCGGATGCTCGCTCTTTGCCTCGAGCGAGGCGGCCGCTTTCAGGAGCTCCGCCTCCGGAGTCCCGGGCGTGACATTCTCCAAAGCGGTGCCCTGATTCCTGCCGGATAATTTCGTTCTGTCAGCTGCAGCACCTTCAGCCTGCCCCCGGTCCACGGCAAAAATGTCCGTCACGCTGGGCTCCCCGCTCGTAATGGTGCCGGTCTTGTCAAGGGCTGCGATCTGGATATTTCCGGTCTCCTGCAGCGCGCCGGCATTCTTGAAGAGGATCCCGTTCTTTGCTCCGACGCCGTTTCCGACCATGATGGCGACCGGCGTCGCAAGCCCCAGCGCACACGGGAAGCTCACGACGAGCACGCAAATTCCGCGGGCCAGCGCAAATCCCGTCGTCTGCCCGACAAGCAGCCAGATCGCGGTAGTCAGAACCGCGATCGCGATCACTGCAGGGACAAAATATCCGGAGATCGTATCTGCGAGCTTTGCGACCGGTGCTTTCGTCGCCGCCGCGTCGCTGACCATCTGAATGATCTGGGCGAGGGAGGTGTCTTCCCCGACCCGGGTCGCTCTGCATTTTAAGAAACCGGACTGATTGAGCGTCGCGGAGGAGACCTCGTCCCCGACGGACTTATCCACGGGCAGGCTCTCTCCGGTCAGCGCGGCCTCGTTGACAGCGCTGGTCCCCTCTATGACCACACCGTCGACCGGAATATTCTCCCCTGGACGCACGACGAAGATATCGTCCCGGCGGACGTCGTCGATGTCAACGGTCACCTCTTTGCCGTCCCGGATCACATTGGCGGTCTTCGGGGCCAGCTTCATAAGGCTCTTCAACGCGTTCGTCGTCTTCCCCTTGGAATAGGCCTCGAGCATCTTGCCGACCGTGATCAGCGTGAGGATCATCGCGGCGGACTCGAAGTAAAACTCCATCATATAGTGCATGACTGCCTGGGAGTCGCCGTCCGTCTGCGCCCTCGTCATGGCAAAGAGCATGGCTGTTGAGTAAATGAACGCCGCCGAAGATCCCAGCGCGATCAGCGTATCCATATTCGGGGCGCCGTGGGCGAGGGACTTAAAGCCGCTCACAAAGAACTTCTGATTGATGATCATAACGATTCCCGCGAGGAGGAGCTGCAGAAGCCCCATCGCAACGTGATTTCCCTCGAAAAAGGAAGGGATCGGGAATCCCCACATCATATGTCCCATCGAAAAGTACATAAGTACCAGAAGCAACCCCAGAGATGCGATCAGACGTCTCCGAAGCACGGGAGTCTCCCGGTCCTTCAGGGCGTCCTCCTCCGCGGCCAGTTTGGCAGAGAGCCCGCCGGATGTCTTTTCCGCCCCCTTCGGCTGCGCGCCGTAGCCTGCGTCCGTCACCGCCTTAATGATATCCGCAGGCGAGGCACTTCCCTCCACGCCCATTGAATTCGTGAGAAGGCTGACCGAGCAGGCCGAAACGCCGGGCACCTTCGACACGGCTTTCTCCACGCGGGCCTGGCAGGCGGCGCAGCTCATTCCTGTGACTGTATATTGATCCATTGCTGTCTCTCCTGAATT
>CAMOXU010000073.1 GCA_946629525.1 uncultured Clostridia bacterium
CCGTTTGAATGTTCACACAATTTCCATGAAGCACAACGTTTCGCAAACGCCTAATATACACAAATCTGTGAGGAGTGCAGACAAAGCAGTGCCGTGGATCCGTCGGGATCCGAAAGGACGATCGCTGTATCAGACACAGTGCGTATGCAATACCGTAAAAACGGGCTGCGGAATCGATTGAAATTCGATGCCGCAGCCCGTTTTTTCATGCCTGCAATAATATGATGACCTGCGTTTCGCCCCGGGGTTCCGGCTCCGCGCTTTCGTTCTGTATGTTCGTCCCCGTGCGCCGTTTCTATCCGGAACATCGCAGCGGTCTGAGAACGGTCACTGCTGCGACATCACCGAATTATGATACCTGACGTCGTAGGTCACGTCCTTCCCGAACCAGTCCGGCGGGATATAGGCTTCCGCCTCCTCCACCGAAGGGAATTCGATCTCTGCCAGATACAGTCCCTCGTGAGGGTTCCTGAAATGGTCGAGCTCGATCTTGAGCCCGTTCTCAAGGGGAATGATGTACCGGGTCTTCATGACGATCACTCCGTCGACCTTTTTCTTCAGATGCTCGTAGGAATCCTTGTCCAGAGGAAGGTTATATTCGACGCGCTCCATGAGACCGCCGCCCTTGTAGGTCAGGATGTAGGTGTCATCCTGACGGCGGATCCGCACGACCGGGCTTGTGTTCAGATAGCCCTGCTCGATGATGTGGTGCGGACGGGATTCCAGATCTTCCGGAATGGAGCGGAGGAGCCACTTTCGTTCAATTTCTTTTCCCATTCTTGTTCTCCTTTCGGCTGAAGCGTCCAAAGTATGCTATAATAGATTGAACTTTCGATAAGTTTCATTATAGCGCACAGAGAAGAACTTAAGGAAGTGCTATTGCAGGACGGAGGATAAAAATATGAGCAATGTCAGTGTATTCTTTGCGGACGGATTTGAGGAAGTCGAGGCGCTCACGGTGGTGGACCTTCTGCGCCGGGCAGGCGACAATGTGACGATGGTATCCATAAGCGACAGCCTGCAGGTGCGGGGCCGCAGCAATATTGCAGTGATCGCCGACGAGCTCTGGGCGGACGCCAGACCGGAGAAATCCGATATGCTCGTGCTCCCGGGCGGAATGCCGGGAGTTACCTATCTCGGAAATCACGAGGGACTCACTGACCTCCTCGTTAAATTCGCGGAGGAGGGAAAGCAGGTCGCCGCGATCTGCGCTGCCCCGTCTGTTCTTGGAAAGCTCGGCATCGTAAAGGGAAAGAAAGCGACGATCTATCCGGGCATGGAAGAAAAGCTCGAGGGGGCGGACGTTGTGGTCGACCGGGAGGTCGTCACGGACGGCAATATCACGACGAGCCGCGGGGCCGGTACGGCGATCCCCTTTGCACTGCGCCTGATCGAGATTCTCAATGGAGAGGAGATGGCGAAGAGCGTATCGAGAGGGATCGTATATTCCTGCACGGAGTGAGACGCTCTTAGTCACCGGAAGTACCGTGAGGAGCGTCCGATGTAAACTTAATTCATGAGAATTCTGCGCCGGAGATGAAAAAAGGATTGTGATTTATAAGACTCCTGTGCTATACTGTCTAAATGTCTGTATGATGAGATAATCGGAGCTAATATCCGAAGTTTTAGGAGGAAGCATTTCCATGAATACACAGGTAGAAAGACTCGAGCATAGTATGGTCAAGCTGACGGTCACCGTTCCGGCTGAAGATTTCAAGAAGGCACTCACCAAAGCTTATCAAAAAAACAGGGGCCGCATCAATATCCCGGGTTTCCGCAAGGGAAAAGCACCGCAGCAGATCATTGAGCGCATGTATGGTCCGGAGATCTTCTACGATGACGCAGTCAACTTTGCAATCAATGACACTTACTCTGACGCAGTGAAGGATGCCGGGATCGAGTTCACATCGAGACCCGAGTTCGACGTTGAAAATGTAAAGAAGGGCGAGGATCTCGTCTATACCGCACTTGCAGCTGTCCGTCCGGAAGTTGTGCTCGGCGAGTACAAGGGACTTGAGATCCCGAAGTTCGACGCTGAAGTTACGGACGAAGATGTCGAGAAGGCACTGGCTGACGAGCAGAAGAAGAACGCGCGTCAGATCGAAGTTACGGACCGCCCGGTCGAAGACGGTGACACGGTAACTCTCGATTATGCGGGCACGATCGACGGCGTCGCATTTGACGGCGGCACAGCCGAAGACGCACCGTTAAAGATCGGCTCCGACACATTTATCCCGGGCTTCGAGGAGCAGCTGGTCGGCGTATCCATCGGGGAGGACAAGGATGTTGTCGTGACTTTCCCGGAGAATTACAATGCGAAGGAGCTTGCCGGCAAGGAAGCCGTCTTTGCATGCAAGATCAAGAAGATCCAGAAGGAAGAGCTTCCGGAGCTCGACGACGAGTTCGCACAGGACGTCTCCGAATTCGATACGCTTGATGAATATAAGGAAGACCTCAGAAAGAACCTTCTGAAGAGAAAAGAAGATCAGGCGAAGACATCCCGTGAGAACGCTACTGTCGAGAAGCTCGTCGCTGCGACAGAGATCGACGTCCCGGATGCAATGAAGAATTACGAAGCGGAGAATATGTTCGAGGAGTATGCACAGCAGCTCCAGAGCCAGGGCATCCCGGTCGACATGTATCTGAAGTATCAGGGACTTGACGCCGACAAGTTCAAGGAGACCCTGATCCCGCAGGCGGATACAAGGATCCGCACACGTCTCGTCCTTGAAGCTGTTGTTGAAGCTGAGAAGATCGAGATCTCCGACGAAGAGTTCGATGCAGAGCTCGCCCGTCTTGCAGAGCAGTACAAGATGGAGAAGGAAGAGATCGGCAAGTTTATCGGCGATTTCGAGAAGGAGCAGATGAAGAAGGATCTTGCCGTTCAGAAGGCGATCACTCTTCTTGTTGAGAATGCCAAAGAGGCGTAAATACTCTGCGAAACCGCCTGCTCATAAGGGAGGTTTTTTATGAACAACGTTCTGGTACCATATGTTATTGAACAGACCCCTCAGGGGGAGAGAAGCTACGACATTTATTCCCGTCTTCTGAAGGAGAGGATCATTTTCCTGGGAGATGAGGTCAATGATGCGACCGCGCAGATCATCGTCGCGCAGCTCCTTTTCCTTGAGGCGGAAGACCCGTCCAAGGACATCAGTCTGTATATCAACAGCCCGGGCGGTTCTGTCACGGCAGGATGGGCTATATATGACACGATGCAGTACATTAAGTGCGATGTTTCAACGATCTGTGTCGGTATGGCTGCCAGCATGGGCGCGTTCCTCCTCGCGGGAGGCGCGAAAGGAAAACGGCAGGCTCTGCCGAACGCGGAGATCATGATCCATCAGCCATCCGGCGGCACAAGAGGACAGGCGTCCGATATCAAGATCGAAGCGGAGCATATTCTGAAGATCAAAAAGAGACTGAATGAGACGCTCGCAGCGAATACCGGACAGCCGATCGAGACGATCGAAATCGATACGGATCGCGACAACTGGATGTCCGCAGAGGAAGCGGTCGCTTACGGCCTGATCGACAGCGTTGTAACAAATCGATAATGTAACCTGAAGACTCCTGTCCGCTCATATAGGCAGGAGTCTTTTTGCGAAAAAGGAGATACTATGGCAGGCAGAGTGAAAATGGTGCGCTGCAGTTTCTGCGGAAAATCGGAAGACCAGGTGAGAAAACTGATCTCCGGACCCGCAGGGATCTATATCTGTGATGAATGTGTTGAGATCTGCTCCGAGATCATCGAGGAGGATGTGAGTCATTCTTACGTCAGCCAGGAGAAGGGCGGGATCAACCTGAAAAAGCCTATGGAGATCAAGGCTTTTCTTGACGATTATATTATCGGCCAGGAGGAGGCCAAGAAAGTCCTCTCCGTCGCGGTCTACAATCACTACAAGAGACTGCTCGCGCCGGGCGATCTGGATGTGGAGCTCCAGAAATCCAATGTCATGATGCTGGGACCGACCGGTTCCGGCAAGACGCTCCTTGCGCAGACGCTCGCAAGGCTTCTGAACGTTCCCTTCGCGATCGCGGACGCGACGACGCTCACCGAAGCCGGCTACGTCGGCGAGGATGTCGAGAATATTCTCTTAAAGCTCATTCAGGCTGCGGATTTTGACCTTGAGCGGGCGAAAAAGGGAATCATCTATATCGATGAGATCGATAAGATCGGAAGAAAGTCTGAAAACGCGTCCATCACCCGCGACGTATCCGGAGAGGGCGTCCAGCAGGCGCTCCTTAAGATCATCGAGGGGACCGTCGCTTCCGTTCCTCCGCAGGGAGGCCGCAAGCATCCCCAGCAGGAGATGATCCAGATCGACACTTCGGAGATCCTTTTCATATGCGGCGGCGCGTTCGTCGGGATGGATAAGATCATAGACCGCAGGATGGAGACGAAATCCATCGGATTCGGGGCGGAGCTCCGCAAGACCGATAAGGAGAAGAATGTCGGTGAGATCCTGAAGAATGTCATGCCCGAGGATTTCGTCAAGTTCGGACTGATCCCGGAGCTGATCGGCCGTATCCCGGTCGTCGTCTCGCTGGATGAGCTTGACGAGGAAGCACTTATCCGTATCCTCAAGGAGCCGAAGAACTCCCTCGAGAAGCAGTACTCCGCTCTGTTCGCGATGGACGGCGTGAAGCTGACGATCGATGAGGAAGCCCTGCATGAGATCGCGCATGAGACGGTCGTCCGGAAGACCGGCGCCCGCGGACTTCGCGCGATCGTTGAGAAGACGGTCACGGAAGCTATGTATGTGGTTCCGTCCGACGAGACGATCACGGAAGTGATCATCACGAAGGAGGCTGTGGAAGGCAAGGCGCCTGCGACGTACGTGCACGGGAAACGTGTGCTCGCGAAGAAAGCGGAGAAATCCGGGGAGCCTGCCGGAAAGCAGACGAGGACCGCGAAGAAGCAGATCTGACAGAAAAAGGCATTGAAGCGGCTTATCCGGCGGAAGAATAACTTTGAAGAGACAGATCTGACAGCGGGCAGACATGAAGAACAGCAGATCTGATACAGGAAGAGGGGATGGTTTTTTGAACGAAAGACCTTATATGTCTACGCTCCCCGCAGTCGCGCTTCGCGGCACGACGGTGCTTCCGGGGATGATCGTACATTTTGATATCAGCCGGCCCCGCTCTGCGGCGTCGGTCAATAAGGCAATGATGAGGGATCAGAAGATTTTTCTGATCCTTCAAAGGGATGTCCGTATGGACGATCCTGCGATCGACGATGTATGGAACGTCGGAGTCCTGGCTTCCATCAAGCAGGTGGTGAAGCTTCCGAAAAATATGATCCGGGTACTCGTCGAGGGCATAGAGCGCGGTGAGATCATCCGTCTGGAGAAGAACGGCGAATGCCTCGAAGCGCTGGTAAGCTTTCCCGGGAAGGCGGAATCCGGGGATGTTCCCGCAGCCATTCGGGAAGCCATGCTCCGCGGGATCCGGGAACTCTTTAATGAATACTGCAGGGAGAACGGCAATATCAGCCGGGACGTGCAGGGACAGATCCTGGGAATCGAAGACCTTGCCGATACGCTCAGCCAGATCTCGATCAATCTTCCGCTCCCCTATGACAAGCGCCAGCTCATCCTCGAAGCGATAACGGTCGAGGATCAGTATGAGACGATCGGAATGCTCCTGGCCAACGAGACGGAGGTCTTCCGGGTGCAGAAGGAGATCCAGGCGAAGGTCAGGAAGCGGGTCGATCAGAACCAGCGGGAATATGTCCTGCGGGAACAGATCAAGGTGATCCGGGAGGAGCTCGGCGAGGATACGTCGCAGAATGAGATCGACCGCTTCAGGGAGCAGGTGGAGAAACTCAAGGCGAAGAAGGAAGTTAAGGAGAAGATCTCTGATGAGATCAATCGGCTGCAGAATCTCCCGGCGCAGTCTCCTGAGAGCGCTGTTTCCAGAGGATATATCGAAACACTGCTTGCGATGCCCTGGGACAAGGCGGGAAGGGACCGGAACAATCTGGCCAAAGCACGGGAGGTGCTGGACCGCGACCATTACGGCCTGCAGAAGGTCAAGGAGCGCATACTGGAGTTCCTGGCAGTGCGCCAGCTGACTGCGAAAGGGTCGAGCCCGATCCTGTGCCTCGTAGGACCGCCCGGTACCGGAAAGACGTCCATCGGCCGCTCGATCGCCGAGGCCCTGAATAAAAAATATATCAGACTGTCCCTCGGCGGGGTCCGCGACGAGGCGGAGATCCGGGGACATCGGAGAACCTATGTCGGTGCGATGCCGGGGCGGATCGCCACGGGACTTCGCAAAGCGGGCGTACGAAACCCGCTGATGATGCTCGACGAGGTCGATAAGCTGAGCAGCGATTACAAGGGAGATACGGCCTCGGCGCTTCTGGAGGTGCTGGATTCCGAGCAGAACAGCTATTTTGAGGATCACTATATTGAGATCCCCATCGACCTGTCGGACGTTCTCTTTATCGCCACCGCGAACGACGCGAATACGATTCCGAGACCGCTTCTGGACCGTATGGAGGTGATCGAGATCACGTCCTACACGGAAAATGAAAAGCTTCACATCGCGAAAGAACACCTGGTCCCCAAGCAGAAGAAGGCGAACGGGATCGGGGAGGATAAGCTTTTCATTTCCGATGAAGCGATCAGCGATATGATCGTCAAATATACGCGCGAGGCCGGCGTTCGCCAGCTCGAGCGCGAAATTGCACATGTATGCAGAAAGACCGCCAGGATGATCCTGGAGGAGAAGAAAAAGAAAGTGGAAGTGACCGGGGAGAACTTAAGTGATTTCCTCGGGACGGAGAAGTATTCGATCAATCCGGCCAACGATGCGGACGAGATCGGCGTCGTGCGCGGGCTCGCCTGGACTTCGGTCGGGGGCGTGACGCTGCAGGTCGAGGTCAATCTGATGCCCGGCAAGGGGGATTTCCTGCTGACGGGACAGCTCGGCGACGTCATGAAGGAGTCGGCGCAGGCCGGCATCAGCTATCTGAGATCCGTGGCTTCTGATTACGGTGTTGAGGAAGATTTCTTCTCAAAGCATGATATTCATATCCATATCCCGGAGGGAGCTGTCCCGAAGGACGGTCCTTCCGCCGGCGTCACGATGGCGACGGCCATGTTTTCCGCGATCACGCAGAAGCCCGTTCGGGCCGATGTCGCGATGACCGGGGAGATCACGCTCCGCGGGCGGGTGCTGCCGATCGGCGGCCTGCGGGAGAAGCTCCTTGCGGCCAGAAAGGCCGGGATCAGGAAGGTCCTCGTGCCGGAGAAGAACCGTCAGGATATGGCGGACGTGCCGGCTGAGATCACGGATGGCCTTACGATCGTCTACGTGCAGACGATGGAGGACGTACTCCGGGAGGCGCTGGTCTCCTGAAATGGGGAGAACGTGCACAGGGAGGCGCCGGTCTCCTGCACAGAGGAAGAGATGCCCGGGGAGGCAATGGTCTCTCCGGCACAGGAAGAGGTGAAAATGGCAAAAATTCGGGATGTAAAACTCGAGACAGTCTGCGGAATTACGAGCAGGCTCCCCGTCAATGACCGGATCGAGGTCGCTTTCGCCGGCAAATCCAATGTCGGGAAGAGCTCGCTCATCAACTCGCTCGTGAACCGGAAGGGGATCGCCCGCACATCCGGGCAGCCCGGCAAGACGCAGACGATCAATTATTATCACGTAAATGCGGGGACGCCGGACAGCGATACCCGTCTTCCGGATCCCTTCGCGCCGGACGCCTATCTGGTGGATCTGCCGGGATACGGATTCGCAAATGTGTCAGTTTCCGAGAAGGCAAAGTGGGGAAAGATGATCGAGAATTATCTGAAGACGTCAGAGATGCTTCAGACGGTATTCCTGCTCGTCGATATCCGCCACAAGCCTTCGGCCAATGATAAAATGATGTATGACTGGATCGTGGAGAATGGCATGGATCCGGTCATTGTCGCGACGAAGAAGGACAAGCTGAAGAAATCCCAGATACCGAAGGCCCTGAAAGTGATCAGAGAGGGACTGGACGTGAGGAAGGGAACGAGGATGGTCGCATTTTCCGCAGAGACGAAGGAAGGGCGGGAAGAGATCTGGTCGATCATAGGAGGCTTCCTTCCCGCACCGGAGGAAGCCGGAGAATAAAGTATACCTGCGTCAGAACGGAGTCAGAATATGGGAATTATCAAGGCCATTAAGCTTGGATTTGATTATATAAAGTACGGTGAGGACGACAAGGACAACGAGAAGGTCCGGGCCATCGACGGCATCGATATCGATGTGGAGAAAGGTTCCGTCATCGCGATCCTCGGACACAACGGATCCGGAAAATCGACCCTCGCGAAGCACATCAATGCGCTGCTCCTCCCCTCAGAGGGAACGATGTGGGTCGACGGGATGGATACGAAGGGTGAGGAGGACATCTGGAAGATCCGGCAGAAGGCCGGCATGGTCTTTCAGAACCCGGATAATCAGATCGTCGCCTCGGTCGTCGAGGAGGACGTAGGTTTCGGTCCGGAAAATATCGGAGTCCCTACAAAGGAGATCTGGGAGCGCGTCGATCAGGCCCTCGAGAGAGTCGGCATGACGAAGCACCGGAAGAAATCTCCGAACCGTCTCTCCGGCGGACAGAAGCAGCGCGTTGCGATCGCCGGAGTCGTTGCGATGCGGCCGGACTGCATCGTGCTCGACGAATCCACTGCCATGCTGGATCCGAACGGGCGGAAGGACGTGCTCGACACGGTCCTCGATCTGAACCGCAAGGAGGGCGTGACGGTCATCATGATCACGCACTACATGGAGGAAGTCACACGCGCTGATTTCGTCTATGTCATGGATTCCGGAAAAATCGTCATGCAGGGGACTCCGAGGGAGATCTTTTCTCAGGTGGAGAAGCTGAAATCCTTCCATCTGGATGTCCCGCAGATCACGGAGCTGGCCTACGAGCTGAAGAAGGACGGCGTGGATCTGCCTGACGGTATTCTGACCCGCGATGAGCTCGTCAGCGCGCTCTGCGGGGAGAGGACGGAGGAATGAGATGCTGCTTGAACTGAAAAATGTCAGCTATACATATAATAAGGATACATCCTTTGCGGTAAATGCACTGGAGAATATCAATCTGCAGATCTCTGAAGGGGAGTTCGTGGGGGTCATCGGGCATACGGGATCCGGAAAGTCGACGCTGATCCAGCATTTTAACGGGCTCATGAAGCCGACGGACGGTCAGGTCCTCTATATGGGAGAGGACATCTGGCAGGAGAAGTACGACCTGCAGGCTCTGCGCTCCGGCGTTGGTCTGGTCTTCCAGTATCCGGAGAACCAGCTCTTCGAGACGGACGTGCTCACGGACGTCATGTTCGGCCCGAAGAATCAGAAGCTGTCCCCGGAGGAGTGCCGGGAGCGCGCAGTCAATGCGCTGCGCCGGGTCGGGCTGAAGGACAAATATTTTACAGCTTCCCCCTTTGACCTGTCCGGAGGACAGAAGCGCCGCGTTGCGATCGCGGGAGTCCTCGCGATGAATCCGAAGGTCCTCATTCTGGATGAGCCGACCGCCGGACTGGACCCGCACGGCAGGGATGAGATCCTGGGTCAGATCAGGAAGCTCCGGGATGAGATGGGGATCACGATCATTCTCGTTTCCCACAGTATGGAGGACGTCGCGGAGTACGCGGACCGTCTGATCGTGGTCAACGACGGAAAGATCGCTTTTGACGATACACCGAAGGCGGTGTTCGCACATTACAAGGAACTCGAGGCGATGGGGCTTGCCGCACCGCAGATCACCTATCTCATGCATGAGCTGAAGGAGAGGGGACTGGACGTGGATATAAATGCGGTCACGGTCTCGGAGGCGAAGAAAAGTATTGAGAAAGCCCTTGCCGGACGGAAGAAGCATTAGACTATCCGGTCATATATTTTCTATTCTGAAGGGAGATTTGCATGCTCCGCGAAATCACAATCGGCCAGTATTATCCGGCCGACTCAATCTTACATAAACTGGACCCGCGTGTGAAATTTCTGGGGACCATTGTCTACATTGTTTCCCTGTTCCTGGTCAAGGGGTTCGCAGGATATGCGCTCGCCACTGTCTGGCTTGCGGCCCTGATCATCCTGTCGAAGGTGCCGTTCAAATTCATGGTCAAAGGCATGAGGACGATCTTCTTTGTCCTCATCATCACGATGCTGTTCAACCTGTTCCTGACGCCGGGCGAGACGATCTGGAGCTTCTGGATCCTCAAGGTCTCAAAGGAAGGCATCATTCAGGCGGTTCGAATGGGAATTCGTCTCACATATCTGGTCATCGGATCTTCGCTCATGACGCTCACGACGACGCCGAACCAGCTCACGGACGCGATGGAGAGCCTCTTCTCCCCGCTGAAGGTCGTGCATGCACCGGTGCATGAGATCTCGATGATGATGTCGATCGCACTCCGGTTCATTCCGATCCTCATGGAGGAGACGGACAAGATCATGAAGGCCCAGATCGCAAGAGGCGCGGATTTTGAGTCGGGAAATTTCATCAACAGGATCAGAAATATGGTTCCGCTGCTGGTCCCGCTGTTCATTTCCGCCTTCCGCAGGGCCAACGACCTTGCGCTCGCCATGGAGGCCAGATGCTATCACGGCGGGGAAGGACGTACACAGATGAAGCCGCTGCACTATGCGGGCAGGGATTATGTCGCATTCGTTCTGCTTGCTGCATTCCTTGCGGCCTGCATCGTGCTGCATATATTCGGTGGGGGATGGATCTGACGATTCCTCTTGTCCGGCCGGTACGGTCGCCGTTCAGAGAAATGCCGGAGACCGGGAGGATGGATGTGCAGAGCGGTTCTCATGGTAAAGCTTCCGGCAGATCGCAGCCGCGCAGATGGGAAGGTGTTTCGCGCCCCGTGCTGCGCGGCAGGAACTCTGAGGCATTCCTGAATTTACGGAGCAATCAGAATGCGTGTAAAACTGACAGTTGCCTATGACGGCACGAACTATCACGGATATCAGAGCCAGGTCAACGGCGCTTCCATCCAGGATGTCCTGGAGGAGGCGATTGCAGGCCTCTTTGGACAGAAGATTCGGACTATGGGCGCAAGCCGGACAGATGCAGGCGTCCATGCTGAGGGAAATGTCGCCGTCTTCGACGTAGAGACGCGGATGGATCCCACGAAGATCTGCTATGCGCTCAATGCAAGGCTGCCGCAGGATATCCGGGTCATGGATTCCTGTGAGGTGGCGGACACATTTCACCCGCGCTTTCAGGCCACGATCAAGACCTACAGCTACCATATCCTGAACCGGAGATTTCCGGATCCGCTCACCAGGAATACGGAGATGCATTATTACTATCCGCTGGACGTGGATAAGATGAACGAGGCGGCCGCATATCTGGTGGGAGAGCACGATTTCGCATCCTTTGCGGCATCGGGGTTCTCGGCAAAGACGACAGTCCGCACGATCATGAGGGCGGAGGTCATCCGCACGGGAGACCGGGTCATTTTCACGGTGACCGGGAATGGGTTCCTGTACAATATGGTCCGTATCATTGCCGGCACACTGCTTGAGATCGGAGGCGGAAAGTACCCTCCGGAGAAAATGAAAGAGATTCTCGAGGCGAAGAACCGCGAAGCAGCCGGACCGACTGCGATCGCAAAGGGGCTGGTGCTGGAAAAAATAGAATACCCGGAGGCATAGTTTCACATCGGAGGCGCTTATGTTTGGAAAAAAGAAGAGAGTGATCGAAAAGTTTCCGTATGACCCGGCAAAGCAGGAGCCTGTAGTCCGGGCAAGCATCTGCACAGGCGAGAAGGTCGCAGGATTCCGGGACAGGGAGGGCGGAACCCTCCACGAGGTCACGCTGATCCGGGACTATGAGGACATGAAAGCATTTCTGACGGCCTACGGCCTTTCCGAGGAGGATGTCCGCACGATTTACTGAGCGGTGCGGTCGGCATCCCTCTTAGCGGTGCCATTTGCATTCCGCTTCGCTTCATGTTCATTGTCGCGCTATGCGGCTGCTTGCATATAAGCGCTCGTGTGAGCGAACTTCCACCGCGCTTTATGCAGAGGCCACGCACCGCTCGCAGATACGCACAGAATGCAGAAATCGCAAAAAGTAAGCTTGACATCAAAAATCATGTTCTTTATAATTATTCGTGCGGTCTTCCCAAACCGCACGATTTTTTGTGCCCGAAGGCACAGGCAGAGACGGAAAGGCGTAAGAGAAGGTAATCTGAGCCGGACCTCCTGCAAGCGCACACAAGACCTGCGGAGGTTTTTTGTGCGAGGCAGAGTTCATACCATTGCCCCGGAATGACAGGCTGCCATGCATATATTCATTTTGACAACATCAGGAGACATATTTTGCCCGCGAATGCCGCTTTTGCATGAGTGGCTGCAAAATAGTTATCCGACGGCATTAAGTCAGATTTCAAAACTTTGTTTTGAGAGGAGGAAATATTCATGAGCACATTCATGGCGAAAGCGAATGAAGTCGAGCGCAAGTGGTATGTAGTTGACGCTGAAGGCGTTACGCTCGGACACCTGGCTGCTGAAGTCGCCAGCGTTCTGAGAGGAAAGAAAAAGCCCATTTTCACACCGTATGTAGACTGCGGTGATTATGTTGTAATCGTAAATGCAGAGAAGATCAAGGTATCCGGCAAGAAGCTCGATCAGAAGATCTACTTCCGTCACTCCGAGTATGTCGGCGGTGTCAAGACTCTGACACTTCGCCAGATGCTCGAGAAGCATCCGGAGCGCGTTGTTGAGCACGCAGTCAAGGGTATGCTTCCGAAGGGCGCTCTTGGCAAGCAGATGTACTCTAAGCTTCATGTCTATGTAGGTCCGAACCATGAGCAGGCAGCTCAGAAGCCGGAAGTACTTACAATCAGATAATAGGAGGATACGAAAGTGGCAAGCGAAAAGTTTTATGGTACTGGTAGAAGAAAAAGCTCTGTTGCCAGAGTATACCTCACACAGGGAACTGGCAAGATCACGATCAATAAGCGCGACATCGACGACTTCTTCGGTATGGAGACACTGAAGGTCGTTGTCCGCCAGCCGCTCACAGCGATCGACGGAAACGGCAAGTATGACCTGATCGTCACCGTACACGGCGGCGGATATACAGGACAGGCCGGCGCGATCCGCCATGGCCTTGCACGCGCACTCGTAAAGATGGATCCGGAACTTCGCCCGACACTGAAGAAGGCCGGCTATCTCACACGTGATCCGCGTATGAAGGAAAGAAAGAAATACGGTCTCAAAGCCGCACGTCGTGCTCCGCAGTTCAGCAAGCGCTGATCGAGAACAACGAACATGCAAAAAACCCCGGAAATACGCCATTTCCGGGGTCTTTTCATGCCCGTGAATCTTTGATGGCTTTTGATGGCGAATCATGGATTTTACCCAAATGACCTCATATTACGGAACAGGAACGTTTGATGGATTCTGAAGGAATCCGACATTTCCGGTCCGGTTTTATCCGTGTGTATGACGCTCAGCAGAAAGTTCTTCCTGCCGGGCGTCTTTGTCTTCCCAGAAGAAAAGCCTCCATACATAGCCCGGTTGCTGTACGAAACGGTAACCGGGCTTTTTCATTGTGCGCCCGGCGGCGCACGTTTCTAACGGGGTAAGCATTTACCAAAGACGTGCTGTAAGCTCCTGTAACAAAAGATCTGCAACTGGGGTGAATGTCTGGTATTTTCTCCAGATTACATACATTTCTGTTTGCGGAACAGACGATAAAGGTCTAAATACAAGTTCGCTGT
>CAMOXU010000074.1 GCA_946629525.1 uncultured Clostridia bacterium
CGGTACGTACGGTGCAACGGGAGGGGCGAGGCATTAGCCTCCCTCTACCCTATTGTAAGGAAAATATGTTCCGAGGAGCAGATCCTCAGAATTCCCGCATGCGGATGAAACGCAGAGACAGGAAGACGGAGACACAGACCGCCAGTATAGCGAACAGCGCTATACCTGCCACAATCGCTGCAACAGGGATGTTGGTGACTGCATTTATAAGACTCTCTTTTCCCGAAGCCGGCAGGAACTTCAGGACGCCGAAGCCCAGAAGGAAAAATGCCGCGAGCGTCAGGTAGGAAGCCATTCTTCCTTTTTCCGCGCCGAACCGAATGAAGATCGGCAGCATAACGGAGGAAGAAAGACTGTAGAGCAGGACGGCAGCACACAGGTTTTCCGCCATTCCTTCAAGAAGAGACGGATCTCCTGTTATTTTTGACGCAGCGAAGCAGACCAGCGCTCCGAGGAGAGCGCCAAGGATGCCGCCTCCGATGCAGAGAACATATTTTTCGGCCACATAATTGTTTCTGGTAAATGCGAGTGAAAAGAGAAAACTGTTCCCGTTGTCGAACTCGTCATAATTCATGGTGCTAATCGAGATAATGAGGCCCATCATTCCGAGGAACGTGATGGTGAACGAGCCCATTCCCATCATGGGATACATTACAGCGAAGAAGACCAGGATCGCATACAGCTTCTTGTTGTTCTTGAGGAGCAGCAGATCTTTGAGCAGCAGGCCTTTCATGAAACATCCTCTCCTTTCTCCATCAGCAGAATGAGATCGTCGATTCCGCTGTTCTCGATGACGAGCTTCGGGTAATTTTCCAGATAGAACTGTTTTTCTGTCATAAGGCAGGTATAGCCGAACGGCTCTTTTTTTCTGCGGCAGATATACTGTCTGTCGATTTCGTTGTATTGCTCTTCGCTGCACTTTAGGATTCCATACCTGGACAGCAGGATATCGGTATCCTCGTGGAATACGATCTGCCCCCGCCTGATCATGTAAAGAGTATCGCAGATGCTCTCAAGATCTGAGGATATATGGGAGCTGATCAGGATGCTGCGATCTTCCTTCTCTTCCATATAAGCGCGAAGAAGATCCAGAACATGGTCCCTGACGATCACGTCCAGTCCGGCAGTCGGCTCGTCCATGATCAGAAAACGGGCATCATGGCAGAGCGCAGCGGCGACTTTCAGCTTCGCCTTCATTCCTGTGGAAAATGTCCGGATCTGCCCGCGCGCCGGAATCTCCAGATCGCGGCACAGAGCCTCATATTTTGCCCGGTCGAACTTCGTATACATCGACTCACAGATGCGCCCGACATCCGAGGCACTCAGATAGGCGGAGAAGCCTGAATCAGATAATACAACGCCGAGCATTTCTTTTTCATTTTTAGTGAGGAGTGTACCGCCCGGACCGTGTTCCTGCCCGCAGAACAGGATAGAACCTTCATCCGGTCGAATCAGCTGAAGAACAGACTTGATCGTGGTGCTCTTGCCTGCCCCGTTGGATCCGATCAGACCGACGACGAGTCCTGACGGGACCTCCATGGAGACATCCAGATGAAAATCTCCGTATGATTTCTTCAAACCATTGATTTTCAGCATTGTTCAATCCTCCGATTATATTTCACATCGTTCAAACTTCCGAAAGAAATCAGCACTGGTTCCATCCACCGAATGCCTTTCAACATTCTTCAATCCTCCGAGACAAGACGGAACAGCTCTCTTAACTCATCCATGGAAATGTCATATCGGCGGGCCTTATCGACGATGACCTGCATGTCACTCTCAAGCTCCTTCATCTGTTCTTCCCGCACCAGCTCGTTGTTGATCGAGAGGACGTAGGTCCCTTTGCCGTGGACCGTCGCCGTAAAGCCTTCCGACTCCAGCTGATCATAGGCTTTTTTAACGGTGAGCGCGCTGATCCTGAGATCTCTTGCCAGACTGCGCACGGAGGGCAGAGCTTCCCCGGGCCGGAGCTCGCCGGAAGCGATGGACTTTTTTACCGATTCGACAATCTGCTCATAGATTGGAACCATGGACGATGAATTGATGATGATGTTCATAGAAAACTCCTGTATACAGTAGTGCTTAAGCTATAAACAGTATATAACAGTATAGAACTGTTGTCAAGCGCTTCGCTCTCAAACAGTACTTTTTGCGCTAAAGGAACAATGATTTGATCATATTATTGACGGGGAGTATCGTATTTGACATAATTAATGATATAATTAGTCCAGATAATGGATGGAGTACAGCTATGCCGACAGAAAGATATACAACTATTTATAAAGCACTGAAGGACAGGATCCTGAGCGGAGAGTATCCGAACGGAACCTATATTCCCTCCGAGCATACGCTGATCGAGGAATTTTCCTGCTCGAGAAATACAGTCAGAAGGGCGATCAGCCAGCTTGCGGATGAGGGTTTTGTTCAGAGCATGCGCGGAAAAGGCGTGATGGTCATATGGGTCCGGCCTGCGCAGTCGGAGTTTGCATTCAGCGACGTCGAGACGCTCCGGGAGGCGGCGGCAAGAAATAATCTGAGCTATGAGACGAAAGTGCGCGTATTTCTGGAGACAGAGGTCGATGAACGAATTGCCGCAAGGACCGGATTCCCTGTCGGAGAAAAGGTCGTATATCTTCAGAGGATACGGATCATCGATGATATCCCGATGATTATCGACAATAACTGGTTCCTGGCTTCTTCCGTGCAGGGGATTACGAAGGAGATCGCCGAGAACTCCGTCTATGAGTATATCGAAAATGTTCTTGGTGTGCGAATTCTGACGACTCTTCGCCGTCTGACGGTCGAAAAGCGTACGGAGGCGGATGAGAAGATCATGCAGATGACGGATTACGACTGCGTCGCGGTCGTATCGTCAAAGACTTATGATATGAACGGAGTGATGTTCGAATACACGGAGTCGAGACATCGTCCGGATAAGTTCATTTTCTACTCCCAGGCGCGAAGGAAGGGCTGAGAGTAAAAAAGTGTTCGCTATAGAAGCAACAAAGAGCAGAACCGGCTTAATGAAGATCCGGTTCTGCTCTTTGTTGCTTCCGGCCGGGTCAGCCGGAAGAACGTCCCATCAGTGCATCGCGTTCGGCGACGTTTGCTTCCATTTCTTCAGTCGCAGGCGGCAGAGCGAAATTCCGGCCGCTGTTCTCCCTGTTCCGTAAGGAACGCCGGCTGTTTTGCGGCAGACATAATGACTGAAAAATAGATATGTGTTGACAGAATGTCGGCAATCATCGACACCATGAGTTTGACATTATTCTGGAGACAGAATAAAATAAATCTTATCGGAAGTTGCTTCGCACCCTGCGCGGCAAGACGCCTCGGCGTTCCTGAAAATAAAATCATAAGAGGATGTTATGACTGTAGAAGAAGCAAGAAAAATTGAAGAACAGTACAACAGCATCTCAATTCCCACGGAGGAAGATGATTTTCTGTACACGGAAGCGATGGATTTCCTGATCCGTGAAGAGAACAGGCCGGAAGATATGATGTACCTTGGCGGCTGGTATTATGAGCGGCGTGATTTTGATCTGGCTCTGAAGTATTACGAGATGGCGTCAGCCTTCGGCATCGATTCCGCAGACGAGTGCCTGGGCTACATCTGGTATTACGGGCGCACCGGCGAGAGGGATTATGAGAAAGCCTTCCGGCACTATTCAAAGTCGATGGAGCGCGGGAACCTGGTCAGCACGTATAAAGTCGCCGACATGTATAAGAACGGGTACTTCGTTGATAAAGATTATGAGAAGTACAAAGAGATCATAGAGGATCTTTACCCGCAGGTGAAGAACGCCCGGAACCTTGGAGCTCCAGTCCCGGAAGTGTTCACAAGACTTGCCCGTATCCGGAAAGAGGAGGGACGTCCGGAGGATGCGGCGGATCTGTATCTTAAGGCAAAGGATTTTCTGGCGCAGCGGATCTCGTATAATGCATTTTTCGGAAATCTCAACATTATGAAATGGCTGATCGACGATCTCTACGAGATCATCGAATTCGATCCGGAGTATATAGATTTTTATGACCTGTACTATGTCCTGAACCGGTCGGCGAAAGTTTCATTTTTCTACGAAGAGGAAGAGCAGAAGCTGGAATCTGTGATGGAAGACGGGGCGTACGTTGTTCATTTCAATGACAAGTGGTTCCGCACAAGGGATGACTTTTTCAAGAAAGCGGCTGTAGACGGACAGAAGCTGACTGCGATTTATGATGACCTGTACGGATTCGAGGTGGAATTGGAAGATGGAGATCATTAAGGTAAGAAACGCGGACTATTCCCGCTATGAAGAGCTGCTCCTTATGAGAGACCAGCTGCGCAAAGAGGCGGGCATTTACCACGGACTTTATGTGAAGGAATTCGGGGAACTGCATCTTGCACTGTTCGAGAAGCAGATCTCCTGTATTAAGAAGAAAAAGATGATCAGCTATTATCAGATGGCGATCAATCGCGGAGGAGTCATCGATCAGGCGGAGATCGATGCGCTGCTCGCGAAGGAAATGCAGGCATATCAGCAGAAGCTCCAGGATATGCTGGATGAGAACAGCGCCGCAAAGGGGATGAAAACGATCTCTTCGGTGAAGCTCCTGCAGATCAAGAGAATTTACCGAAGGATCGCAAAGCAGCTGCATCCGGACATCAATCCGATGACGGAGGAGATCCCGGAGCTCATGGAGCTGTGGAATGCGGTCATGACGGCCTATAACTGCAACTCCCTTGAGGATATGGAAGAGGCGGAGGTCCTTGTCAATAAAGCGCTGGAGCGCCTCGACATGGGATATACGGAGATAGAGATCCCGAATCTGGCGGAAAAGATTGAAGCGGTTGAAGAAGAGATCGAAAGGATCCGGGAGACGGATCCGTATCAGTATAAGTATCTGCTGGACGATCCGGAGGCCGTTCGGGAGAAGCGGCGGGATCTCGAGGAACAGATCCGGAATTATGCGGAGTATGAAAAGGAACTGGATTCCGTCATCGAGGGATTGCTGAAGAGCGGGGTAAAGATCATATGGAAAATAAACTGAGTATAAAAGAAGACGGATTTATATCCCTCGTGGAAGAACGCGATCTCGGGGACATTATCAGGCCGCTCACGAAGGAGATTCATCTGTTTGATTCATTTGTCGCCGGGACGACGCATCTGGCGGATCCTTCTGTTCTGGAGACCATTAAAGTCGGGGACAAGCTCTCCCTTATGCGGGAGGATAACAAATTTGACAGCAATGCGGTCATGATCCTTACCGATGCGGGGAAGAAGCTTGGCTACGTTCCGGAGAAGGACAATATCATCTTTGCCAGGCTGATGGATGCGGGGAAGCTGCTCATTGCGCGGATCACGAAGATCGAGAAGAAGAGGAGCTTTACGCAGATCAGTATAGGGATCTTCCTTGTGGATTTCTGAGAGGGAAAATGCAATTCACGCTGCGTATTCTTTCATAACTGCGGTCATGAAAGAAATGCATGCGATGCATGACTGTAAATATTATACCTTTATAGGATACCAGACATCTGAAATATTGGATGTCTGGTTTTTTATTTCCGGCTTTCATCTCCCCGAACGATGCCGAACCCGTCAAAAAATGCGGCGGTGACAGGCGAATCACGAAAAACAGCAGCCAAAAAAAGGCTGTATCGGATCGGAAAAGCCGGGACGAGAGAAATAAGAAAAAGTTGTATAAACATGTTGACAAACTTGTTTGAACAAGGTACAATGCAATCATCAGGAACATGTTTAAACAACCTCACCGCGGGAGGTTATTGAACATCCTTCTGAGGAATGATACAGCAGCAGGACGCAGTTTACGGACAAAGCTGTCAGACATAAAGAAGGTTACGGCAAGCACAGCTCTTTGATACCGAGAGGGGAAGAAAAGGAGCCGAATAGGAGGAAAAAATGGGTAAATACACAGACGCATCCAGAGAGCTTCTGGAATACGTGGGCGGCAAAGAAAACATCGGTGCCGTTTCCCACTGCATGACACGTATGCGTTTCGTTCTGAATGACCCGAAGAAGGCTGACATCAAGAAGATCGAGGCGATGAAGGTCGTCAAGGGAACATTCACACAGTCAGGCCAGTTCCAGGTCATCATTGGCAACACTGTATCAGAGTTTTATAATGATTTTACGGCAGTCGCCGGCGTATCCGGCGTCTCCAAAGCGGAGGTCAAGCAGGCTGCAAAGAAGAACCAGAATCCGCTGCAGAGGATCGCGACGGTCCTCGCGGAGATCTTCACTCCGCTCCTTCCGGCCATCATCACCGGAGGTCTTATCTTAGGTTTCAGAAATGTCATCGACTCCCTGTATGTTTTCCAGGGCGGTCATACGCTTGTCGAGCTGAGCCAGTTCTGGGCAGGTCTCGATCACTTCCTGTGGCTCATCGGTGAAGCGGTCTTCCACGTCGGTATTCCGGTCGGTATCTGCTGGTCCATCGCAAAGAAGATGGGAACCACGGAAATGCTCGGAATCATCCTCGGTCTTACGCTTGTATCCGGCCAGCTCCTGAACGCTTACGCAGTTGCAGGTACAGCGGCAGCCGATATTCCCAAGTGGAACTTCGGATTCATTCAGGTCAACATGATCGGTTATCAGGCACAGGTCATCCCGGCTATGCTGGCTGGCTTCGTCCTGGTCTATCTTGAGAAGTTCTTCCGCAAGATCATTCCGCCGGTCGTATCCATGATCTTTGTCCCGTTCTTCAGTATCACACTGGCGGTTATGGCAGCACACTTTGTTCTCGGCCCGATCGGCTGGAAGATCGGTTCTGTCATCTCCTCCGTCGTCTATGCAGGTATCACCGGACCGGTCCGCGTTCTCTTCGGAGCGCTGTTCGGCTTCATCTATGCACCGCTTGTCATCACCGGTCTGCACCATATGACCAATGCAATCGACCTTCAGCTTGTCGCCGAGTTCGGCGGAACGATGCTCTGGCCGATGATCGCGCTCTCCAATATCGCGCAGGGATCTGCTGTTCTCGGCATGATCGCTCTTCAGAGAAAGAACGAAGAAGCTCAGGAAGTCAACGTTCCGTCCTGCATCTCCTGCTACCTCGGCGTTACAGAGCCGGCGATCTTCGGTGTTAACCTGAAGTACATGTTCCCGTTCGTATGCGCTATGACCGGTTCCGCTCTTGCAGCGATCTTCTCGGTCCTTACCGGCGTAGAAGCCTTCGGTATCGGCGTCGGCGGTCTTCCCGGCATTCTCTCCATCAAGCCGGAGAAAATGGTATTCTTCGCCATCGCAATGGTGATCGCGATCGCTGTTCCGTTCGCAGGAACCTACGTATTTGGAAAGGCACGCGGCGTTGACAAGGCTCCGGAAGCTCCGGAAGAAGAGGAAGCACCTGCTCCGCAGGCAAAGAAGGTAGAGCTTCGCGCATTCCTGTCCGGAAAGACAGTTGCCATTGAGGAAGTTCCGGATCAGGTATTCGCTTCCAAGGCACTTGGAGACGGTATCGCGATCGAGCCGACAGACAATGTCGTCATCGCTCCCTGCGACTGCGTCATCTCCGTAACAATGGATGAGAGCAATCACGCAGTAGGATTCATGCTTGAGAACGGCGCGGATGTGCTCATCCACATCGGTCTCGACACAGTCAATATGAACGGCAAGGGCTTCACATGCCACGTAAAGAACGGGCAGAAGGTGAAAGCCGGTGAGAAGCTCATCACGTTCGATCCCGCAGTGATCAAGGCAGCAGGTCATCCGACGATCACGATGCTTGTCGTGACGGATCCGGCGGACAATAACATTTCCTTCGAGGCGGGCCGCACGGTGAAGGCCGGGACGGATCTGCTCGGAGCGATCGGATAAATGTAACCGGACCTGTAAACATTCTCAGTGGGGGATAATTCCTCCACTGAGTAACTCTTTTTCGCTGCACAGCGGTCTTATCAGGCTTTAATGAGTGTCCCGATACACGGGTGACATCGTAATACTTTGTGCGCTTCCCATCGCAAATCGGGAGTGTGTCCCGATACGCGGGTGACACCGGTCACGGGCATACAGGCACAGAGACAAAAGCATCAAACAGGTGTCCCGGAATTGAGGATGACGTACATACGGCATTGATTTTCCGCCGACCGCAGCGGAAAACATATTTAGGATCAGGAGAACACAATGGACGATTTTAGAAAAAGCACGGTGTATCAGATCTATGTAAAGTCCTTCTGTGATTCCAACGGAGACGGGATCGGAGATCTCGCCGGCATCACACAGAAGCTTCCATACCTCAAATCGCTCGGAGTGGATTATATCTGGACGACGCCCTTCTTTGTTTCTCCGCTTAATGACAACGGATATGATGTCGCTGATTACAGGGCGGTGGATCCTCTGTTCGGAACGATGGAAGACTGCGAGAAAATGATCGCGGAAGCGGACCGTCTCGGCATGGGATTTATGTTCGACATGGTCTTTAATCATACTTCGACAAATCACGAATGGTTCCGGAAGGCGCTCAGCGGCGATCCGAAATATATGGATTATTATATTTTCCGGGACGGTACGGAGGAAGGCGCGCCGACGAACTGGATCTCCAAATTCGGCGGGTCCGCCTGGGAATATGTGCCTTCGCTCGGAAAATATTACCTGCACCTCTTCGATGTAAGCCAGGCAGATCTCAACTGGGATAACCCGGAGGTCCGCGCGGAGCTCGCAGATATCATCCGGTTCTGGAAGGGCAAGGGGATTAAGGGATTCCGCTTTGATGTCGTGAATCTGATTTCCAAACCGGAGATTTTTGAAAATGATTACGAAGGGGACGGCCGCCGCTTCTATACGGACGGACCGCATGTGCATGAGTACCTGAAGGGACTGGCGGCAGAAGGAGGGCTCGAAGGATATATCACAGTCGGTGAGATGTCATCCACTTCGCTTGCCAATTGCATCCGCTACACCAATCCGAAAGAGCATGAGCTCTCCATGGTGTTCAGCTTCCACCATCTGAAGGTCGACTACAAGAACGGCGATAAATGGGCGCTGAAAGCGCCGGATTTCGACGAACTTCGCAGGCTTTTTAAGACCTGGCAGGAGGGAATGCAGGAGGCGGACGGGTGGAACGCCCTGTTCCTCAACAATCATGATCAGCCGAGAGCCATTTCCCGGTTCGCAAATGACACCACGTATCACAAAGAATCCGCAAAAATGCTGGCCGGACTGATCCATCTGATGCGGGGCACACCTTACATATATCAGGGCGAGGAGATCGGCATCACCAACGCCGGATTTACCTCGATTGATTCCTATCGCGACGTGGAGAGCCTCAACTATTACAAGATTCTTCTCGATGCGGGAAAGTCGGAGGAGGAGGCCCTCAGGATCATCGGCGAGCGGTCGAGGGACAACGGACGGACTCCCATGCAGTGGGACGGGACGGATACGGCAGGTTTTACGACCGGCACGCCGTGGCTCGGGATCCCTGACAATCACAAAACGATCAACGTGGCTGATGAGGAGCAGGATCCGGATTCGATCCTTGCATTTTACAGAAAGCTGGTGGCCCTCCGGAAAGAGGAGCCGGTCATCTCAGACGGCCGGATCGATTTTGACGAAGAAGTGCCCTGTGGCGTCATAGCCTACAGGCGCTCGTATGAAGAGACGCAGCTCTTTGTCTGGGCAAATCTGACAGGCGAGGAACAGAGCGTCCGTATTCCGGAGAGCGGTAAGCTGTTCCTGTCCAATTACGGGACGGAGGGCGAGATTCCGGAAGGCAGCAGGGTGCTCAGGCCCTACGAGCTTCTCGCAATTAAGAAATAAGAAGAAGAGAGCGTAAAGTCCTCGGCGGACTGCAGCCGCGCCATTTGGAAGGTGCTTCGCACCCGGCACGGCAGGAATGCTTAGGTAGTTTGGATCTCTGAAGGAAAGCTCCGTTCGCATAGTGCGCACGGGGCTTTTTCTTTTCTACTTGAAACCGGACGGTTCTCTTCGTATAATATGAGGGCACAGTGAAAAAACATACTAACTGAGAGGCCTGCACAGATCTGTTCTGCGGGAATCTGAGAGGATCGGTCAGGGAGACCTGACCTTTTTGATGCAGGTTATTCAGGATACTTTCTTGAAGGAATGGGAAAATGCTGGAACTGAAAAATATCAACTATGTTGTGGAAGACAAGGAGATCCTGAAGGATATCAACCTTGTGATTGACGACCGGTTCGTGGCGGTCACGGGTCCGAACGGCAGCGGCAAATCAACGCTCTTAAAGATCGTTATGGGCATCATTCAGCCGACCTCCGGTCAGATCCTTTTTGACGGACAGGATATCACGGAGATGCCTGTCAATGAGAGAGCGCAGCTCGGAATCAGCTATGCGTTTCAGCAGCCGGTACATTTTAAGGGGCTGCGTGTAAAGGATATTCTGGAGCTGGCCAACAAGGATGCAAGATCCTTTAAGAAAGCCTGCGCGATCCTGAGCGACGTCGGCCTGTGCGCCAAGGATTACATTTTCAGAGAGCTGAATTCAACGCTCTCCGGCGGGGAGATGAAGCGCATCGAGATCGCCATGACCGCAGCCAGGGGATCAAAGCTCTCCCTGTTCGACGAACCGGAAGCGGGCATCGATCTCTGGAGCTTCCAGAGCCTGATTCACATTTTTGAGAATCTGTACAAGCAGACTGCCGGGAGTATCGTGATCATTTCCCATCAGGAGAGGATCCTCGGGATCGCGGATAAGATCATTTATCTGAAGGACGGCAGAGTCGAGATGTACGATGAGCGGGACAAAGTGCTCTCCTCCATCAACATCATCGGACCGGGCTGCGAGATCCTCAACGAGAAGGGTCCGAAGACGGGAAAGGAGGCGTAAGGGATGGACGCAATTCAGAAGAATCTGCTTCGCGAGGTCGCGGAGCTCGACGCTCTGCCTCAGGGCGCATATAATATCAGGAGCAACGGTGTCAGCGCGGCCCGGAATACAACGGCCAATATCGACATCGTCACCAAGGAGGACAAGCCGGGCATCGATATCATCATTAAACCGGGCACGAAGAAGGAAAGCGTACACATCCCGGTCATCATCAGCGAGACCGGTCTCAAGGAGCTGGTCTACAATGACTTCTTTATCGGAGAGGATTCGGATGTGACCATTATCGCCGGCTGCGGTATCTCGAACTGCGGCGGCGGGGATTCCGAGCATGACGGCGTCCACAGCTTTTTCGTCGGGAAAAATGCGAAGGTCCGCTATGTCGAGAAGCATTACGGGGAAGGAACCGGCACCGGAAAGCGCCTCATGAACCCGACCACGGTCGTAGAGCTCGAGGAGGGCGCTTCGATGCAGCTCGAGACTTCCCAGATCGGCGGGATCGACGATACCACCCGTATCACGCGCGCGACCATGAAGGAGAATTCCTCCCTGATCATCCACGACAAGATCCTGACCAACAAGGATCAGAAGGCTGTCGCCCAGATCAACGTCGAGATGAACGGGGACGGCGGGAGCTGCGATATCATAAGCCGCGGCGTCGCCAGAGATGAGAGCTGTCAGGAAGTGATCCTCGGAATTTCAGGAAACGCAGCATGTTCCGGCCACGCCGAGTGCGACTCCATCATCATGGATCACGGCGTAATTCTCGCCACTCCGCAGCTGAAGGCGACCAACGTGGAGGCTTCTCTGATCCACGAAGCTGCGATCGGAAAGATCGCAGGTGATCAGCTGATGAAGCTGATGACCCTCGGCCTTTCCGAGAAGGAAGCGGAGGAGACGATCATTCAGGGATTCCTGAGATAAAAGAATATATGAGCCCCTGGCCGTACAACTGGTACAGTCAGGGGCTCATTTTTTCTGGTTGGTGTTGGCTGCGCGGCGGTTCATGACCTCAGAAGCGATGTGCTGCTCTGACATAATACGCCGCATGACGATCCGAACTTAAGCACTTTCGCATCACGGACGGGGCTCGCTTCGCGGCAGATCATATCGTGTTAAGCCACTGCATCACTTCTGACAAAGCTGCATCCCAGTAGGGAAAGTCATGCCCGCCGGGGGTGAAATGGCATTCCGTGCGGAGCGGGCTGTCCGCAGCCGCCTCCAGGAAGGCCTTTGTCTGAGAGATGAAGGGGTCATCGCTCCCGCAGGCGAAGTAGAAGGACGGGTAGGACACCGGTTTTTCATTTTCCGATGATCCGGCATCTTCCGATGCCTTGATCCCGCGCAGAAGATGAAAGAGATCGTACTCGCTTCCGGGAAGCGCTTTGGGCTCGCGCAGCTGCTCCGGGATCAGAGGGGTCAGCGCACGGACAAAGTACGCAGTCCGCTTGATCTCCAGTGCTCCGGACAGACTGATGCAGGCAGCGAACTTCTCCGGATGCAGCAGCGAAGCGCGTACGGCCCCGTAGCCGCCCATCGAGTAGCCGCCGATAAATGTATCCTCACGTTTCGGTGAGAGCGGAAGGAGCTCCCGCGTAGCTTCGATGAGCTCGTCGGTGATAAAGCTTTCATAGCCGAATCCCGGTACCTGGTCAAGATAGAAAGCGTTGTTCCCTTCCGGAAGCACAACGGCAATGTTGTTCTCCATTGCGTAGTCCCCGATTCTGGTCCGGGCCATCACGTCCTCCGGATCGTCCTGGGCACCGTGAAGAAAATAGAGGGTCCGGAAAGGACCCTTGAAAGAAATCCGCCCCGGATTTTCGATCGGATTCATGATCGTCGGAAGGATGACATGGATCGTGGTCGGCTTTCCAAGGCAATAAGATTGTACGTGAATCGTAATATGTGTCATGGTATACATTTTCCCCTTTCGTCTGTTCGAAAAGAAATGTGTAGCATTTGGCAGTCAGTCCGATATAATAAGTTATATCACATTATGTGGAGGAGAAAAATATGAAGCGTTGGCCCGGTTATGAACATGGCGTCAATCTGGGAGGCTGGCTTTCCCAGTGCGATCATACGAAGGAGAGGTATGAGACCTTTATCGTTGAAAAAGATATAGAAAGAATCAAATCGTTCGGTCTTGACCATATCCGCGTCCCGGTCGACTACGATCTGGTCGAGGAAGAGGGCGGCACTTATAAAGAAGAGGGGTTCTCGTACATAGAGAGAGCCATCGGCTGGTGCCAAAAATACGGCTTGAACATGGTCCTTGA
>CAMOXU010000075.1 GCA_946629525.1 uncultured Clostridia bacterium
TATTTCTTTCAGCGAAGTATACCGCAAGGCCGACGGAGGTCGCCATCGGTCTTCCTGACATGGAGCCGGAGGTATCCGCGATAACCAGCGCATTGGTCCCTGCCTCCACGTAGTCCGGCAGCTGACGCCACTGGGCTTCCAGTGTATCGTCTTCCATGATCTCAGCTTCTCCCCAGTGCATATCCACAACATTCTCAATGATATCGTACGGATACAGCGCTGCGGAATGGATCGTCTCCTCTCCGCTTACCGCCCTATGTACAAATGCATTGTAGCGTTCAGCATCGTGCTCCCTGAAGGCATTTCTATAGATCATCATGGCTCTGGAGGGAACCGCAGAGTAGCGGATCTCATCCCAGCGGCCTGCAGACATGAGCGCTTCCACAATACCGATGTGCTTACGCATCGCGCGCACCAGACGCTTGAACTCGTATACGGAGTAGCCGAGCTTCTGTGCGGTCAGGATGCCGAGCTTTCTGGTATTTGCGGAAGAGGCATCCGCCGTCTTGATCCACTTTGCGAGCAGGGAAATGGCATTTCCCTCCTGCATATTCTGACGATCCTCCTCGAACTGCCTCTTCATGGCAGCCCACATCTCCGCTTCCATCGGAGTGCCGATCAGGCAGTACAGGTCATCGTAACGGCCGTATACGCCGATCAGGTCCAGGTTCGGACGCAGCGCCTCCGGATGATACTTTGCCATGAAGGCAAGAATCGTACGGAAGGTCTGTCTCTCTCCAAGACCGCCCCTGATGTCACGCGCGTAGAACGCGATCTTCGTTGCGAACAGCGGGTCTGCCTTGTAGGCCTCAGAGAAAAGACGGGTGATCCGCTCCTTGTCCGCGCCGCGGAGTGAACCGACTGCTCCGAAGAAGTCCAGTCTTGCATCGCCGGTGGTGTTCAGCGCCACGGCTCCGTTTTCAGTTCTTGTAAATGCAGCGTTCTTTGCCGCTGCTTCAGCGAAATTCATAGTCATTTCCTCCTTTCCGCTGTTTTTGTCATGACCCTGTGTGTTCAGGATTAAGGAGGGTACGTGGTACCGCAGCCCCCCAGAACCCGCTTAACAGATCTTTCCTCTGGGCTTTTAATAAAATTTGCTGTATGGGTCACGGGTTCGGGACACATTTCCCACTTTAGGATTATTCGGCCGGAAGCCTTTCAGACTGACGGCCGGTGTCCCGGTTTTCAGGATGCATTTGATTCATGATTAACAGTCATGTGCTCCCTAAGGTTTTTGCTGTGAGCATCCCTGAGGGCGGTGGGTTGGATTCGAACCAACAACATCCAGATCTGTACGAATTGCTGTTAAAATCCCGGGCAGGATTTATTGATTTAGCGCTCTGCCAATTGAGCTGCCACCGCCATAAAAAAACCGCCTGTCTTTCGGACAAGCGGCAGTCTCAGCATGAAATGCTTTGATCGATCTGATCAGACCAGTATGCGCATGGGAGCACCTGGTCGCAGATATCCACTTGATCCGGTATGGTAAAGGCATGTCGAAGTATGCCGTTCAGCTTTGCTGGCTGAGGGCATATTCGTTCCATGAAGTTCACACGGACGGTATGAATTCCTGAAATTATATGTCTGTGTATGCATCATTGCCTCTCCTTTCCGGACCTGTCGTCCTCTTTCTTTCATTGCCTACTATAGCATGAGCAGGCGGTATCGTCATTCAACCTGTAGTATAAATTTGTCCAATCCTGGTCTCGTAGAGAAGATACTATCTTTACTCTTTCATTGTAGCCAATTGCAACATATTCTTCCCGCTGAAAATGGCGCTGGCCTTTGCTCTGGTTATGGTATAAACCATTTCCCAGTTCTTCTTTCCGAGGCAGAAACTGCGAATAACCTATTCAGCCAGTTATTTAATCTCAGGAATGGTCTATCGCCCAACATAAAAAGACCTTGTATTTGGCTACAAGGTCTTTTAGATAATTTTCTTTCGGACAATCCTATCTGGTTTGTGGTTATTTATCAAACCCACCTGGAACTCCATCAAAGAAAGCATACCAGAACCCTCTTTGATTTCAACGTTCAAACGAACCTCATGTGTTCGTTGTTAATATTATAGTATTTTAACTATGGTCGAAAGTCAATAATATCGCAAACAGTTGATAGTTGCCGGTTGTTTTCCATTTCCGCACTGGCACCGTAGTCTCGATTACTCTATTATAAGCGACTCCGGATCACTTGCCATCCGGGAAGCTCGTAAAGCATCCACGCTCGACTTCCGGATAACCGTATTTCTCCTTAGCGTCAGCGAACGCCTTGATCATAAAGCTCATATTCCTTGCCAGGTTCCTCATAGTCTGAAGTCCCTCCAGATCCTTCCTGACATCCTCTGCCGTAAATCCATGCACCTGATTCCAGTAGGTCGAAGAAGCCACCGGCATGCCGCTGATCGTGAAGTATTTGTTCAGCACGTCAAAACTCGCGGTATTTCCGCCTCTTCTGCAGCTTACCACTGCCGCACCAACCTTCATGTGCTTTGAAAATTGTGTGCTGTAGAACAGCCTGTCCATGAAGGAAAGAATCGTTCCATTCGGAGATCCGTAGTACACAGGGCTTCCTACCACTAAGCCGTCCGCCTTTTCAAACTTCGGCGCGACCTCATTCACGAGGTCATCGAACACACACTTTCCGGCTTCGCTGCATTTGTTGCAGGAAATGCATCCTCGAATATCTTTTGTTCCCACCTGGATCAGTTCTGTCTCAACGCCTTCTTCCTCAAAGACTCTGATCATCTCATTCAGCGCTGTCGCCGTGCATCCATTCCTGTGGGCACTGCCGTTCAGTAAAATTACTTTACTCATTTATTCGTCCTCCGTATATTTTACCGGGCGAAGCTGCATCCCTGCCGTAGCTTTACCAGAAGGCCACCTGTCCACTGTGCAGGCAGATGTTTCATTTACTTCTTATATATTTCCGTTCCCAGGCTTCATCCCGATACGGACTGTATTCAGACATCGGGCATCCGAAGCAGAGGTCTTCTGCAATCTCCAGAATGACATCCGACAGCTCAAGATCTTTCTTCCACTTCTCCTCAATGGCCTCATATCCCAGCAGCGCGCCAAGGATATTCCCGGTCACGGCACCTGTGGAATCGCTGTCTCCCTTATGATTAACAGCAGCAATGATTCCTGCGGAGAAGTCATGCTGATATTTCAACGCACAGTAGAGCGAGATCCCGAGCGTCTCCTCCGCAACCCAGCCCTCTCCAAGCTGATGAATGTTCTCAAGATCGTCTCCGCTGCCCGATTCCGCAAGGCTCACGGCACGGTCGATGATCTCCGTCAGTGTCGGGAGATTCGGGTCGCCGGCAAAGATCCGATTCATCGTATCCCGAGCTTCCAGAACTATCTCTTTCAGAGACATCTGTGCGCCCTTCGGCGGGAATACGATCCGGTTGATGATATGGACCAGTACCGCTGCCGGCATGTATCCGAGGGAATGTCCATGCGTGATGGCTGCCAGCTGAGCGCCTTCCATGTCCAGAGTTTCTATGTCTGTCCGATAATTGACTGCGATCGGCGCAACACGCATGATCCCGCCGCAGCCTTTGCTGTGGTTTCTCTTTGCCTTTACATAGTCATCAAAATGCTCTCCGCGCTTCTCCTCGCAAAGCGCTGACAAGCAGGTGTTGCCGGGTGCTCTTCTTGAATACAGTTCGGGGATGTCGAGGAGCCAGGAATACCTGACGGCCTGCGAGTCCTGAACATCCCGGAAAGACCTCTGCTGGGTCAGCAGCCAGTCCAGATAAGCCTTCGCCACGTAGTACCTCGGCCATCCGCGGACACCTCGCAGGGCTCCGCGTGTATCCCCGACGAGCAATCCGTTCGCAGTAAAGAGCGTCATCTGTGTGTCATCGGAAAGCAGTGCTTTCCCGGACCGGAAATCCTTTTCATACGCCGTGATTCCCTGAGTCCCGTATCTTGAAAAGATCTCTTCTTCCGAATAGAACTCTACCGGATATCCCAGGGCGTCTCCGACGGCACCGCCGAAAATGCATCCCCGGATCGCATCCAAATGAGCACTCTTTTCTTTCTTTTTGTTTTGGGCCCGATCTGTCGCCGCCTGATCCTCATCCCGGTAAAAATGGTTGAAGTTCCTGGAAAACTCCCTGAAATTATACTGATCCGCCGAATTGTCCATTACCGCAAAATCGATCCTGCGGAACATGTCCTTCTCTTTCATACCGTCAAAGTCAAATTCTTTCAGGGCTTTGTAGAACAGATCGGAGACAACACGGGCATCATTCCGGAATGCACCGCAGCCGAAGGCTCCCAGGACCAGATACTGGTATCCCATATATGCGGCCGTCTTCAGCATACCGGTAATACGGCCGTACATCATGGCTTCATATTCCGACTGAGTCATTCCCTCCATTCCGTTCCGAAGCATCGGAGCGGCGCAGGTCATGACGGAAACGATGACCGTTTCCGGAAGGAGATTTCCATTTTCATCTTTAATGATCTCCACCTGCGGATTGATGATGATCGCATCCGATCCCATATGCGTATAGAGCGACTTGTTATAGTCGTAGTACGGGCGGGCATTCCGGCTTTCAAGAGAAAGCAGGAGGGAACTCTTTCTGCAAAGATCCTCTTCCTGTGCCTTTGCACCGTTGCGGACACCGCCGCCCGGGTGGATCGAGTTTGCGAGATTCAGAACCAGTATCGGTTTAGCCCCTTCTTTGGCGAGTTCATCGGAGAACTGCTCCAGTCTTTTTCTGGCGAGGCTGAAGGAATCCATATTTTCGCAGCTGTACCCGCACCTACCGATGACATGGACATGCGGAAAATCCTTCTTCCCGGATATGTTCTGAACTTCTTTCGGGAGGTACACATCCGCGGCTTCCATCTCCCTGCGGGAGAGCTTCAGCTTCACTTTTTTGTTTCCGATCGTGTAGTGACCCTGAGCAAGAATACGCATCGTATCCTGGAACATTTCGATATTGTTCTGCCGCATATTAATGCCTCCCGTTCATAAAAACATGCATATCCTGGCTGCTGATCTTTCCACTTGCGGTTATTTTGCGGAGTAAGAGAGCTCAGCTTCACGTTGATTAATTAAGCCGCGTTTGCGAAACGTTAAGTGTTCAAGCCACGTTTGCAAAGCGTTGAATATTCAAGTCACGTTTGCGAAGTGTTGAATATTCAAGTCACGCTTGCGAAGCCCCGTGCGGGATTCACGTTACATGCCAAACTCTTCACAGAGGCTCGCGTATCTCGCCTTCTCCTTATCCTTGACCTTCTTCGAGAGGTCGTTCATGCAGTGGTGGATCACATCCGCATCCTTGAGTACCTCATCCATCGGGGAATCTACGGAATACTTATCGTCGTGATGATAGATCGCAGAGCAGATGGTCTCCGTCTCCTCCTCCGTCGTCAGCCCGAGCTTGCCGAGAATTTCCTTCGCAAGTTCCGCTCCCTTGTGCGCGTGATCGTCATAGCTTCCGCTCTTGTAGGCGTGCAGGTCATGCAGCATCGCTGCCATGGACGCAAGCTCCGGATCCAGTCCGCGCTTTTTCGCGATCATGGTGGCTGCAAGCGACACACCGTACAGGTGGACGATCGCACTCGTGCGCTTGTCCTCATCCGGCATCTTTTCCAGTTCTTTGTTTACATATTTTCTGAGATCTTTGAGTCGACTCATAATATTCTCCTTTCAAAGGTCAAAACCACTTGTTCTTCTTAAAGTAGAAAATGCACACGACCACGATCATCACCGACACGACAAAGACCAGCGGATACGCCCAGACCTTGTCAAGCTCCGGCATATATTTGAAGTTCATCCCGTACCAGCCCGCGATCAGCGTCAGCGGCATGAAAATACTGGAAATGATCGTCAGAAACCCCAGATTCTTGTTCTGCTTCTCGTCAATTTTGGACTGACAGAACTCACGCAGCTGGATCGTAAAGTCCACGAGCGTGAGGAGCATATCCAGCAGTCTCTCGATCCTCTGGGCTACGAGGTGGAAGTAGCGTTCATTTTCGGCCTTGAAGAAATGGTTTTCATTTTCCTCGAACTCCTGACACACATCGATGAGCTGCGTGTAGTGGATCTTGAGGTCTCTCAGGTCATTGCGGATCTCCGCGATCTGGTCAAGAACGCCGTCCGTATTCCCGCCGAGGATACGGTCCTCCAGCTCATCCAGCGTGTGGTCGTAGTTCTCCAGCATCTTCTGGTCATCCCGGATGATCTGCTCCAGGAAATCGTACAGGAACCGCTCAAGGCAGGGATTGACCAGCCTCTTCGAATTGGCGATCCTCCGCACGATCGAGTTGCAGTAGCCCTCGTCGTCGATGAAGATAATGCCCTTCTCATCGAGTGAAAATGCAAACACATGGTTCTCGCCGGGTACATTTTCACGGACAGGAATATTGAAGCCTCCGGTAATCGAGTCATAGTTGACTTCCGCACGGGTGCTGCCTGCATCCCGCAGATCGAGGTCCAGATCCATGCCGATATCGAACTGCGCTTTCTTCCGGTTCCACTCTGCGGACTTCATAATGACAACATACTGATAGGGCAGGTTCTTAAAGTCTTTCGGAGTGACCGGCTCCATTTTTTCCATAATACGGTAACATTTCATTTTGGCACCGCTCTCTCAATAAGATTTGCTTTGCTCTATACTTACGATGAATTTCTGCGTGCAGAGCGTGACCTCATCTCCGTCGTTCAGCCGGCAGTCGACGTTGGGCGCAAGCCTCCGGCCATTCAGAAACGTCCCGTTCAGGCTCTGCAGGTCGCGAATATAATACTTCCCGTCATTCCCCCGGCGGATCATGCAGTGTCTCCGGCCGATATTCGGATTTCCTGTGATCCTGCCGTCGACGTCGATTCCCCGTCCCAGAAGGAATTCCGAATTCTTGATAAGGAAATTGTAGGCACGGTCGGGTGAGCGAAGGACAAGGGCTTCCGTGTTCGCCTGCTGCCTGCCGCTGTTCTCTGCAGTGCTGTCATAAAATCCGGGGTCGGCATTCCATGAGCTCTGTGCTGCGCTCTGAATCCTGCTGCCGGTATCCCACGAGTTCTGTGGCGCGTTCTGATATCCGCTGCCGCTGTTCCACGAATTCTGCGGTGCGCTCTGATTTCCATTACCCCACGAACTCTGCGGTGCACTTTGATAGCCGCTGCCGCTGTTCCACGAATTCTGCGGTGCACTCTGATATCCGCTGCCGCTGTTCCAGGAATTCTGCGGTGCGCTCTGATATCCGCTGCCTGCATTCCAGGAATTCTGCGGTGCGCTCTGATATCCGCTGCCTGCATTCCAGGAATTCTGCGGCGCGCTCTGGCTTCCGGTTCCTGTACCCCAGGAGTTTTCTCCTCCTGCGTCGGAGCTCCGGGTATCAGGAGCCGGACCCTCCGCCCCTCCATTCTTTCCTTCTTCGGATGTCTCCTCGCTCTGCGACTGCGCCTCGGCAAGCCGCGCCATGAGCTGCGCCCGGAGAGCTTCTTTCTGGGCGCCTTCTGCATTTTTCTTCTTTACGATCGCTACCAGTTCGGAGAAATTGTTTCGATAAACCGCCTCCCTGTCCGTAGAATATCCCCACAGAATTCCCGGCCAGTTGACCATAAGATTCTCCATGAGGTACTTCAGGTCTTCCTCCATAAGGTTCTTCTTGTTGAAGGGGGTCGTAGACTTCATGCAGAACCGGATCCGCGTCTTATAGGCATCGACGATATTCAGATGATATGTCTTGCTCGTCGGTATAAAGTTGACCGAGTGCCTGATCACACCGGAATAGATCCAGAGGATATCCCTGCAGCGGATGGGATACAGGCTCATCTTTTTGTCCTCAGTTGCAGTAAGGATCAGCGCTTCCCGCGTCACATAGTATCCTCTCTTATAGGTTCCGGAGCTGCGAAGCGCGGCGATGTCCTCATCGATACGCGAGAGCTCCAGCGGCGTAAATCCATTCCATATGGTATGCATGTTCCTCCAGATCTCTTTTCCGAAGAGCATCGGTTCTTTATCTGAATGAACGAAAGAGCGCCTGCATTCATTGAGCAGTGCCTGTAAGTTGGGATATCCGTTAAAATTCATAAGCCCCTCCAATATAAGTGCTGTAGACATTATACAGGAAACGCATTTTTAAGACAACTTATCACAATGATTCCGGCATCGGATAACAGGAAATTCTGTTAGTGAATCCTAATTTTTCACAAAATAAAGCTTTCTGTTTCAAATATTCCGTCATTATGGTATGCTCTTATCGTATCCACAAACCTGCTGTAATATCCTGCGTGAACGCGCACTTCTTTGTGCAGTGTGAACAAAAGTCGGGTGAGCGCGCACCTCTGTGAGGAACGAAATACATCAGAGCCGCCGACACCCGGACAAAACATATGGAAGGAGAATGATATGAAGGCTTTCAAAATCAAAAAAGACCTCTACTGGACCGGTGTCCTTGATCCGGAGCTGCGTGTCTTCGACATCATTATGGAAACCAAATACGGCACGTCCTACAATTCGTATCTCCTGATGGGCAGCGAGAAGACCGCGCTCTTCGAGACGTCAAAGCTCGCCTTCTTCGACGAGATGGTCAGCTACATCGAATCCGAAGCCTCCGTCTCCCAGATCGACTACCTGATCATGGACCACACAGAGCCCGACCATGCAGGATCGATCGAGAAGCTTCTGGAAATGAACCCGCACATCACGATCGTCGCCACAGGAACTGCGATCCAGTTCCTCAAGCACATCATAAACACAGACTTCAACAGTATCGCGGTTCACGACGGTTCCACACTCTCCCTGGGAGACAAGACGCTGGAATTCATGGTCCTTCCGAATCTCCACTGGCCGGATACCATGTACACATATGTCCCGGAAATGAAGACCCTCTTCACCTGCGACTCCTTCGGCTCCCACTTTGCGGCACCTGGGATCCTCAGGTCCAGCGTGACGGACGAGGAGGGCTACGCAGAGGCGACAAAATATTACTTTGACTGCATCATCGGTCCCTTTGCTTATCCGTATATGTCGACAGCCCTGGAGCGCATCAAAGATCTGGAGATCGAACATATCTGCTGCGGACATGGCCCGGTCCTGGATTCTCATTTCGATCAGATCTTCGGATGGTATCGTGAATGGTGCCAGGCACCTGCCAAAAAGGAAAAGAAGCTGGTCGTGATGCCCTATGTCAGCGCTTACGGCTATACAAAGCAGCTTTCCGAGGAGATCGCGAAGGGTGTTCAGGATGCAGGAGCGGAGGTCCACCGCTATGATCTCGTCTTCGATGACAAGACGAACCTCGCGGCTGATATGGCTGCCGCTGACGGTTATCTGTTCGGCACACCGACGATCCTCGGGGAAGCGCTGGAGCCGGTCTATAATCTGACCCTTGGCATGTACCCGCCGGTATTCAAGGGAAGACTTGCTTCCGCTTTCGGAAGCTACGGATGGTCCGGAGAGGGTGTCCCGCATATCATCGAGAGGCTGAAGCAGATCCGTCTCCGTGTTCTGGACGGCTTCCGGGTGCGCTTTAAGCCAAATGCCAACGAGCTGGCGGATGCCTATGACTTCGGTTACAACTTCGGATGCGTCCTCCTGAAGAAGGAACAGAAAAAGCCTGCCGCGAAGGGTGCACGCACGCTGGTCAAGTGTCTCGTATGCGGCGCGATCTTCGACTCCTCCATCGAGGAATGTCCGGTCTGCGGCGTAGGTCCCGAAAACTTTGTCCCCGCCGGGGAGGCCGGAACAGGCTATCAGAACGATACGGACAGAACGTATCTTATTCTTGGAGGCGGAATTGCCGCTCTCGAGGCTGCACGGGCGATCCGGGAGCGCGATAAGACCGGCACCGTCCTCATGCTCTCGGAGGAGAAGCATCTGCCCTACAACAGGCCCATGCTTACGAAGGCAATGCTCTCAGATTTCTCCGACAATCAGATGGCTGTGGAGCAGCCCTCCTGGTTCGAAGAGAACAATATCATCCTGCTCACAGAGACGAAGGTGGAATCGATCAATACGGCGGAGAAGACTGTGTCAGCCGGCGGAAATACCTTCGTCTATGACAAGCTGATCTACGCGCTCGGGGCCCACTGCTTCGTTCCGCCTTTCAAGGGCCATGATCTCGACAAGGTAGTGTCCATCCGGACCATCGAGGACGCGGCAAAAATCAAGGCGATGGTCCCGCAGATAAAGACCGCTGCAGTCATCGGAGGCGGTGTCCTCGGCCTCGAGGCCGCCTGGACACTTCGCAGGGCAAAAATCGACGTGACCGTTATCGAGGGCGGTCCCGCTCTCATGGCAAGGCAGCTGAATCCCTCCGCATCGGCGATGCTGAAAGCGATCGCGGAAGACTGCGGCATCAAAGTGTTCACCACCGCGAGCACCTCGGAGATCAACGGCGAAGGCGTTCTTCTTGCCGACGGCACACTCATCCCGGCCGATCTTGTCATCGTCTCGACAGGCGTCCGCGGAAATCTCGGGCCTGCGGAGGCAGCCGGCCTTGCGATCGGCCGCTCAATCATCGTGAACGACCATATGGAGACGAATACTCCCGACATCTATGCCTGCGGTGACTGCGCGGAGTATAACGGGATCAATTACGCGCTCTGGAGCCAGTCCGTCGATCAGGGCAAGACTGCAGGAGCGAACGCGGCGGGCGATGACGTCGCTTACGAGACCGTAGACGGTGCGCTGAACTTCAACGGCATGAACACATCCCTCTTTGCGATCGGCGACAACGGCAGCGATCCTGCGAAGCTCTACAGGACGGTCGAGACGACGGATCTACGCCGCAGGCAGTACGAGAAGTACACCTTCGACAAGAACCGCCTGGTCGGCGTCATCCTGATCGGAGATACGTCGAGGCTTGCCGAGCTGACCATGAAGGTCAAGGAGCATGCGAAGTACAGCGATGTAATTAAGATCTGATTTCCGTGGGAAATGAAAACGGCGCATATCACTGAGTGTGATATGCGCCTAATCATTTTCATTCATACTTGATTCCATAAATCATATTATGAGAACCGCTTCGCGAACCTCATAATCATAATACGGCCGATAAATCGGCCTTTTATCGGGAGTTCCTTACGGAACTTCCGATAAGATATATCATCGGAACCGCTTCGCGAACCTCATAATCATAATTCGGCCTGCTTTGCAGGCCTTTTTATCGAAAGTTGCTTCGCAACTTCCGATAAGATTTACTACTGAAAAATAGTAATGTGGGAAAGGTATTCTTTCGTACTGATGTGATTCGGAGAGAAAAACGGAATTGACCGCGAACATGCGTTCTGCTATAATATAATTGCTCGACAGAGCAGAGGGGCACTGCTATAGCGCAGGCGGTTGGCCATCATTCTCCGAAAGGAGGTGAGGCATATGCCAATTACTCTTACATTCCATGTGTTTGGATATACCATCACAGTGCGAATCAAGACGAAAAGCAACAACCGCCACTCTGACCAGTGACGGTTGTTTAAGCTTTAAATAGTTTAACCAATTCGATTCGAGGTCAACCGCTTGTCGCAGTGTTCCTCTTTCTTTGTTATTATACAGCTAAGTCCAATTCTTGTCAATTGTCAGCCCATTCAGTCATATCTCTCGTCGAATACACGCTTCGACTTCTTCTCGCTCCTCGGCAGCAGTCCGGCCTCAACGACCTTGACGATCGGCGTGAATCCGATCGCCGCCTTTGTCTTCGCCGCGATCTTCTTGCTGAGCTCTGCGAAGTCGACATGTCCGCTGACCGCCTCGACATAGAGACGCATCGTATCGCGGCCGTCGAGATGGGAGATGCGGATCTGATATTCGCTCGAAGCCTCCTCGAATTTGGCGAGGACCTCCTCGATCTGCGCCGGGAATACGTTGACGCCCTTGATCTTGATCATGTCGTCCGTACGGCCCTTGATGATGTCGATGCGCGGATAGGATCTGCCGCAGGCACATTTGCCCGGAATGATCCTTGAAAGGTCATGCGTGCGGTAGCGGATGAGCGGAGCGCCCTCCTTGACCAGCGTCGTGATAACGATCTCGCCCCACTCGCCGTCCGGCAGGTTCTTGCCGGTCACCGGGTCGATGATCTCAAGGTAGAGATAATCATCCCAGACATGCATGTAGTCAGAGCCCTTGCAGTTGATTCCGATACCCGGGCCGTAGATCTCTGTCAGACCGTAAATGTCATAGAGCTCGATTCCAAGGATCCCCTGAATGCGCTCGCGCATGGCCTTGCTCCATCTCTCGGACCCGATCACGCCCTTCTTCAGATGGATCTTATCCTGAATGCCGCGGCGCTCGATCTCCTCCGCGAGGAGCAGTGCGTAGGAGGATGTCGAACAGAGGACCGTCGTCTTGAGGTCGACCATCATCTGCAGCTGCTTTTCCGTATTTCCCGGACCCATGGGGACAGCCATCGCACCGAGCTTTTCGCAGCCGTTCTGGAAACCGATTCCGGCTGTCCAGAGACCATAGCCGGGTGTGATCTGGATGCGGTCGCCTTTGCCGATCCCGGCCGTCTCATAGCAGCGGCGGAACATCTCTCCCCAGTCGTCGACGTCTTTCGCCGTGTAGGGAATGATGACCGGCAGACCGGTCGTTCCTGAGGACGAGTGGATGCGGACGATTTCCTCCTCGGGAGCCGTCATCAGTCCCAGCGGGTACGCATCACGCAGATCCGCCTTCTCGGAGAACGGAAGCTTCTCGAATTCCTCCGCATCCGCAACGTGCGTGATCCCGGCTTCCTTGAGCTTCTTTCCGTAGAAGCTGTTGGCGCTGACAAGCGCGTTGATCCGGTCGTTGACCTGTGCGAGCTGTCTCTCATTGATTTTCATAATATATAAACTCCTTTTTATAAAGTTCCGCTTATTGAAGCGGTCAGCATGAACGCTCTCCTGTTGAGCTCCACGAACCTCTCCTTCACGACCTT